>NZ_JBEZHO010000056.1:0-61498 GCF_040650615.1 Streptomyces sp. NPDC048643
CCCGGCGACGCTGCTGCTGACCGGGCTCACCCGGGACGGCGTCTACCTGGTCGAGAAGGGCCAGGTCGTCGGCGCCTCGGCCTTCGGCGCACCGGCCGGAGCCGACGCGCGCCGGGTGGCGCGGCGACGCGAACGGCCGCGGCCGGCCGCGGCCTCCGCCTCGGCGGCACTGCCGTACAGCTCCTCGTCCGGCTGGAAGTCCGGCTCGACCGCGACGGGCGCGGCGACCTCGGCGGCCACCTCGGCCTCCGTCTCGACCGTCTCCGACTCCTCGGCCGACTCGTGCGTGTCGTGGTCGTGGTCGTGGTCGTGCACCTGCTCGGCGCCGCCACGGCCGCGCTTCTTGCGCTTGCCGCCGCCACCGACGGACGTCGGCTGCTCCATGTGCACGATGACACCGCGGCCGTTGCAGTGGACGCAGGTCTCGGAGAACGACTCCAGGAGGCCCTGGCCGACCCGCTTACGGGTCATCTGGACCAGACCCAGCGAGGTCACCTCGGCGACCTGGTGCTTCGTACGGTCGCGGCCCAGGCATTCCAGCAGGCGGCGCAGGACCAGGTCGCGGTTGGACTCCAGGACCATGTCGATGAAGTCGATGACGACGATGCCGCCCAGGTCGCGCAGCCGCAGCTGGCGCACGATCTCCTCGGCCGCCTCCAGGTTGTTCCTGGTCACGGTCTCTTCGAGGTTGCCGCCCTGGCCGGTGAACTTGCCGGTGTTGACGTCGACGACGATCATCGCCTCGGTCTTGTCGATCACCAGCGAACCGCCGCTCGGCAGCCAGACCTTGCGGTCCAGCGCCTTCATCAGCTGCTCGTCGATCCGGTACGTCGCGAAGACGTCGACCTCGGAGGTCCACCTCGACAGCCGCTCGGTCAGGTCGGGCGCGACGTGCGCGACGTAGCCGTGGATGGTGTCCCACGCCTCGTCACCGCTGACGATGACCTTGGAGAAGTCCTCGTTGAAGATGTCGCGGACGACGCGGACGGTCATGTCCGGCTCGCCGTAGAGCAGCGTCGGGGCGTTGCCGCTCTTCGCCTTCTTCTGGATGTCCTCCCACTGCGCCTGCAGACGCTCGACGTCGCGGCGCAGCTCGTCCTCGCTCGCGCCCTCGGCGGCGGTGCGCACGATGACGCCCGCGTCCTCGGGGACGATCTTCTTGAGGATGGTCTTCAGACGCGCGCGCTCGGTGTCGGGCAGCTTGCGGCTGATGCCGGTCATGGAGCCCTCGGGCACGTACACGAGGTAGCGGCCCGGGAGGGAGACCTGGCTGGTCAGACGCGCGCCCTTGTGACCGATCGGGTCCTTGGTGACCTGCACGAGGACCGACTGGCCGGACTTGAGGGCGGATTCGATGCGGCGCGGCCCGTGGGCCATGCCGAGCGCCTCGAAGTTGACCTCACCGGCGTAGAGCACGGCGTTGCGGCCCTTGCCGATGTCGATGAAGGCGGCCTCCATCGACGGCAGCACGTTCTGGACCTTGCCCAGGTAGACGTTGCCGACGTACGAGGTCGACTGCTCCTTGTTGACGTAGTGCTCGACGAGCACGTTGTCCTCGAGGACGCCGATCTGGGTGCGCTCGCCGCTCTGGCGGACGACCATCACCCGCTCGACGGCCTCACGGCGGGCCAGGAACTCGGCCTCGGTGATGATCGGGACGCGGCGGCGGCCCTGCTCGCGGCCCTCGCGACGGCGCTGCTTCTTCGCCTCCAGGCGGGTCGAGCCCTTGATGGACTGGACCTCGTCCGTGGCGTCACCGGACCGCTCGACGTTCTTGCTCCGCGGCTCGCGGACCTTGACGACCGTGCGCTCGGGGTCGTTGTCGCTCGACTCGTTGTCGCCACCGGAGTCACCGGCGCGGCGGCGGCGGCGGCGACGGCGACGGCTGCTGCTGGAGCCGCCCGACTCCCCGCGCTCGTCGTCGTCGGACTCCTCGGCGTCCTCCTCGACCTGCTCGGCGGTGTCCTCGGCGTCCTGCGCGGCCTGGTCGGCCGCCTCGTCCTCGTCGGTGGAGTCGCCGGACTCGTGGTCCGAGTCGGCGGACTCGCCACGGCGGCGGCGACGGCCACCACGACGGCGACGGCGTCGGGAGCCCGCGGACTCCTCCTCGCTGTCGTCACCCTCGGCGCTGTCCTCGGCGTCCTCGGCGTCCTCGGCGGACTCCTCGGGCTCCTGCGGCTCCGGCTCCTCGGCGGCCACGGTCACCGGCTCGTCCTCGACGGCCCGGCGACGGCGGCGGCTGCGACGCCCGCCGGTGGGCTCCTCGACGGCCTCGGCCGGCTCGGGGGCCTCGACGGGCTCGGGGGCCTCGACGCTCGCTCCGGCGGCCTCGGCGGCGGCCGCGGCGGCGGCCGCGGCGGCGGCGCGCTCCGGCGTCTGGAACATCGGCTCGGTGAACACCGGCGCCTGGAAGACGGCGACGGCGGGACGGCCGGGACGCCGTGAGGAGTCGTCGGTCTCCTTCGGCGCGGGGGCCGAGAAACCGCCGGCGGCCTTCCGGGTGGCGCGGCGGCGGCCACGGCGCGGGGCACCGTCCTCGGCCGGCGCGGCGTCCGCCTGAACGGCCTCGGGACGCTCGGACTCCGCGGGCTTGCTCTCGCTGGTCACGGGCGCCTCCACACGCTCGTCGGCGGCGTCGCCCTCGGGCGTGCCGGCCGGGGCGGAGACGCGCCGGGTGGCACGACGACGGGTGGCGCGGCGAGGAGTGGCGTCCTCCTCCGCCTCCACCGTCTCGGCGGGGGCCTCGGCCTGCGCCGGGGCGGCGACGGGCTCGGCGGGTGCGGTCACCGTCTCGGCGGCCTCGGCGGCGGCGGGCGCGGCGACCCGGCGGGTGGCTCGGCGGCGCGTACGGCCGGCGGGAGCGGGCTCCTCGACGGGGGCCGGGGTCTCCTCGGCCGCCCGGGCGGCGGGCTCGGCGACGGCGGCCGGGGCGGGCACCACGGTCTCGGCGATCTCGGTGGCCTCGTCGGCCACCGGCACACCGGCGGGGGCCGAGACACGGCGGGTGGCACGGCGGCGCGTACGGCGCGGTGCGGCGTCCTCGGTGTCGGCCGCCGCGGCCTGGGCCGCCTCGTCCGTCTCCTCGGGCTCCGGGTCCACGGAGTCCGCGGTGGTGGTGGGCTCGTCCGCGACGGATTCGGCGGACGCGACGGCCGGTATGGCCGGCGCGGTGGTCTCGGCCGCGGCCTCGGAGGCGGCGGTCGGAGGACCGGCGGGGCGCGACGCGGCACGGCGGCGGCGCCGCGGCGGCAGGGTGTCGCTGGGGCTGTTGTTGTCGTCGGAGCCCGTGGAGGGCTCGGCGGCTTCGGTCGGCTCGAGCATGCGGGTGGATCTCCCGTCAGGCTCCCGGGCGCCGCGCCTGGTCCGGCAGTGCCGGTGACGTCCGCGGCTCGCGCGATGCGCGGTGCCGCCGTCCGGGGCGCGGGCGCCGCACGGGAGCTCTCTGTGTCCTGTCTCGCCGGTTCCGTACGCCATGTGTGCGTACGGCCTGGCGAAAGTCTTGTGGTGGGGTGCGCTGCCCGACCCAGATGGCTCCCGGATACGAGGGCGGCGCTACGACGTGCGTCCTTACGCGGGACTTCCCTACGCCGACGCCTTCGCGGCGGCAGTTTCGGCGGCCCCTGTGCGATCGGCTGGGGCGGCTGCGACTGCCTCGCGGTCGGGCGCGAGCGGGTCGGTCACCGTGCCGGTCTCTTCATCGAACAGCCCCTGCGCCAGCCTGGTCACCGCTGCGGCGACCGGCGGCGCCAGGTCGGCCACGGCGCGAAGACCGGACAGGACGTCGTCGGGTCGAACGGCAGGCGTCACGTGCCGAACAACCAGCCGCAGTATCGCACAGGCCTGGTCGCTCGGCCTATCAGCCTGGGGACCGTGCGTCCCGGCGACCGTCTCAAGAGCCGCCACGGCGCTCCGGGCATCGAACGTCCGTACGCCATTCTTGGTCTTGCGGCTGACCTCCACGGTCTCGGCGGCCGTGAACGCCGCCACCGCGCGCTCCGCCTCGGCCGGTTCCACGCCGTCGAGGCGCAGCTCCCACACGGAAGCGGTGAGCCGGTCGGCGAGACCCGAGGTGCGGGCCTCCACCGCCTCGATGATGTCGAGGCCCGAGGGCATCGACTCGTCGAGGAGCGCACGCAGCCTCTCCGGGTCGCGCGCCTCGGTGAGCGCGATCTCCAGGTACTCCGCCTCGCTGCCCGTGCCGGTGGGTGCGGCATTGGCGTACGACACCTTGGGGTGCGGCGTGAACCCGGCCGAGTACGCCATCGGTACGGCGGCGCGGCGCAGGGCGCGCTCGAAAGCGCGCTGGAAGTCACGGTGGCTGGTGAACCGGAGGCGGCCGCGCTTGGTGTAGCGCAGTCGGACGCGCTGCACCGCGGGAGCGGGAGGCGGGCCTTCGGGCTGTCGCTTGCCCAGTGTCGTTCAGTCCTTCGTGAGTGCGGTCGTACTGCTACCTAGAGTACGTGTCCCGCCCGCGACTGGTTCCCGCGGACCGAGCGGCTCCGTCTCCCGGGGGGTGGCGGCCCGTGGTTCGGGGGCTGGGGCAGGCCGCGATTCCGGTGCGGTGACGAGCTGCGGCTCCCGGGGCGGGCCGAGGAGCAGTCGGCGGAAGTCGGCGCGGGCCTGGCGCGCCCCGTCGCGGGCGGCGGCCAGTGCCTGTCGCGCTGTCCGTCCCGCGCTGCGTGCCGCCTCGGCGGCGGGCTTGAGCACCAGGTCGCGGACGGTGTGACCGACCGGCGTCAGCACCGTCCGGTACGCCCAGCGGGCAGGATCCACGAGGGTCCACGTCAGGAGCCGTCCGAGGAACCGTCCGACGGCGAGCGAGATGTGTCCGGCGACACGCCACGCGTGCCCGAGGGCTTCGCCGACCTCCCGTCCGACGACGGCGAGGGCCCGGCCGACCGGCACGAGCACCCAGCGCCACAGCGCGAGCGCGGGCAGCACCAGCAGAACGCGTGCCGTCCAGTAGAGGACGGCACCGATGCCGAGCAGGATCATCCGTACGACCCACACGATCCCGGTGAGCAGCAGGACGACCGCCCTCGCCACGGGCGTGAGTACCCACGTGTGGAGCCACCTGGCCGGCACGACCACCAGGTGACGCGCCAGCCAGACGACAGCAGTCCAGAGTCCGCCGCCGACAGCGGCGAGGACCAGACCGACGCCCCGCAGCAGCGCGGCGACGGCGTGTCCCACGGGCGTGAGCAGCCGCGCGTACATCCAGCCCAGCACCGCCCCGACCCCGCCGGCGAACCAGGCGAGGCCGTGGCCGAGCGGGGTCAGGAGCACGCGGTACAGCCACACCGCCGGCACGACGAGCAGCACCCGTCCCAGCCAGGCCAGTGCGGTGCCGACCGGCACGACCACGTACCGCCACAGGGCCACCCACGGCCAGACGAACAGGGCCCGCGCCACCCAGCCGACGACCCGCCCCAGCGGGCGCAGCACGGTGTCCCGGAGAATCCTCCCGCCGACGACGCACGCGTCCCACACCATGCGCACCGGCACGACGAGCACGAGCACCACGATCCGCACGGGAACGCGGATCGCGACGGCGAGACAGCCCTCGGCCCCCGCCCCTGGCGCCCCGGGCCGCTCGGCCGTCCCGGCAGACGGCTTTTCCAGATCCATACCTGCCTAGACGCAGCGGCCACCCCGATGGATGCGCCACGGGGACACCCGGCGTCACGTCGTTGTGCGATCCACCGGTCGTGGGCGACCGATGAGTTCCCGTCCCTCGGGGAGTCCGAGTCTGCGCAAGGGAACGTCGCCTACGAGCTGTGTGAGGGGACCATGAGCGCACTACCACCCGTCGTCGACAGCGCGACCTGGGAGAACCGGCTGGAGAGCCTGCGGGCGCGGGAGAAGGCCGCGACGCGGGAGCTCGACGCCGTCGCCGCCGAGCGCCGCCGTCTGCCGATGGTCGAGATGCCGGAGTACACGCTGGAGGGCGCGGACGGACCCGTCCGGCTAGCGGACGTCTTCGAGGGCCGGCGGCAGCTGATCGTCTACAACCACATGTGGTTCGCCGGCCAGGAGTGGCAGTGCCCGGGCTGTACGGGGTTCACCTCGCAGTTCACCCGCCTGGAGTTCCTCGACCAGTACGACGCCCGCTTCGTCGTCGTCACCCAGGGCCCCATCGACGAGGCGCTCGCCTACAAGGAGCGGGTCGGCAACCGGATGCCGTGGTACTCGACGGCGAACAGCCCGTTCGGGGCGGACGTCGGCGCACCGCCCGGCGGCGGCTTCGCCGTCAACGTGTTCCTGCGCGACGGCGACACCGTCCACCGCACCTGGCACACCGACGGCCGCGGCACCGAGCAGCTGAGCCACACCTTCGCGCTCATCGACCTCCTGCCGTACGGACGCCAGGAGGAATGGCAGGACTCCCCCGAGGGCTGGCCCCAGTCCCCCACCTACAGCCGCTGGGCCGCGTCCAAGGACATCGCGGCGGCCTACGGCCCGGGAACGGGTCACGCCTGAGGACGGGCACACAGCGAGGCGCCTCCTTCCCGTCGGGAAGGGGGCGCCTCGTTCGGTTCCGCGTCACCCGTGCTTCAGTGCGTGTGCCCACTGGCCGCCGGAGCCGGGTTCTTGACCGTCAGCGGCAGCAACTTCTTGCCGGTCGGGCCGATCTGGATGCTCGTGTCCATCTGAGGACACACCCCGCAGTCGAAGCAGGGGGTCCAGCGGCAGTCCTCGACCTCGGTCTCGTCGAGGGAGTCCTGCCAGTCCTCCCAGAGCCAGTCCTTGTCGAGACCGGAGTCCAGGTGGTCCCAGGGCAGGACCTCCTCGTAGGAGCGCTCGCGGGTCGTGTACCAGTCGAGGTCCACGCCGAAGTCGGGGAGCGTCTTGTCGGCGCAGCGCATCCAGCGCTCGTACGAGAAGTGCTCGCGCCAGCCGTCGAAGCGGCCGCCGTCCTCGTAGACGGCGCGGATGACGGAGCCGATGCGCCGGTCGCCGCGGGACAGCAGGCCCTCGACGATGCCGGGCTTGCCGTCGTGGTAGCGGAAGCCGATCGAGCGGCCGTACTTCTTGTCGCCGCGGATCTTGTCGCGGAGTTTCGTGAGGCGGGCGTCGGTGTCCTCGGCGGAGAGCTGCGGCGCCCACTGGAAGGGGGTGTGGGGCTTGGGCACGAAGCCGCCGATCGAGACCGTGCAGCGGATGTCGTTCTGGCCGGAGACCTTGCGGCCCTCGGCGATCACGTTCATCGCCATGTCGGCGATCTGCAGGACGTCCTCGTCCGTCTCGGTCGGCAGGCCGCACATGAAGTACAGCTTCACCTGGCGCCAGCCGTTGCCGTAGGCCGTGGAGACGGTCCGGATGAGGTCCTCCTCCGAGACCATCTTGTTGATGACCTTGCGCATGCGCTCGGAGCCGCCCTCGGGCGCGAAGGTCAGGCCCGAGCGACGGCCGTTGCGGGTCAGCTCGTTGGCCAGGTCGACGTTGAAGGCGTCCACGCGGGTGGAGGGCAGGGAGAGACCGACCTTGTCCTCCTCGTACCGGTCCGCGAGGCCCTTGGCGATGTCGGCGATCTCCGAGTGGTCGGCGGAGGACAGGGAGAGCAGGCCGACCTCCTCGAAGCCGGTCGCCTTCAGGCCCTTCTCCACCATCTCGCCGATGCCGGTGATGGACCGCTCGCGCACCGGACGGGTGATCATGCCCGCCTGGCAGAAGCGGCAGCCGCGCGTGCAGCCGCGGAAGATCTCCACCGACATGCGCTCGTGGACGGTCTCCGCGAGCGGCACGAGGGGCTGCTTCGGGTACGGCCACTCGTCGAGGTCCATGACGGTGTGCTTGGAGACCCGCCACGGCACGCCCGACTTGTTGGGCACGACGCGCGCGATGCGGCCGTCGGCGAGGTACTCGACGTCGTAGAAGGCCGGGATGTAGACGTTGCCGGTCTTCGCCAGGCGGAAGAGGACCTCCTCGCGCCCGCCCGGGCGGCCCTCCGCCTTCCAGGTGCGGATGATCTCCGTCATGTCGAGGACGGCCTGTTCACCGTCGCCGATGACCGCCGCGTCGATGAAGTCGGCGATCGGCTCGGGGTTGAACGCGGCGTGCCCGCCGGCCAGCACGATCGGGTCGTCGAGGGTGCGGTCCTTCGACTCCAGCGGGATGCCCGCCAAGTCGAGGGCGGTCAGCATGTTCGTGTAGCCCAGCTCCGTGGAGAAGGACAGGCCGAACACGTCGAAGGCCTTCACCGGGCGGTGGCTGTCCACGGTGAACTGGGGGACCCGGTGCTCGCGCATCAGCTCCTCCAGGTCGGGCCAGACGCTGTAGGTGCGCTCGGCGAGGACGCCCTCGCGCTCGTTCAGCACTTCGTAGAGGATCATGACGCCCTGGTTGGGCAGGCCGACCTCGTACGCGTCGGGGTACATGAGCGCCCAGCGGACGTCGCACTCCTCCCACGGCTTCACCGTGGAGTTGAGTTCTCCGCCGACGTACTGGATGGGCTTCTGCACATGCGGGAGCAGGGCTTCGAGCTGTGGGAAGACCGACACAGCGGTTTCGGCAGACATCTCGCGAACCTTTGTGAGCCGACAGGGTTGACCATCCAGCGTAACGCGGACGGGAGCCCCCTCCGCCCACGGTCGTCCACCCGGGCTCGCCCACCCACGGACGGTGACCGTCAGACGGACGCCTGCTCCAGCGTCGCCCGCCAGGCCCCCGGAAGCGCCGCCTCGACCGCCGCCGCGCGCTGCTCCTCACGCCCGTAGAGCACGCCGTAGGTGAACGAGCTCTCCCCCGCCGCGTGCGCCAGGGCCGCCAGCTCCCGCAGGGCCTCGCGGGTCATCACGCTGTCCTGGTGGTCGCCGAGGAGGCCCTGGAGCGACTTCATCGCCTTGGCGAGGCCGGCGGCGGGAGCGCCCAGCGCGGGGACGGCGGCCTCGGCGGCGTAGCGGGTGCGCTTGGCCTTCTTGCGGGCCTCGTGCATCGCGAGGTCGCGGTCGGTGCCGGGCCGCCCGTCGAGGGCCTGCGCAACGAGTTCGGAGACCTTCGCGACGTCCTTGCGGACCGCCTTGGCGATCACCCTCTCGGGATCCCCGGCGGCGGCCTTGAGCAGCGGCGGGTCCGCCACCAGGGCGTCGAGGGCGCTCAGCAGTGCCAGGTACCGCTTTCCGTCGAGGACGGCGAGCAGGCGGCGCCGGGAGCCGCCGTGGCGGGCGTGCGCCCAGGTGCGCAGCCGGGTGCGGACGGGCCCGCCGACGAGGGAGCGCGGCAGTTCACCGAGGGCCTGGGTGAGGCGCTCGGTGAGGACCTCCCGGTCGCGGTCGACGCCGAGTTCGCCGGCCAGCCATTTCAGCTCGTCGCCGATCGGCCCGGTGACGGCGGGGTCCAGGACCTTGGCGTACGAGCCGAAGGTGCCGCGCAGGCGGCGGGTGGCGACCCGCATGCTGTGCACGGAGTCGGGGACGTCGCGGCGGACGGCGGGGTCGAGTTCGACGATGGCGTCGCGCTGGGCGCGGAGGTGGGCGAGGACGTGGTCGCCCGCGGTGCCGGGGGCCGTCGCGCGGGCGGGCTTCCCCGCGCGCCCGTCGCGGCGCTGGCCGGCCCGGTTGCCGGTCTCCGTCAGGGCCTTGGCGAGTTTGGAGGGTGCGGCGGAGCGGTGGAGGCCCGCCTTGCGGAGCTTCTTCTCGACCTTGTCGAGGAAGGCGGGGTCGCCCTCGTCGGCGAGTTCCACCTCGATCTCGGTCCAGGCGGCGGTGCCCCCGCCTCCGTCGAGCCGCTCGGCGCGGACCCGGTCGAGGCTGACCTCGGCGAGCAGGGCGCCGGAGCCGTCGACGAGGTGGCGGACGTCGCGGGAGGACACCAGGCGGACGAGGGGGACGAGTTCGGTGTCGCGCACGCGGGAGCGGACGAGGCCGGACAGGGCGCGGGGCACGGTGTCGGAGAGAGGTGCGCGGATCTCGTCGCGTACGCCCTCGGCGACGGGGAGCTTGAGGTGCCAGCCGGCGTCCGCGCCCCCGGTGCGGCGGCGCAGCGTGAGGGAGGCGGCGGCGAGGCGTTGGTCCGGGGTGTCGTAGTAGGTGGCGTCGAGTTCGGCGACGCCCTTGTCGACGACGGCGGCGACTCCGGCGACGCCGCTGAGATCCGGCAGGCCGTCGGCGCCGTTCTCGGTCGCGGGACCCTCGTACTTGCGCTCGATCTCGCGTTTCGTGTCCGCCATGAACCGAATCTAGACGCGATTCGGGGCCCTGGGCAGTACCCGATCAGCCTCTCGTGGCCGGCTCGCCGTCCTGCTCGCCGTCCCGGCCGGTGCGGCCGGGCGGCCCGGGAGTGGCCGGACCCTCTCGGTCACCGCCGCCGCCCCGGCCGCCCGGGCGCCTATGCCGACATCGGCCGCTGCACCCTGATCGACTGCAACAGCCCCACCGCGACCCACACGGCGAACATGGAGGATCCGCCGTAGGACACGAACGGCAGGGGTAGACCCGCGACCGGCATGATGCCGAGCGTCATGCCGATGTTCTCGAAGGCCTGGAAGGCGAACCAGGCGATGATGCCGGCCGCGACGATCGTGCCGTACAGCTCGGTCGTCTCGCGGGCGATGCGGCAGGCGCGCCACAGGACCACGCCGAGGAGCACCAGGATCAGGCCCGCGCCGACGAAGCCGAGTTCCTCACCGGCGACGGTGAAGACGAAGTCGGTCTGCTGCTCGGGCACGAACTGGCCGGTCGTCTGCGAGCCCTGGCCGAGGCCGGTGCCGAAGAGGCCGCCGGAACCGATGGCGATGCGGGCCTGGTTGGTGTTGTAGCCGACGCCGGCCGGGTCGAGGTCGGGGTTGGCGAAGGCGGCGAAGCGGTTGATCTGGTACTCGTCGAGGATCTTGAGCTGCCAGACGGCGATCGCTCCGAGGGCGCCCGCGCCGATCAGGCCGAACACCCAGCGGTTGGAGGCACCGGAGGACAGCAGGACGCCGAGCACGATGATGACCGCGACCATGATGGTGCCGAGGTCGGGCATGAGCAGCACGATCATCATCGGTACGGCCGCCAGGCCCAGTGCCTGGAGCACCGTGCGGTGGTCGGGGTACTGCTTGTCGCCCGCGTCGACGCGGGTGGCCAGCAGCATCGCCATGCCCAGGATGATCGTGATCTTGATGAACTCGGCGGGCTGGAGCGACAGACCGCCCGCGACGAGCCAGTTGCGCTGGCCGTTGATCGTCGCACCGAGCGGGGTCAGCACCAGCAGGATCAGGAAGACCGAGAGGCCGTACAGGATCGGCACGGCCGTGCGCAGGGTGCGGTGGCCGAGCCAGATCGTGCCGATCATCAGCCCGATGCCGATGCCCGTGTTCATCAGGTGGCGGATGAGGAAGAAGTACGGGTCGCCCTGGTTGATCTCGGTGCGGTTGCGGGTCGCCGAGTAGACGAGGGCCGCGCCGATCAGGGACAGCGCCACGGCCGACAGCAGTATCGGCCAGTCGAGCCGGCGGGCGAGCGAGTCGCGGGCGAACAGGCGTGTCCAGCCCGCGCGCTCGGGTCCGTACCCGGAGACGGAGAAGTTGTTGGCTCCGGTCATGTCAGGATCCTCAGGCCGTTGGTCGGCGCGCTCGTCATGTCAGGACCCTCTTCCCCCGCGGCGTCCCCCGGCGGGCCGTGCGCCTGCGCGTGTCACGGTTGGCGGCGGTCGGCGAGGGCGTGGTGCCCGCGGGCAGGTCCTGGCCGGGGTCGGTGGTCCCGTCCCGGAGGGCGTCGTTGGCCTTCAGGTCCTTGACCGGGTCCTTGGAGACGTCCGGGGAGTCGATCGAGCCGTCGCGCTCGATCTTCGGCAGGCTCTTCTGCGGGGTGGGCAGGAGGGCCTTCTTCTTGTCGATGTCGCCGTCGGCGGAGACGCCGTAGAGGGCGTTGTAGATCTTGCGCACGGCCTCACCGGACGCTCCCGAGCCCGTACCGGCCTGGGAGATCGTCATGATGATCGTGTAGTCCTTGGAGTACGTGGCGAGCCAGGACGTCGTCTGCTTGCCGTAGACCTCGGCGGTACCGGTCTTGGCGTGCAGCGGGATCTTGTCCTGGGGCCAGCCGCCGAACTTCCAGGCGGCGGTACCGCGGGTGACGACGCCCGCGAAGGCATCGTTTATCCCCCTCAGCGTCGCCTGGTCGACCGGCAGTCTGCCGTTCTTCTTCGGCTTGATCTCCTGGACGGTCTTGCCGTCGGGGCTGACGAGCGCCTTGCCGATGGTCGGGGCGTACAGGGTGCCGCCGTTGGAGACCGCGGAGTAGATGGCGGCCTCCTGGATCGGGGTGACGAGGGTGTCACCCTGACCGATGGAGTAGTTGATCGAGTCACCCTCGCGCATCCGGTTGCCTTCGAGGCAGTTCTCGTACGCGATCTGCTGGACGTACGTGCCGCCCTTCTTGCCGGTCTTGCACCAGACGGCCTTGTTGGCCTTCCAGTAGTCCGCCTTCCACTTGCGGTCGGGGACGCGGCCGGTGACCTCGTTGGGGAGGTCGATGCCGGTCTCCTTGCCGAGACCGAACTGGTGGGCGGCCTTGTAGAAGTAGTCCTTGGGGGTCTTCTTCGGGCTGATGCCCCCGTCCCTCTTCCACTCGTTGTCGGAGAGGCCGTAGAAGACGGTGTCGCAGGAGACCTCGAGGGCCCGGCCGAGGGAGATGGGGCCGAAGCTCTCGCCCTCGAAGTTCTTGAAGACCTGGCTGCCGACGGAGTAGGAACTCGTGCACGGGTAGTGCCCGTCGAAGGCGTATCCGGCCTCGACGGCGGCGGCCGTGGAGATCACCTTGAACGTCGAGCCGGGCGCGGACTGGCCCTGGATGGCCCGGTTCAGCAGGGGGTAGTTGGACTTCTTGCCGGTGAGGGCGGTGTAGTCCTTGCCCGAGATGCCGCCGACCCAGGCGTTCGGGTCGTACGAGGGGTTGGACGCCATGGCGACGACACGGCCGGTCTTGGCCTCCATGACCACGACGGCACCGGAGTCGGCCTTGTAGTTCTCGCCGGTGATCTTGTCGAACTGGGTGCGGGCGACCTTCATCGCGTCGTTCAGCTCGTACTCCGCGACCCGCTGGACCCGGGAGTCGATGCTGGTGACGAGGTTCTCGCCGGGCTCGGCCTTGTCGCTCTTGGCCTGGCCGATGACGCGGCCGAGGTTGTCCACCTCGTAGCGGGTGACGCCGGCCTTGCCGCGCAGTTCCTTGTCGTACTCGCGCTCCAGGCCCGACCGTCCGACCTGGTCGGAGCGCAGGTACGGGGAGTCGGTGTCCTTGGCCTTGGTGATCTCGTCGTCGGTGACGGGCGAGAGGTAGCCGAGCACCTGGGCGGTGTTGGCCTGTCCGGGGGCGGCGTACCGGCGGACGGCCTCGGGTTCGGCGCTGATTCCGGGGAAGTCCTCGGAGCGCTCGCGGATCTGGAGGGCCTGCTTGGGCGTGGCCTCGTCGGTGATGGGGATGGGCTGGTAGGGCGAGCCGTTCCAGCAGGGCTGCGGCGTCTTGGCGTCGCAGAGGCGGACCTTCTCCATGACGTCCTTGGGCTTCAGGCCCAGGACGCCGGCGAGCTTGGTGAGGACGGCCTGGCCGTCGTCCCGCATCTTCAGCAGGTCGGTGCGCGAGGCGGAGACCACGAGGCGGGTCTCGTTGTCGGCGATCGGAACGCCCCGCGCGTCGAGGATCGAGCCGCGCACGGCGGGCTGGACGACCTGCTGGACGTGGTTGCCGGAGGCTTCCTTGGCGTATTCGTCGCCGTTGCGGATCTGGAGGTACCAGAGGCGGCCGCCCAGGGTGCCGAGGAGGGAGAGTACGAGAATCTGGATGACGACGAGCCGGATCTGGACCCGTGGGGTCCGGCCGGTCTCCGGGATGTTGGTCACTGCTTGTGCCTCCCCCTCTCAGTGTGTGTACGTGACATACGAGTACACGGCGAACCTGTGCGCGGCGAGCCCGTGGCCGGCCAAGTTCCGTGACCCGTGCGGCGCTTGGGACGACAGCCGGACGGATCTCCTCGGTGTCCTCACAGGCGCTTCACCCCCTTGATACGTCCCGCGCGGGCGACCCGCGCCTTGGCCGCCTTCACGCGCAGTCCGCTGCGCTGGCTGCCGATGCGCAGCCCGGTGCCGGAGGACAGCCAGCCCGTCGAGACGTCACCGGCCCCTCCGGCCGAACCTGCTTCGGAGAGCGGGTCGTTCTCGGCGCGCCGGGCGAGTGCCATCACCACGGGGACGACGAACGGCGCGAGCAGCAGGTCGTAGAGGGCGGCGGTGAACAGCAGGCTGGTGAGCCCGACGTGGCGGGCGGCGGTGTCGCCGACGAGGGCGCCGACTCCCGCGTAGAGCAGGGTGGATCCGATCGCGGCGACGACGACCACGGCCATCGGGCCGGTGGCCGACTTGAGGCGGCCGTTCTCCGGCTTGACCAGGCCGGCGCAGTAGCCGATGACGCACAGCACCAGGGCGTAGCGCCCGGCGGCGTGGTCGGCGGGCGGGACGACGTCGGAGAGCAGACCGGCGCCGAAGCCGATGAGCGCGCCGCCGACGTGGCCGTAGACCATGGCGAGGGCGATCACGGTCAGGAGCACCAGGTCCGGGACGGCGCCCGGGAGATGGAGACGGGCAAGAACGCTCACCTGGATCACCAGGGCGACGACCACCAGGGTGACGGAGAGCAGCATCCTGTTGAAACGCATGGGATTCGGCTCCTCCTGCTACTGCTGCTGGCCGTCGACGGGGGCGTTCGCCGAGGGGGTGACCGTGACGGTCACCGTCGGCGTGGGCGTGGGTTTCGGTTTCGGGGGCAGCACGGCGTCGCGCGGGTCGCTCTTCGGGGCGGTCACGACGACCCCGAGGATGTCGAGCTTGGTGAACGAGACGAACGGCTTGACGTAGACCGTGCGGGTCAGGTCGCCGCCGGAGGGGTCGACCCGGGAGACGGTGCCCACGGGCACGCCGGGGACGAACGGCTTGTCGGCCTGCGAGCCGAAGGTGATCAGCCGGTCGCCCTTCTTGATCTTCGCCTTGGCGTTGAGGAGTTCGACGCGCAGCGGGCTGTCGCCCTGTCCCGAGGCGAAGCCGAGTTCGTCGGTCGACTCCATGCGCGTGCCGACGGTGAAGTCGGGGTCGTTGGCGAGCAGCACCGTGGCGGTGTCCGGGCCGACGGTGGTGACGCGGCCGACGAGTCCGTCGCCGTTCAGGACGGTCATGTCGCGCTTGATGCCGTCGTGGGCGCCGACGTCGATGGTGACGGTCCAGGAGAAGCCCTGGGCCGCTCCTATGGCGATCACCTCGGCGCCCTTGATGCCGTACTGGCCCTCGCCCGCCACCTTGATCATCTTGTCGAGCTGCTTGAGGCGGCTGCGGTTGCGGTCGTCGCTGCCGAGCTTCGCCTTCAACGCCGCGTTGTCGTGCTCCAGTTGGGCGACGCGGTCGTGGCGGTCGCCCGAGTCGCGGACCGCGGCGACGGCGTTGCCGACGGGGTCGACCGCGGACGACACCCCGTTCTCGATCGGGCCGAAGACCGTCGCGGCGGCCTGGCGGGCGCCGTCGACCGGTGAGTCCTGCCCGCCGCGGATGTCCACCGTGATCAGTGCGAACGCGATGGCGATCAGCAGCACCAGGAGCAGCCGGCTCTCTCGTGTGTCCCTCACGTGCGGCGGCCGTGCCTTCCTCGTCGAAATGGGTCAACAGGGGCGCACCCCGGGCGAGAAGCGGGCCCGTGGGTGCGATGAGGCTGGGGTGGTGGAGTGGAGGACGGGGTGACTGTTATGGGAGAGGTTATGTCTCTATGTCGCAGGAGTTTATGCCTCCACACCAATGATCCGCCGTACGAGAAGAGATCATCTCGTACGGCGGAATCGAAGCGTTACGTCATCGGCGGGGCTGCGCGTCCAGCACCTGCTGGAGCGCCTCGAATTCCTCGACGCACTTTCCGGAGCCGAGCGCCACGCTGTCGAGGGGGTCCTCGGCGATGTGGATCGGCATGCCGGTCTCGCGGCGGAGCCGCTCGTCGAGACCGCGCAGCAGGGCTCCGCCGCCGGTCAGAACGATTCCGCGGTCCATCACGTCACCGGAGAGCTCGGGCGGGCACTTGTCGAGCGTCGTCTTCACGGCGTCGACGATGGCGTTGACCGGCTCCTCGATCGCCTTGCGGACCTCCGCCGCGGAGATGACGACCGTCTTGGGCAGTCCGGACACGAGGTCCCGGCCGCGGATTTCGGTGTGCTCGTCAGTGTCGAGGTCGTACGCCGAACCGATCGTGATCTTGATCTGCTCGGCCGTCCGCTCACCGAGAAGGAGGCTGTACTCCTTCTTGATGTGCTGGATGATCGCGTTGTCCAACTCGTCGCCCGCGACGCGGATGGACTGGGCGGTGACGATGCCGCCGAGCGAGATGACCGCGACCTCCGTGGTGCCGCCGCCGATGTCCACCACCATGTTGCCCGTGGCCTCGTGGACCGGCAGGCCGGAACCGATGGCCGCGGCCATGGGCTCCTCGATGATGTGCACCTGGCGGGCGCCGGCCTGGGACGACGCCTCGATGACGGCACGGCGCTCGACGCCCGTGATGCCGGAGGGCACACAGACGACGACACGGGGACGGGCGAGGTAGCGCCGCTTGTGGATCTTCAGGATGAAGTAGCGGAGCATGCGCTCGGTGATCTCGAAGTCGGCGATCACACCGTCCTTCAGCGGGCGCACGGCAACGATGTTGCCGGGCGTCCGCCCGATCATCTTCTTCGCTTCGGCGCCGACCGCGAGGATTCCACCGGTGTTGGTGTTGATCGCGACGACGGACGGCTCGTTGAGTACGATCCCGCGACCCCTGACGTACACCAGCGTGTTGGCGGTCCCGAGGTCGACAGCCATGTCACGGCCGATGAACGACATTGAGTTCCCCATCAGGATTCGTCTGGCCTTCCCAAGTGGAGCTTTGACGGCTTTTTAGGACGGCGAGGTGGGTGCAGTGACGTGAAGGCTTCCATCGTAGACGCGCCTGCCCGAACACTGCGCGAGGGTCTTCGCCATTGTCAGCAGATGATGAGCCGCCCCGCTTCTGGAGACGGGCCATCGGGGGCACGCGTTCCCCCGATCGGCACGCATATGCCACGGGACGGCCGGAAATTCCACGGCCGCCCCAGGTCAGGCAGTCCGAGAGTGGCTGACGCACCCTCAGAAAAATTCTCGAAAATTTGCCGCGCGACGCGCTCGAAAGATCCACCGGACGGCCGCCGGACCCTCCGCGGGCGGGAACGCGGCCCCGCCGCGACGCTCAGACGCGGCCGGGGAAGAAGATCTTCACCTCGCGCTCGGCGGACTCCTCGGAGTCGGAGGCGTGGATCAGGTTCTCGCGGACGATCACGCCGAAGTCCCCGCGGATGGAACCGGGGGCGGCGGCGATCGGGTCGGTGGGACCGGCGAGGGCGCGCACGCCCTCGATGACCCGCTCGCCCTCGACGATGAGCGCCACGACCGGGCCGGAGGCCATGAACTGCACCAGCGGCTCGTAGAAGGGCTTGCCCTTGTGCTCGCCGTAGTGCTGCTCCAGCGTGTCCTGGTCCAGGGTGCGCAGCTCCAGCGCGGTGATCTGCCAGCCGGCCTTCCGCTCGATACGGCTGATGATCTCGCCGGTCAGGCTCCGACGGACGGCGTCGGGCTTGAGGAGGACGAGGGTGCGCTGGCTCACTGGGTGGCTCCTTCAGGTCACAAATGTGCGGGTGACCGAGGCTACAGGGCGTGTCGGGGGCGCTGTCACGCAGCGTCAGGTGATACCGGCACGCGCCCGCGCTCCCGTCCCACGACCGGCCTACGCCGGTGCGTCGCCGCCCCCTCCCGACGGAGCTACGCCGGCGTGCCGCCCGCCTCCGCCTGGGCCTGCGGCCGGGACGGATTCCGCTCCGGGGCCGTGCCCTCCCCCGCCGACTCGGCCTGGGCGGCGAACCGCGCCTTGGCCTCGTCGATCTTCCGCCCGTAGTGGACGGACGCCCACCACAGGGCGGCGAAGATCGCGCCGAGGACGAACATCGACGGGACGAAGAAGCCCCCGGCGATCAGCAGGATCTGCAGCGCCCAGCCGAGCTGGACACCGCCGGGCCGCGTGATCATGCCGCACAGCAGCACGCTCAGCAGCATCAGGATCCCGCAGACCGTCCAGACCGTGGCCGTGGCCAGATCGGGTTCCTTCATGGCGACGAGCCCGGCGAAACCGATGACGAAGAACTCGCCGATCAGCGTGGAAGCACAGAGCGTACGCACGACAGTCAGCCCCTCCCCAGGAGCAGTCGGGCCTCGCCGACCGTGATGACGGATCCGGTGACCAGCACGCCGCCGCCCGCGTACTCGCCCTCTTCCTCGGCGAGCGTGATCGCGGCCTCCAGCGCGTCGTCGAGCCGCGGCTCGACCTGCACCCGGTCGTCGCCGAAGACCTCGACGGCGATCCCGGCCAGCTCGTCCGCGTCCATCGCGCGGTGGCTGGTGTTCTGCGTGACGACGACCTCGGCGAAGATCGGCTCGAATGCCTCCAGCAGCTCCCGTACGTTCTTGTCGCCGCTCGCGCCGACCACCCCGATGAGCCGGCTGAAGTCGAACACCTCGCTCACCGCCTCGGCGGTGGCCCGGGCGCCGGCCGGGTTGTGCGCCGCGTCGAGCACCACGGTCGGCGACCGGCGGACGATCTCCAGCCGGCCCGGCGAGGTGACGGAGGCGAACGCCTTGCGCACGGTGTCGATGTCCAGCCGCTCGGCGTGCGCGGCGCCGACGCCGAAGAACGCCTCGACCGCGGCGAGCGCCACGGCCGCGTTGTGCGCCTGGTAGGCGCCGTGCAGCGGCAGGAACACCTCTTCGTACTCGCCGCCGAGACCGCGCAGCGTCAGGAGCTGTCCGCCGACCGCGACGTGGCGGGCGACGACGCCGAACTCCAGGCCTTCGCGGGCCACGGTCGCGTTGACCTCGACAGCCTTCTTCAGCAGCACCTGGGCCGCGTCGACCGGCTGCTGGGCCAGGATCACGGTGGAGTCCTGCTTGACGATCCCGGCCTTCTCGACGGCGATCTCGCCGGGCGTCTCGCCGAGCCGGTCGGTGTGGTCGAGATCGATGGGGGTCACGACGGCGACATCACCGTCGATCACGTTCGTGGCGTCCCAGCTGCCGCCCATGCCGACCTCGACGACGGCGACGTCCACGGGCGCGTCGGCGAAGGCCGCGTAGGCCATGCCGGTCAGCACCTCGAAGAAGGACAGCCGGTACTCCTGCTGCCCGTCGACCATCTCGATGTACGGCTTGATGTCGTTGTACGTCTCGATGAACCGCTCGGCGGAGATCGGCGCCCCGTCCAGGCTGATCCGCTCGGTGACCGACTGGACGTGCGGGCTGGTGTAGCGCCCGGTGCGCAGGTCGAAGGAGCTCAGCAGCGCCTCGATCATGCGGGCCGTGGACGTCTTGCCGTTGGTGCCCGTGATGTGGATCGAGGGGTACGCGCGCTGCGGCTCTCCGAGGACGTCCATCAACGCGGCGATCCGGTCGACGGAGGGCTCCAGCTTGGTCTCGCCCCAGCGGCCGGCCAGCTCCGTCTCGACCTCGCGCAGCGCCTTGTCGACCTCGGGGTCGGCGGGGCGGGCGGGCACGTCGGCCTGTCGGCCGTCGTGGCCCTGGGTGCGCAGAGTGCGGCTGCCTGCCGCGATCACCGCGAGGTCGGGGTCACGGTCGGTCTCGGCCTCGACGATCTCCTCGAAGAGACCGAGCGGATCACGCTCCGGGTCGTCGGGCGCGCTGCTGTCGTGCGGGGGGAGGTCGCTCACGGGGCCAGTCTACGGAGGCGGCCGGGGGGTACGGACGTCTGGGTGTTTTTCGCCCGCTCCGCCGGCCTGAGATCTTTCAGCCTCTCCGACGCTCGCGACAATCCAGCCCCTCCGGCGTTTGAGGAGCGGGGTCTGGGGCGGAGCCCCAGGGGGCGGGAAGGGCAGGGGCGCAGGGGGCGAAAGACGGCCGGTCGGGTACGGCGAAGCCCCCGGGACCGAGCGGTCCGGGGGCCTTCGTCCGTCCTGGGGCGAGCGGCTACGCCTCGGGCAGGCGGGTCAGCTGGTCCTGGATGCGGGTGATGTCCTCGTCCGCCTTGGCGAGGCGGGTGCGGATCTTGTCGACCACCTGATCGGGGGCCTTCGCCAGGAACGCCTCGTTGCCGAGCTTGGCGTTCGCCTGGGCCTTCTCCTTCTCGGCGGCGGCGAGGTCCTTGGCGAGCCGCTTGCGCTCGGCGGCGACGTCGATCGTGCCCGACAGGTCGAGCGCGACCGTGGCACCGGCCACCGGCAGGGTCGCCGTGGCCGCGAAGCTGTCGCCCTCCGGCTGGAGACGCAGCAGCTGGCGGATGGCCGCCTCGTGCGGGGCCAGCGCCGTCCCGTCGAGGACCAGCCGGGCCGGGACCCGCTGACCGGGCTGGAGACCCTGGTCGTTGCGGAAGCGGCGGACCTCGGTGATCACCGACTGGAGGGACTCGATCTCCCGCTCGGCGGCGCTGTCGCGGAAGCCGCTGTCCTCGGGCCACTCGGCGATGACGACGGACTCGCCCCCGGTGAGGGTCGTCCAGAGCGTGTCCGTGACGAACGGGACGATCGGGTGGAGCAGCCGCAGCGTGACGTCGAGGACCTCGCCGAGGACCCGGCCGGAGACCTTCGCGGGCTCGCCACCCGCCATGAACGTCGTCTTGGACAGCTCGACGTACCAGTCGAAGACCTCGTCCCAGGCGAAGTGGAACAGGGCGTCCGACAGCTTGGCGAACTGGAAGTCGTCGTAGAGGGCGTCCACTTCGGCGACCGTGGTGTTCAGCCGGGACAGGATCCAGCGGTCCGTGGCCGACAGTTCCTCGACGGGCGGGAGTTCACCCTCGACCGTCGCGCCGTTCATCAGCGCGAAGCGGGTCGCGTTCCAGATCTTGTTCGCGAAGTTGCGCGAGCCCTGGACCCAGTCCTCGCCGATCGGCACGTCGACACCGGGGTTGGCGCCGCGCGCGAGCGTGAAGCGGAGGGCGTCGCTGCCGTACTTGTCCATCCAGTCCAGCGGGTTGACCGCGTTACCGAAGGACTTGGACATCTTCTTGCCGAACTGGTCGCGGACCATGCCGTGCAGGGCGATGGTGTGGAACGGCGGGGTGCCGTCCATCGCGTACAGGCCGAACATCATCATCCGGGCGACCCAGAAGAAGAGGATGTCGTAGCCGGTGACGAGGACGGAGTTCGGGTAGAACTTCGCGAGGCTCTCGGTCTGTTCGGGCCAGCCGAGCGTGGAGAACGGCCACAGGCCGGAGGAGAACCAGGTGTCGAGGACGTCGGTGTCCTGGTGCCAGCCCTCGCCCGTGGGAGCCTCGTCGTCCGGCCCGACGCAGACGATCTCGCCGTTGGGGCCGTACCAGACGGGGATGCGGTGGCCCCACCACAACTGCCGCGAGATGCACCAGTCGTGGAGGTTGTCGACCCAGTCGAAGTAGCGCTTCTCCATCTCCTGCGGGTGGATCTTGACCTTGCCGTCGCGGACCGCGTCGCCGGCGGCCTTCGCGAGCGGGCCGACCTTGACCCACCACTGCATGGACAGCCGCGGCTCGATGGTGGTCTTGCAGCGCGAGCAGTGGCCGACCGAGTGGACGTAGGGCCGCTTCTCGGCGACGATCCGGCCGTCGGCGCGCAGGGCGGCGACGATGGCGGAGCGGGCCTCCAGGCGGTCCAGGCCCTGGAAGGGGCCGGGGACCGTGATGACGGCGTGCTCGTCCATGACGGCGATGTTGGGCAGGTCGTGGCGCTGCCCGATCTCGAAGTCGTTCGGGTCGTGGGCGGGCGTCACCTTGACGGCGCCGGTGCCGAACTCGGGGTCGACGTGCTCGTCCGCGACGACCGGGATGGACCGCTCGGTCAGCGGGAGGCGGATGAGCTTGCCGACGAGGTGCTTGTACCGCTCGTCGTCGGGGTGGACGGCGACGGCGGTGTCACCGAGCATCGTCTCGGCACGGGTGGTGGCGACGACGATGGCGTCGTCCCCGTCCCCGTACTTCATGGAGACCAGCTCGCCGTCGTCGTCCTGGTACTCGACCTCGATGTCCGAGATCGCGGTCAGACAGCGGGGGCACCAGTTGATGATGCGCTCGGCGCGGTAGATCAGCTCGTCGTCGTAGAGCTTCTTGAAGATCGTCTGGACGGACTGGGAGAGGCCCTCGTCCATGGTGAAGCGCTCGCGTGACCAGGCGACGCCGTCGCCGAGGCGGCGCATCTGCCCGGAGATCTGCCCGCCGGACTCGGCCTTCCACTGCCAGACGCGCTCGACGAACGCCTCCCGGCCGAGGTCGTGCCGGGACTTGCCCTCCTTGCCGAGCTCCCGCTCGACGACGTTCTGCGTGGCGATGCCGGCGTGGTCCATGCCGGGCTGCCACAGCGTCTCGAAGCCCTGCATGCGCTTCCGGCGGGTGAGGGCGTCGATGAGGGTGTGCTCGAAGGCGTGCCCGAGGTGCAGGGAGCCCGTGACGTTCGGCGGCGGGATGACGACCGTGAACGGCGGCTTGTCGCTCTTCGCGTCCGCCTCGAAGTAGCCCCGTTCCACCCAGCGCTCGTAGAGCGGCCCCTCTACATCGGCCGGCGCGTACTGGGTCGGCAGTTCGGAGGTGGGCGCTGCTTGCGGCTGCTGAGAGTTCTCGGTCACGGGGTCAGTTTAGGGGCGTCACACCCGTGTCCCGAAACGGGATTACTTCGTAACGGTGCGGCCCCCGGAGGGCTGGCCCCTCGCCCTGTGCGCCAGGATGTCAGGAACACATAAGCATCTGGAGGGGAACCCAGAAATGAGCTACAACCAGCCGGGCCCGTACGGCGGGCAGCCTCAGCAGCCCGGACCGTACGGTCAGCCGGGCGGCGGGCAGCCCCCACAGCCGGGACCCTACGGTCAGCCGGGCCCCTACGGTCAGCCGCCGCAGCAGGCTCCCCAGCCGGGATACGGGTACCCGCAGCAGGCTCCCCCGGCGCAGCCCGGTTACGGCTACCCGCAGCAGGCCCCGCAGCCCGGCCAGCCGCAGACCCCTCCCTACGGCCAGCAGCCCCCGTACGGCCAGCCCCCCTACGGCACCGTCCCGATGGCGCCGGTGCCGTCCGGCGGCAAGAAGAAGACCGGTCTGATCATCGGCGGCGTCGCCGTGGTCGCGGCGATAGCCGTGGCCGTGTACTTCGCGATCGGCGGGGGCGGCGGCGGTGCGACCGTCGCGGACGACGGCCCCCACAAGCTGACGACGCCGGCCAAGGTGATCGGCGGCGCGTACCAGCGCATGGGCAACGACCGGGGACCGCAGGACCCCTCCTCCGGTGACGCGAAGGACCTGGCCGCCAGTGGCATCACCAACGCCAAGTCCGTCGACGCCATCTACTCCACGATCGACCTCGCCGACCCGGACACGCTGAAGGACCCCACGGTCATCGCCGGGTCAAAGGCCGTCACGTTCTCCGGCCTCTACGGCAAGGTGAAGGACCCGGAGTCCGCCCTCGACGCCGCGTTCGCCAACATCAAGAAGGACTCCTCCAAGGACTCCACCACCAAGGTCGAGTTCATCGGCGACCCCCAGTCCGTGAGCCCGGCCGGTCTCGACGGCGCCATCATGAAGTGCCAGCAGGCGAAGGCACCCAACCAGGCGACCGGCAAGACCGACACCCAGTACATGTGCATGTGGGCCGACTACAGCACGCTCGGTTTCGGCGTTGCAGCCGAAGGCGGCCATGGTGTGAGCATGGACGAGTCCGCCAAGGTGACCGCGGCTCTCCGTAAGGACATCCGCGTCAAGATCTGACCGCTCGCCCCACGACGGAGACGAAGAGGCGCCCCGCGGATCCGCGGGGCGCCTCCCTCATGAACGCACCGAGCCGGTCAGGCCCCGGACACCTGTCAGGCCCGGATACAGGCGGCCTGCGCGTCCTCGCTCTTGACGTGGATCTGCACCAGCCCGACGAGGCAGTAGGGGTTTGGTGTCTTCCCCAGCGGCATGGTCAGCGCCTTGTTGCCGCAGGCCGCCTTCACCTTCGGCCCCACCACGTAGTGGTGGTTGCCGATGTAGTTGACGCAGGTGCTCTGGTTGGCCTGCGCTGCCGTGGCCGTCACCAGCGGTACGACGCACGCCGCACCCGCAACGCACAAGGCTGTCACCGCTCGCCTCAACTTCATGTCCACATCTCCCGTTTGGTCTCGACTTCACGAGGTGGTCAACCTCGCCGCGGACCAGAAGATCACCGCCGGGGAACGGTCACGCAGCGTTCTCGTCAGATGACGCGCACATCACACTCTCGCGGGGTGCGGACATGCGTCGGGGGCGACGGCATGCTGCCGTCGCCCCCGATACGTGCTGGTGTCTAGGCCGTCTTCTGCTCGCCCGGCCCGCCGCGGCGGGCGTCCCTCGGGATCAGGGTCGGGTTGACGTTCGACAGGACGACGTCGGCGGTGATGACGACGCGGGCGACGTCCTTGCGGGACGGGACCTCGTACATCACGGCCTGGAGGACTTCCTCCATGATCGCGCGCAGGCCTCGCGCACCGGTCTGGCGGAGGATGGCCTGGTCGGCGATGGCCTCCAGGGCCTCGCGCTCGAAGTCCAGCTCCACGCCGTCGAGTTCGAAGAGGCGCTGGTACTGCTTGACCAGCGCGTTGCGCGGCTCGACCAGGATCTGGAGGAGGGCCTCGCGGTCCAGGTTGTGGACCGAGGTGATCACCGGGAGACGCCCGATGAACTCGGGGATCATGCCGAACTTGACCAGGTCCTCCGGCATGACGTCCTCGAACTGGTCCTTGGACTCCAGCTCCCGCTTCGAGCGGATCGTCGCGCCGAAGCCGATGCCCTTGGCGCCGGCCCGCGACTCGATGAGCTTCTCCAGGCCCGCGAAGGCGCCGCCCACGATGAACAGGACGTTCGTCGTGTCGATCTGGATGAACTCCTGGTGCGGGTGCTTGCGGCCGCCCTGCGGCGGGACCGAGGCCGTCGTGCCCTCGAGGATCTTGAGCAGGGCCTGCTGGACACCCTCACCGGACACGTCACGCGTGATCGACGGGTTCTCGCTCTTGCGGGCCACCTTGTCGATCTCGTCGATGTAGATGATCCCGGTCTCGGCCTTCTTGACGTCGTAGTCGGCGGCCTGGATGAGCTTCAGCAGGATGTTCTCGACGTCCTCGCCGACATACCCCGCCTCCGTCAGCGCCGTCGCGTCCGCGATGGCGAACGGGACGTTCAGCATGCGCGCGAGGGTCTGGGCGAGCAGCGTCTTGCCGGAGCCCGTGGGGCCCAGCAGGAGGATGTTGGACTTCGCCAACTCGATGGCGTCCTCGCGGTTCTGGCCCGCGCTGTTCTCACCGGCCTGGACGCGCTTGTAGTGGTTGTACACCGCGACGGAGAGCGCCTTCTTGGCGGACTCCTGTCCGACGACGTATCCCTCGAGGAACTCGTAGATCTCACGGGGCTTGGGGAGTTCCTCCCAGCGCACCTCGCTCGTCTCCGCGAGTTCTTCCTCGATGATCTCGTTGCAGAGATCGATGCACTCGTCGCAGATGTACACACCGGGGCCTGCGATGAGCTTCTTGACCTGCTTCTGGCTCTTGCCACAGAACGAGCACTTGAGCAGATCGCCGCCGTCACCGATGCGTGCCACGGTGTGCTTCCCCTTCGCCTGGGAGTCGCCTGGATCCAGCGGCTCCTGGTGCTGCCTTATGTCCGACGGTACCTTGCCGAGCCCCTCGTTCGGGCCCCCCTTGGCGCGGTTCACTTCGCAGCGAACCGCGCCAGGGAACGGCAGACGATACAGCGGTACGTCAGACAACCGCCGAGTTGTTCATCTTCCGGGTGGAGATGATCTGGTCGATCAGGCCGTACGCGAGCGCGTCCTCAGCGGTGAGGATCTTGTCGCGCTCGATGTCCTCGCGGATCTTCTCGATCGGCGTCGTCGAGTGCTTGGCCAGCATGTCTTCCAGCTGCGAGCGCATCCGGAGGATCTCGTTGGCGGCGATCTCGAGGTCCGAGACCTGGCCGCGGCCGGTCTCGCTGTACGGCTGGTGGATCAGCACACGGGCGTTCGGGAGCGCCATGCGCTTGCCCGGGGTGCCGGCGGCCAGCAGGATCGCGGCGGCCGAGGCGGCCTGGCCCATGCAGACCGTCTGGACGTCCGGCTTCACGAACTGCATCGTGTCGTAGATGGCCGTGAGGGCCGTGAACGAGCCGCCGGGGCTGTTGATGTAGACCGAGATGTCACGGTCGGGGTCCATCGACTCCAGGCACAGGAGCTGCGCCATGACGTCGTTGGCTGAGGCGTCGTCGATCTGCACGCCGAGGAAGATCACGCGCTCCTCGAACAGCTTCGCGTACGGGTCGTACTCACGCACGCCCTGCGAGGTGCGCTCGACGAAGCGCGGGATGACGTAGCGGGACTCCGCACGAGGACCGGTGTACTCGGCCTCCGTGCGGGCGAAGAGGCCGCTGCCGGGGAAGTCGTTCACTGTGTCTCCTGAAAAGCCTGAAAAGGGCTGAGCGGTCGGCTGGGGGCCGCGCCGGGGCCCTGTGTCACCCGGGGGCGACCAGGGGCCCTGCGCCACCTCCGGGGGCGCTGGAGGGGCTTACGCCGCCCCGGTGCCGCCGCCGCCCGGCATTCCGGCAGCGGTGGGCATGATGTCGTCGATGAGGCCGTACTCCTTGGCCTCGACCGGGTCGAACCAGCGGTCGCGGTCCGAGTCACGAGTGATCTGCTCGACGGTCTGACCGGTGTGGAAGGAGGTCAGCTCCGCCATCCGCTTCTTGGTGTGCAGCAGCCGCTCGGCGTGGATCTTGATGTCCGAGGCGGAGCCCGCGAGACCCGCGGACGGCTGGTGGATCAGGATCTCGGCGTTCGGCAGGGCGAAGCGCTTGCCGGGCGTACCCGCGCTGAGCAGGAACTGGCCCATCGAGGCCGCCATGCCCATCGCGATCGTCACCACGTCGTTCTTGATGTACTGCATGGTGTCGTAGATCGCCATACCGGCCGTGATCGATCCGCCGGGGCTGTTGATGTAGAGGTAGATGTCCTTGTCCGGGTCGGAGGCAAGGAGCAGCAGCTGCGCCGTGATCTTGTTGGCGATGTCATCGTCGACCGCCTGGCCGAGGAAGATGATCCGCTCGCCGAGCAGTCGGTTGTAGACCTGGTCGCCGAGGCCACCACCGATGGGGTCGCCGGCAGCTGTGGGCATCAGATTCGTCACGTATCCACCTGCTCGTCTTACGACGGCGCCGGGCCGTCTCACGTCTTCTGCTGGGGGCGTGGGACCCCGGTGCTATACACCGCTCGGGGCGGCTTCGGGGACTCCCCTGCCCTCGTATTCATGGACCCTAACGCGCGGGTCCCTCCGGGGAATCCCGCAGAGGGAACTGTTCGCTGTGAGCGCATGCGCTGTGCTGGCCTGACCGGGGTTTTGGTCCCGCCCCAGGAGGGGCTCGGGCGGCCCTGTGCGCGGCCCTGGAACCCCGGACCCCCGGCTCCGGGCACGGCCGGCGTCGGCCGCTGACGCGGTCGCGGCTGCCGTCGGCGCCCTGGTGGCGGGTGCGGGTCGCCGTGGGGGTGTCGTGGGGTGCTCGCGCACTTCTCCGCGCCTCCGGTACGCCGATGGGCCCCGGGGACGAAAGCGTCCCCGGGGCCCATCGGCGTTCAGGCGTACAAGATGAGGTGATCAGGCCTCGGGCTTGTCCTCGGCCTCGGTGGTGGCCTCGACGGTCTCGGCCGTCTCGTCGGCCTCGTCCTCGTCGTCCAGGTCGACGACCTCGCCGTTGGTGTCCTTGACCGTGGCGGCCTCGACGACGACCGCGAGCGCCTTGCCGCGGGCGACCTCGCCGACAAGCATCGGAACCTGGCCGCCCTCGACGACGGCCTGGGCGAACTGGTCGGGGGACATGCCGGAGGACTGCGCGCGCCGCATGAGGTGCTCGGTGAGCTCCTCCTGGTTGACGTTCAGCTTCTCCTTGTTGACGAGCTCGTCGAGGACGAACTGCGTCTTGATGCCCTTGACCGCGGCTTCCTTGGTCTCGGCGTCGAACTCTTCCTCGGTCTTGCCCTGGATCTCCAGGTACTTCGCGAGGTCGAGGCCCATCTGGCCGAGCTGGTGGTGCTCGAGGTTGTGCTTGCGGGTGTGGATCTCGTCCTCGAGCAGCTTCTCGGGGACGGGCACCTCGACCAGCTCGAGCAGCTTCTCCAGGACACGCTCCTGGGCCTGCGTGGCCTGGTCGTACTGCTTCATGTTCTCGAGGCGCTTGCGGCTGTCGGCCTTCAGCTCGTCGAGGGTGTCGAACTCGGAGGCGAGCTGCGCGAACTCGTCGTCCAGCTCGGGCAGTTCACGGGCGGCGACCTGGGTGACCTTGACGGTGACCTGGGCCTCCTTGCCGGCGGCGGAGCCACCCTTGAGCTCGGAGGCGAAGGTGGTCTCGCCACCGGCCTCCAGGCCCTTGACGGCCTCGTCGATGCCGTCGAGCAGCTCACCCGAGCCGATGGTGTACGAGACACCACTGGCGACGCCGTCCTCGAGGACCTCGCCGTCGACCTTGGCCTCCAGGTCGAGGGTGACGACGTCGTCGTCCTGGGCGGCACGCTCGACCGGGGAGGTCGAGGCGAAACGCTCACGCAGTTCGGAGACGGCCTTCTCGACGTCCTCGTCGCTGACCTCGACGGCGTCGACCTCGACCTCGATGCCGGAGTAGTCCGGGATCTCGATGGCGGGACGGATGTCGACCTCGGCGGTGAAGTTCAGCGTCTCGCCGTCCTTCAGCTCGGTGATGTCGACCTCGGGCTGTCCGAGGACATTCAGCTCAGCCTCGTTGACCGCTTCGGTGTAGAACTTCGGGAGCGCGTCATTGACGGCCTCTTCGAGCACGGCGCCGCGACCGAACCGCTGGTCGATGACGCGCGCCGGGATCTTGCCCTTCCGGAACCCCTTCACCGTGACCTGCTGGTTGATCTTCTTGTACGCCGCGTCGAGGCTGTCCTTGAGCTCCTCGAAGGGCACCTCGACAGTGAGCCGAACCCGGGTCGGGTTCAGGGTCTCCACGGCGCTCTTCACGGTTCGGTCTCCTTGTGGCTGACTTCTTGGGGGTTCTGCTGCGTGCTTCTGCCGGTCGGGCAGAGCCTTGGGCGGATTCGCGCGGCCCTTGAGAGACGTAACAGTGCAGACATACGGGCACGCAGCTTGCATAGTAACCGCAGGCGGTACACGCCCCAAAAGGTGATCTTGCCGAGGCAGGGCCCCGGCTGGTTCTGCCGGTGGTCGGGGTGGCGGGATTTGAACCCACGGCCTTCCGCTCCCAAAGCGGACGCGCTACCAAGCTGCGCCACACCCCGTCGGTGCGACACGTAGGGTACATGCCCGCAAGCGGTGCGGCTGCCGCATTTCGCCGGGCCGACACGGCGGAGCACACGGAAGGAAACGGGGTGTGCGCCGAGGGGGGCCGACCCGCTACGATGCATCCAGTGCCGCGGTCGCTGACCTGCGGCGCACCCTGTGCGGGCGTAGCTCAATGGTAGAGCCCTAGTCTTCCAAACTAGCTACGCGGGTTCGATTCCCGTCGCCCGCTCCATATGACGTAGGGCCAGGCCAGAGGTTCGATCCTCTGCCTGGCCCTGAGTCGTTTCCGGGGCTGCGCGCGCCGTTCGACCGCCGCTCTTCACGCCCTGCCCGCCGAGGTGCCCGGAGCGTCGTCCTCGGGATGACCCGCTCGCAGGGGTCCCCGATGTCGGCGCCGACGCCGAGGCGACTCCTGTCGCGGGTGTGCGCGGAAGGTTCGGCCGCCGACGGCCTCAGAAACTGATCGAGTTGATCGTCTCCGCTATCGAGTTGAGGAACCGGTTGATGGACGGGGCCATGCCGGTCGACGCGAGGAAGAAGCCGAAGAGCACCGCGACGATGGCAGGTCCCGCCTTGATCGATCCTCCTCGGATCAGTACCACGAGGATGATCGCCAACAGCAGCACCACTGACAGCGAAATGGCCACAACTGATCACACCCTACGGTCGGTCCCGCTCTCCCGGCCCGGAGGTGCAGCCCCGCACACCCCCGCCAGGACCATCGTGCCACCAACGAGCCGTTCGTATGCGGCAGGTGACGCATCGTTGGCCAAGGACAGACCCAAGAGCCGGCCAAGGACACACCGGTTCGCGGCCCCGCCCGCACGTCCGCGCCCTCGCGCCGGGAGCCGACTCCGCAGCCCCGTACGGCAATTCGACAGTGCCCCCTCACAGAAAACCAATAGAGGTCGTTGCCATGTCCACACACCCTGTTCGCAGGTAATTCGAATTGTTGCCACAGGCACACCGCGGACACCGAAGACGGGTAACTAAAGCCCAATGAACCGGACATATGACCAGAGTCGCCCGCGGGCGTTATGTCGCTCTTTAGTCTGGATGAAGTGGGACAGAACACCCCTTCCTGGCAAGGGAATCGGCATACGCGATCTTGTGTGAATCGACAGGCACACATCTTCAAATCCGGGGTAGACGCAGGCGATAGCAGGTAATGCGATCGAAGGTTTTACGAGAACACACAGAGAACGCTAGGGTGCCTCAGATGTCCCACCACGCCACGTCTCCCGTATGCGCAGCGAGGCTCAGGACCGCCCCCGGAAGTTCGTGGCGGGAGGGCCTGTGACCAACACACTCCGACCCCCGGGCCGCACCGGGTCGCCCCTCCCTCCGGCGGTGCAGCCGAAGGACGGGGTGTCGAGCCGGCTCTCGCCCCGGCCGTCCACCGGGGCGGCCCCCGCAACCGCCGGCCCGACGGCGGGCGCCAAGCCCGCGAAGAGCCGCGACGCCTTCTTCGACAACGCCAAGTACCTGGCGATCGTGCTCGTGGCCATGGGCCACACCTGGGAGCCGTTGAAGGGGCAGAGCCGTACGGTCGACGCGCTCTATGTGATCGTCTACGGCTTCCACATGCCGGCCTTCATCATCATCTCCGGCTACTTCTCGCGGAACTTCGACATGCGCCCCGACCGCCTGAAGCGGCTCGTCACCGGCGTCGTCGTCCCCTACGTCCTCTTCGAGACCGCGTACTCGCTGTTCGACCGCTATGTCGGAGGCAACGCGGACCAGACGATCAGTCTGCTCGATCCCTGGTATCTCACCTGGTTCCTGATCGCGCTGTTCGTCTGGCGGCTGACGGCCCCCCTGTGGAAGCTGGTCCGCTGGCCCGTGCCCCTGGCGCTCGGCCTCGCCGCCCTCGCGTGCGCCTCGCCGGAGATCGGCAACGACCTGGACCTCCAACGGGTCCTGCAGTTCCTCCCGTTCTTCGTCCTCGGCCTGGTCATGAAGCCCGAGCACTTCCAGATGGTGCGCCGCCGCGAGGTGCGCATCCTGTCGGTGCCCGTCGTCGCCGTGGCCCTGGCCGTGGGCTACTGGGCGGGGCCCCGGATGAACGACTCCTGGTTCTACCACCGGGACGCGGCCCAGGAACTCGGTGCTCCGTGGTGGGCCGGTGTGGTCATGACGCTGGCGCTCTTCGGCTGCTCGCTCCTGCTCACCGCGTGCTTCTTCGCCTGGGTCCCCGGGCGTCAGTACTGGTTCACGGCGCTCGGCGCCGGCACGCTGTACGGCTACCTGCTGCACGGCTTCGTGGTCCGCGCCTCCCGGCAGTGGAACTGGCTCGACCACAGCTGGGTGCAGACCCCCGTCGGTGAGATCTTCGTGACGGTCGTCGCCGCGGCGTTGATCACCGTGCTGTGCACCCGGCCCGTCCAGCGGATGTTCCGCTTCGCGATGGAGCCGAAGATGGAGTGGGCCTTCAAGCAGGACGCGGCGGAACTGGCCCGGGAGCGGGCCAAGGCCAACGCCTAGGGAGACGGCGCACGACCGGCCGGCGGGCCCCGACCCGCCACTGCGCGGCCGGTCGGCGGGAGACATGGCGGAGGGCGGGCCCGGGAGTGATCCCGGGCCCGCCCTCGTGCGCGGGTGCGCTCCGCGGACCGCGGCGCGAGGTGGTCAAGTGGCCGCGCGAGCAGGGACGTTCAGGTGGGCGGAAGTCCCAGCAGGGAGCGCATCGCCGCGTACTTCTTCGTCAGGCGGGCCCGGGTGTGCTCGTCCAGGACCGCGAGGCGGACCGGGTCCGCGTTGTGCGCCAGGTCGGACGCCTTGACCAGCAGGGCGCCGCGGGTGGTGCGGATGCGCCGGGCGTAGGCCTCCGCGGACTCGCCGTCCTGTTTGGTGAGCGCCAGCACGATGTCCTTCGTACGAGGGGTCAGCGCGGCCTCGGTCAGCCACTCCTCGGAGAGGGCGTCGTCCTCGACGGCGTCGTGCAGCCAGGCCGCTGCTATCTGGTCTTCGTCGCCGCCGCGTTCGCGGACGCCGTCCGCCACCGCCTGGAGGTGCTCGGCGTACGGGCGGCCGGCCTTGTCGGTCTGGGCGGCGTGCGCCGTGCGGGCGAGCGCCTCGACTTCGGCGAGGGTCAGGAGAGGTTGCGTCACGGGTTCAGTGTCCCCTCGGAACACCTCGCTGCCGCCTTCTTGCCGAAAAACCGTGACGTCCGGGGCCTGCGCCGCGGACCGGGCCCCTGATCGGCCCGGGTCAGCGCGCCGAGTTCAGGCCCTCGCGGCAGATCAGCAGCAGGGCCCGGTCGTCGTTGACGTCCTTGGCGACGGCCTCGATGAGATGCCAGGCGGCTCCGTGGAAGCCGCCGGCGACATAGCGGTCGGCCTCACCGGTGAGCCGGTCGATGCCCTCGACGATGTCGCGTTCGGCGGTTTCGACCAGACCGTCCGTGAACAGCATCAACACGTCTCCGGGCCGGAGCGAGCCCTTCACGGGGTCGAACTGGGCACCGTCGTACACACCGAGGAGCGGGCCCTCCGCCGCCTTCTCCTCCCAGCGGCCGCTGCCCGCGCTGAGCTGGAGGCCCGGCGGGTGCCCGGCGGAGAAGAGTTCGTAGTCGCCCGAGTCGAGGTCGAGCACCAGGTGGATCGAGGTGGCGAAGCCCTCGTCCCAGTCCTGGCGCAGCAGATAGCCGTTGGCGGCGGTCAGGAAGGCGTGCGGCGGGAGCGAGCCGAGCAGGCCGCCGAAGGCTCCGGACAGCAGCAGGGCGCGGGAGCCGGCGTCCATCCCCTTGCCGGAGACGTCCGTGAGGACGACTTCGAGGGTCCGGCCGCCGTTCGTCCGGGCGGCCACGACGAAGTCACCGGAGAACGACTGGCCGCCCGCCGGGCGCAGCGCCATCTCACGGTGCCAGCCCACGGGAAGCTGCGGCAGCTTGCTCTGCACCCGGATGCGTTCGCGCAGGTCGAAGAGCATGGTGCCGCCGCGCCGCCAGGGCACGCCCACCCGGCTGCGGAACTGGGCGATCAGGAGGCCGAAGAAACCGCAGGCCGCGACGACCAGGACCACGCCGGGGGTGACCCGGGAGGGGCCCTCGGTGTAGGGGCCGAGCTTCACGGACTCGACTATCAGCGCGGTGGCGGCCGCCGCGTACAGCCCGAGCAGGCTCGCGGGGCGGAGCAGCAGGCCGCCGGCGACGATCGGCAGGACGAGGACGGCGGGTGAGCACCACACCGAGTTCACCAGGGTGGTGGCGGCGATCAGGGGGATCGTGATGAGCAGGCCGGCGAGGGCGATCCAGTCGGAACCGTCGCCGCGGAAGTAGTCCACGGCGGATCTGCGCAGCCCTGTGCGGGCCCGGTGCCACTGCTTCTTCAACCGGGCCGCGAACGTATCGGCCTCCGAGCGCCGCTCTCGTCCTGCTGCCATTAGTTCGGGACCCTATCCATCGGACCAGGTGCTTGGCACGGGAGGTCCCACTTGTCCCCCGTCCGAGCGCTCAACTTCACAGAGAACTTCACCGACACGTTCCGGTCAGGGGGCTCGGCAGCAGGCGAAATTCCCTCGCTCGTACCGCATTGCCCTGGTAGGCATGGGCTATGACGACTGACGTCCGGGTGCTCCGGCAGGCCGACTGGGACAAGTGGTACGAGAACCTGATCCGCGCGTTCGGAGGTGTGGCGGAGTCGTCCGAGGAGCGCGAACTGTGGAACGCGCTCACAGAGTACGACCGTTCGCTCGGCGTGTGGGACGGCGAGGAGTGTGTGGGTACGGCGGGGGCCTTCTCCTTCCGCGTCACCGTCCCGGGCGGCGCCTCGGTGCCGGCGGCCGGGGTGACGATGGTGAGCGTGGCCGCGACGCACCGGCGGCGCGGGGTGCTCACCGCGATGATGCGGCGGCAGCTGGACGATCTCCGTGCGGGAAACGAGCCGCTCGCCGTGCTGACCGCGTCGGAACCGGCGATCTACGGCCGGTTCGGCTACGGCATCGGGACCCTGCAGATCAACGCCGAGATCGACACCGACCGCGTCCGGCTGTCCGTGCCGCCGGGGACGGACGACGTACGACTGCGCTACGCGGCGCCGGGCGATGTCCTCGACGTGTGCGAGGCGGTGTACGCGCGGCGCGTGCCGGAGCGTCCGGGGATGCCGGCCCGGCAGCCGGGCTGGGAGCGGCTCCAGGTGCTCGACCCGGAGGGCGAGCGGGACGGCGCGTCCTCTCTGCAGTGCGTGGTCGCGGAGCGGGACGGCGCGGCGGTGGGCTACACGCGCTTCCGGGTGAAGCCGGGCTGGGGTCCCGCGGGGCACGACGGCGTGGTGCAGCTGGAGGACCTGGAGGGGATCGACCCGCCGGCGCGGGCCGCTCTGTGGCGGTTCCTGTTCGACGTCGACCTGACGACGACGCTGCGCACCCGGGGCCGTCCCGTGGACGAGGACTGGCAGCACATGGTCTCGGACATCCGGCGGTGTCAGGTGCGGATGAAGGACGCGCTGCATGTGCGGCTCGTGGACGTCGGGGCGGCGCTGGAGGCGCGGGCGTATCAGGCCCCGGTGGACGTGGTGTTGGAGGTCGAGGACTCCTTCTGCCCCTGGAACGAGGGGCGTTGGCGGCTGACCGGTGACGCGAAGGGCGCTTCGTGCGTCCGTACCGGGGATTCACCCGATCTGGCGTTGTCCGTGCGGGAGTTGGGTGCGGCGTATCTGGGCGGTGTGCCGCTCGCCTCGCTCGCGGCGGCCGGGCGGGTGCGGGAGCTGCGTCAGGGTGCGCTGGCGGAGGCGTCGATGGCGTTCACCTCGGTGGTCGCGCCCTGGCTTCCGCACGGGTTCTAGGGGAGGGCGGGACGCCGGCGCCGAGTCGGCCCCGTTTCAGGCCTGTTGGCAGGTCGGGCACCAGAACAGGTTGCGGGCGGCGAGGTCGGCGGTGCGGATCTCGCCGCCGCAGAGGTGACAGGGCAGGTGGGCCCTGCGGTACACGTAGACCTCGCCGCCGTGGTCGTCCACGCGCGGTGGCCGACCCATGGCGTCGGGGGTGTGCTCGGGGCGGACCGTGTCGATGCGGTTGTTGCGGACGCCCTCACGCATGAGGTCCACGAGGTCCGCCCAGATCGCGTCCCACTCCCCCGCCCGGAGGTCCTTGCCCGCGCGGTACGGATCGATGCCGTGCCGGAAGAGGACCTCGGCGCGGTAGACGTTGCCCACGCCCGAGATGACCTTCTGGTCCATCAGCAGGGCGGCGATCGTCGTACGGCTGCGGGAGATCCGGCGGTAGGCCGCCGCGGGGTCGGCGTCGGGGCGCAGCGGGTCGGGGCCCAGCCGGTCGTGTATCGCGCCCTTCTCGTCGTCGGTGATGAGGGCGCAGGTGGTGGGGCCGCGCAGGTCGACGTACGCGGTGTCGTTCACGAGGCGCAGGCGGACGGTGTCGGTGGGCGGCGGGGCGGGCGTGGCACCGAAGCCGACCTTGCCGAAGAGGCCGAGGTGGATGTGGATCCAGTCGGCGTCGCGGAAGCCGAGGAAGAGGTGCTTGCCGTGGGCTTCCGCCGTGGTGAGGACGGACCCGTCGAGGAGGGCCGCGGCGTCGCTGAACTTGCCCTGGGGGCTGGTGATCCGGGCCGGGCGGCCGCCGAACGCGCCGAGGTGGTCCTGGGCGAGCCGGTGAATGGTGTGCCCCTCGGGCACGGGTCCTCCTGGTGGTCCTTCGTCGCGGGGCCCGGCGTCCCGGGCCCCGAACGGTTCCGCGGTCCTACGGCTGCTGCGGGTGGTGGGCCGGGATGGGCGGGAGTTCCCGCGTCGTCTCGTAGTCCGCGAGCATCTGGATGCGCCGGACGTGGCGCTCCTCGCCGGTGAAGGGGGTGCCGAGGAAGGTCTCGACGAACTTCGTCGCCTCTTCCTCGGTGTGCATACGGGCGCCCACCGACATGACGTTGGCGTTGTTGTGCTCGCGGCCCAGCGCGGCGGTCTCCTCGCTCCAGGCGAGTACGGCGCGTACGCCGGCGACCTTGTTCGCGGCGATCTGCTCGCCGTTGCCGGAGCCGCCGATGACGATGCCGAGGGAGCCCGGGTCCGCCACGGTGCGCTCGGCGGCGCGGAGGCAGAACGGCGGGTAGTCGTCCTGGGCGTCGTAGATGTGGGGCCCGCAGTCGACGGGCTCATGGCCCGCGGACGTGAGCCACTCGACGAGGTGGTTCTTCAGTTCGAGACCGGCATGATCGGAGCCGAGATACACGCGCATGGTCCGAGTGTGTCACGCCCGTCCGGGTCCGGCCTCGCCGGGGCCGACGGCCGAAAAACGTGAGCAATACTACAGAACCTCAAGGAAACCTCAAGTAACGATCTGGATTCAAAGGTTCACGAATTCCTTTGCCTCCGTTTCACTGGACCAACTCGTACGCCGGTCCACACGATGGAGCGATGCGTTCCCCGTACACCGCTCGTACGGACGGGACGCTGTGTACGGGAATCTGCTCATCCGGCGCAAAGGAATCCCCCTCATGACCTCGCAGCCGACCCCCACGAAGGCCGCACAGGCCCCAGGAGGCCCCGGAGAACCCGGTGGCGGCCTCCAGGCCGGACTCAAGAACCGTCACCTGACGATGATCGCCATCGGCGGTGTCATCGGAGCCGGACTCTTCGTCGGGTCCAGCACCGGCATCGCCACCACGGGCCCCGGCATCCTCCTCTCCTACGCTCTCGTCGGCACGCTCGTGGTGCTGGTGATGCGGATGCTCGGCGAGATGTCCGCCGCCAACCCGACCTCGGGCTCGTTCTCCGCGCACGCCGACCGCGCTCTCGGCCGCTGGGCCGGCTTCTCCATCGGCTGGCTGTACTGGTTCTTCTGGGTGGTGGTGCTGGCCGTGGAGGCCACCGCAGGTGCCACGATCCTCGAAGGGTGGATGCCCGCCGTACCGCAGTGGGGCTGGGCGCTCATCGTGATGATCGTCCTGACCGCGACGAACCTGGTCTCGGTCGGCTCGTACGGCGAGTTCGAGTTCTGGTTCGCCGGGATCAAGGTCGTGGCGATCGGCGCGTTCATCGTCGTCGGCGCCCTCGCGATCTTCGGGGTGCTGCCCGGTGTCCACGCCGACAAGGCGGGGGTGGGCAATCTGAGCGAGCACGGCGGGTTCCTGCCGCACGGGCCCGGCGCGATCCTCACCGGTGTGCTGCTGGTCGTCTTCTCCTTCATGGGCAGCGAGATCGCGACGCTCGCGGCCGGCGAGTCCTCGGACCCGCAGCGGGCCGTCACCAAGTCGACGAACAGCATCATCTGGCGTATCGCCGTCTTCTACCTGGGCTCGATCCTCGTCGTCATCACCCTGGTGCCGTGGAACGACCCGTCGATCAAGGAGAAGGGCTCGTACGTCGCCGCCCTGGACTCCCTCGGCATCGCGCACGCCGGTCAGATCATGAACTTCATCGTGCTGACCTCGGTGCTGTCCTGCCTCAACTCCGGTCTCTACACGGCCTCCCGGATGGCGTTCTCGCTCGGTGAGCGCGGGGACGCGCCCAAGGCGTTCGCCCGGACCACCCGCCGTGGTGTGCCGATGATCGCCATCGTCGTCTCGGTCGTGTTCGGCTTCGTCGCCGTCTTCTTCAACTACAAGTTCCCGGACTCGGTCTTCCTCTTCCTGGTCAACTCCTCCGGAGCGGTCGCCCTGTTCGTGTGGCTCGTCATCTGCTTCTCGCAGCTGCGCATGCGGAAGATCATCCAGCGTGAGGCGCCGGAGAAGCTCGTCGTGAAGATGTGGCTCTACCCGTACCTGACGTGGGCGACCGCGGCGCTGATCGTCTTCGTCCTCGGCTACATGCTGACCGACACCGAGCACGACGGCCGTACGACCGTGCTGCTGTCGCTGCTGGTCGCGGCGATCGTGCTGGTCATCGCCGTCGTCCGGCAGAAGCTCGGCGCAGGTTCGTCCTCGGCCGCGGGACCGCTCACGAGCGCGTCCCGCGACGAGGAGCAGGCCGAGGTCGGCGCCTGACCCGCCCTCCCGGCCTGACGGGAGAGGGGCTCGCGGCACTGTGCCGCGGGCCCCTCTCCCTGTTCAGAGCACGGTGAAGCTCTTCTTGACCCGGTTGTAGGTCGCGACGGCCCGGTCCTCGATGTCCCGGTGGTACCAGGTGTTGATCTGGTACGACTTCCCGTCGACGTCGAACCCGAGCAGCCGGGCGTGCCAGCGCACGCCCTTGATCGTGAACGTGTACTCCCAGACGATCGCGGGCCGGCCCTGGAACGTCGTCTCCTCCAGCCGGATCTTCCGGTAGTCCCGGCCCTGCCGGGCGTTCTGCTCCGAGGTCTGCCAGGTGTCCATCAGGTTCCCCCTGGCGAGGGAGGACTTGGCCGCGAGTTCCTGTGCGCCGTCGGGTGAGGTGTAGTGCACCTCCGACCCCGTCTGCAGATCGCGGCGCCAGCCCTTCGGCGTCACCCACGCGTATCCCCCGGCCTCCCGGTGCGCTCCCGGGGGCAGGCTGGGCGGGCGCGAGGTGCCCTCGACGGTGGGCGAGGCGGACGTGGGGCCACCGCCCGCGGACGAGGCGGTGGCCGCGGACGAGGCTCCCGGCGACGCGGCGCTCCCTCCCTCGGGCGATCCGCCGCCCGACAGCGCGAGGACGATCCCGGCGACCGCCCCCGCGACGACCACACCGGCGGCCGCCAGGACGACCCGGCGCCTGCCACCCCGCCGGCCCGCCCCGGTAGCCGTCCCGGTGTCCTCTCCGGATCCCGGCGGAGACCCGGCTGCCGGAGCCGACTGCCCTGCGGAGTGCGGGAGTTCACGCCGTGGCGGCAGTACGGACACCGGCGCGGTGGGCAGTTGGGGCGGAGTCTCCGAACGGGGTTCCCCGCGCGGCTCGGACGGGGCTTCGGTGGAGGCGTTGGCCGTGGCCGGCAGATCGCGGTCCCGGGTGAGGGCCTCGGCGTCGCTCGCCAGAACACCCTCCGCGGAACGGGCCCGCGGGTGCTTCCGGAAGTCGGGCGCGCTCTTGCTGGTCGGCCTACGCGGGACCGGGACGGCGTCCTGTACGGAGGGGTGTTCCCGGGGGTCGGCGGGTGTCCCCCCGTCCTGCGGGAGGTCCTCCGCGGGTGAGGAACCCTCCGCCGGGTCGTCCGAGAGCGGCTCCTCCGCGGGCGGGGTCGCTTCGGGAAGGTCCGCCGGAAGCCGCGTCGCCCGGATGCGCCGGGCGTCCAGCAGGGCGCGCGTGGGCGATGACGCGGGCGCGGGCTCCGGGGCGGGAGTCGGATCGGCCTCGGGAGGAGCGGACTTGTCCGTGGGACCCGCGGACGGCTCGGGCACCTTCCGCGCATCGGGGGCGAGTTGACGCGGGGAGCGGCGCTCGGGGCCGGGTTCGCGCCCTGGCGGGGTGTCCGGGGAAGGGGCGGGCGTGGGCTCCGAGGTCGGCCCGGGAGTCGCGGCCGGCAAGTCGGCTTGGTCCGGCGCGGGTTGGCGCGTGGAGCGCGGTTCGGACGTGGTGGTCGAGTCGGACGCGGCTCGGCGTCCTGGAGCGGGGTCGTGGGCCGGGGCCGACGCGGGTTCCGAGGGGGTGGGAGGTGCCGACACGGGGGTGGACGTGGCGGTGGCCCGGGAATCGGGCTCCCGCACGGGCCGCGCCGGAGGGCTCTCGGGGACCGGCCCACCCGGGGAGACGACGGTGGGCCGGTACCCCGGGCCGGGTTCGCGAGCGGTGCTCGGGGCCGTCGCGGGGGCCTGGCCATGGCGGGCATCCGGGGTGGGTGCGGATCCGAGAGCCTCCCCGGAACGCGGACCGGCGGTGCGGGCAGGGGCCGGTACGTGCTCGGTGCTCGGGGCCGTCGCGGGGGCCTGACCGGCTCCGGCACCCGGCGTGGCGGATCCGGGGGCCCGCCCGGAACGCGGAGGTGAGACGTGAGCGGCGTCGGGTTCGCCCCCTGGGCCGGGAACGGCGGCGGGAGTCTGCGTGTGTCCGGTGCCCGGCGTCGGCGCGGACCCCGGACCCCGGCCGGAGCGCGGAGCGACGGGACGGGCCGGGTCCGGTCCGCGATCGGGGCTCGGGGTCGTCGTGGAGGGCCGGCCGTGCTCGGTGGCCGGAGTGGTCGCGTGACCCGGTTCAGGTCCGGCGACCGGGGTCGCCGGACCGTGTTCCGGAGTTGGCGGGCTCTGGGAGGTCCGGGCCGGTTCCGGAGTTGCGGGGCGGTGGGGGTCGGGGCCGTGGTCCGGGGCGGACGGGCGGCCCGGATCCTGACCGCCGGGCGAGAAGGGGTCGGGTTCCTGACGGGAGTCCGCGGGGCGCTCGGGCACCTCGTTCCGTGTGCGGCCGTACGCGGGACCGAACTCGACGCCGTCGGTGAAGTCGTACTCCGGGCCCTCCGTCAACGGGCGGGTGGCCGCCGTTCCGGGAACCGGGGGCCGGGCGATCTCCTCCAGCGCCGTCTCCAGTTCCTCCAGACCGGGCCGGGTGTCCGGCTCCTTCTCCAGGAGGGCGGCCAGGATGTCCCGCAACGCACCGGCCGCCGCAGGGAGGACCGGCTCCTCGTAGAGGACGGCGTGCAGGGTCGCGTACGTGGTCGCGCGGGAGAACGGGGAGCGGCCGCCGAGGGCCGCGCACAGGGTGGCGCCGAGTGACCACACGTCGGAGGGCGGCCCCTGCGGGCGGCCGGAGATCCGCTCGGGCGCCATGTAGTCGGGGGAGCCGACGAGCATGCCGGCCATGGTGAGCGCCTCGGCGTCCTGCAGCGCGGCGATGCCGAAGTCGGTGAGCACGACGCGTCGCCGCCCGGCGCGCTCGACCAGCACGTTGCCCGGCTTGATGTCGCGGTGCAGCACTCCCCCGGCGTGCACCTGCCGCAGCGCACCGACCAGTTCGAGGCCGACGCGGGCCGCCTCACGCGGGTCCAGCGGGCCGTCCTCGACCACGATCCGTTCGAGGGAGCGGCCGGCGACGAGCTCCATGACGATCCAGAGCCGCTCGCTCGCGTCCACCACGTCGTAGATGCGGACGACGCCCGGATGGTCGATCCGGGCCGTGGCCCGCGCCTCGCGCAGGGTGCGCTCCCGGCGCGTGCGGGTGTCCTCGGGATCGAGTCCGTCTATGCGCATTTCCTTGACCGCGACCTGCCGGTCGAGCATTTCGTCGGCGGCTCGCCACACCCGCCCCATTCCCCCCTGGCCAATACTCTCGACCAGTCGATAGCGCCCGGTCACCAGTAATCCCGGAACACCACCCTGTACGTTCGCCGACAATCCCCCCACCCCCTCAACATCAGCCACATTCGCCCGTCACAGCGGAAACACAATGGTCACACTTCAGGCCGTACCAGCATAGTGCGGAGAAATCTTGTGGTACCTCTTCAAGTACTGCGAATTCAGGCGCAGCCAAGGGGGCGAACATGCGTTCTCGTCACACGACGACCATTACGGGATCTCTGCTCGCGGCATGTTTCTCGGCCGTGGTGATCCTTTCCGGCACCGCCGCCGCTGACGACCAGGGACCGGGCAGCGGCAAGGGCGGCAAGGCGATGGACAAGGCACCGGCGGGCGTGAAGGTGACCACGCTGCTGCCGTCGAAGATCTCGGTCGACAACAGTACGCGGAAGACGGCGATTACCGCCACGGTGAAGAACGAAGGGACAAAGGAAAGCGGCGACATCCGGCTTTTGGTGGTCGGTTTCGACGGCCTGAAGGTCAAGAACGTGAAGGGCTGCACGGCGATGGGAGAAAAGGATCTCCCGGACGGTTCGAACAGCGGTTTCGTCTGCTCCGTCGGTAATCTCGCGATGGGCAAGTCGAAATCGTACGCCGTCGATGCCACGTTCGATCTGGGGAAGACCGGAAAGATCTGTCTTCCGGTCCAGACGAGCGACGGGAAGAAGACCTACTGGCAGCAGGGACCGGTTCCGTTCGGGACGACGAACCCGTCGCCCGACGCGCCGGCCACCCCGCTGCTGCTGGGGACGGACAACAAGCCGGTGGCACCGGGCGGGGACTCGCTGCCGAAGACCGGTCCGGGCAGTTCGGTCCTGCCGTTCGGTGCGGCGGGCGCGGCCCTGATCTCGGCCGGAGCGGTCGGGATGTGGTGGGTCCGCCGCAGGCCGCGCCAGGAGGCGTGACCGCCGGGCACGGCCTCGGGTGAGAACGCGGAAGAGGCCCGCCGGGCGGGGTGGGTCACCCCCGGCGGGCCTCTTCCGCTGAACGTCACGTCCTCCAGGACGGCACGTCTCGCTCGGTGAGCTTCATTTCTCGCCGAACGCACCTCTTGTCGAGCGTCACTTCTTGTCGATGAGCTTCCACGCCGTCGGCAGCACGCCCATGGCCAGAGCGGCCTTGAGGGCGTCCCCGATCAGGAACGGCGTGAGGCCCGCCGCGACGGCCGCGCTCGCCGACATGCCGGTGGCCAGCGCCAGGTAGGGGACGCCGATCGCGTAGACGATCGCCTCGCCGATCAGCATCGTGCCCGCCATGCGCAGGACGGAGCGGTCGGCGCCACGACGGGCCAGGGACCCGACGACCGTCGACGCGAGCAGCATGCCGAGGACGTAGCCGAAGGACGGCGCCGCCGCACCCGAGCCGCCGCCCGCGAACCACGGGACGCCGGCCATGCCGACCAGCGCGTACACCGCGAGAGAGAGGAAACCGCGGCGCGCGCCGAGTGCCGTGCCGACGAGCAGCACGGCGAAGGTCTGGCCGGTCACCGGCACCGGGGACCCCGGGACGGGCAGCGAGATCTGGGCGGCGAGGCCGGTGAGCGCGGCACCGCCGACCACGAGGGCGACGTCGCGGACGCGGGAGGCCGGGAGGAGGTCGGCGAGGACCTCGCCGGGTCGGGAGGACGTGACGGCAGCGGTGCTCATGGGGACTCCGGCGAAGGGGATGCCCCGCGGACTCCTGGGGAGTTCGGGGGGAGGGCAGGTCGGGACACGGTGACGCTATCCCAGGGGCCTACGGGTGATCACCGTCAGCGCTCGACAAAGGGCGGAACGGGAGCTTGGTGGGCTCCTCACAAAGAACGGCCCGTACACCCGCGCGAAGGTGATGCTGGTCACTGCGGTGACGTGGCCCGTGCCGCGTTCCGGCGCCGGGCTCGACTGTGGGGACTCACCAAAGGGGTCGCGGCGATCCTGCCGAGGGGGCGCGACTCTCGCGCCGCTGTCGCCGGACCGCCGCCCCGACCCCACCCCGACCGCGACTCCGACTCCGACCCCGGCCCCGGCCCCGGCCCCGGCCCCGGCCCCGAAGTAAACGGAACCTCACGCTCCGTACGGGTCGCGTCCGCATGCTGGGCGGCCTTGCCCTCCCGGTGGTGGGGCTGCCCAGACTGTGGGCGTTTTTGCCGCTCGCACGTACTCGCACGTAAGGGACCACCCGCTCTCATGTCCCGCACCACCCTCGACACCCCGCCCGGCGACACCCCACCCGGCTCCGCCGACGCCGAGGCGCCCCTGTCCCACGGTCTGAAACAGCGTCACCTCTCGATGATCGCCCTCGGCGGTGTCATCGGCGCCGGACTGTTCGTCGGCTCCGGTGCCGGCATCGCCGCCGCCGGTCCGTCCATCGTCATCGCGTACGCCGTCTCGGGTCTGCTCGTCATGCTGGTGATGCGGATGCTCGGCGAGATGTCGGCCGCGTATCCGTCGTCCGGATCCTTCTCGGCGCACGCCGAGCGGGCGATCGGGCCCTGGGCCGGTTTCACGGCGGGCTGGGCCTTCTGGGTGCTGCTGTGCACGGCCGTCGGCCTGGAGGGCATCGCCGCCGCGAAGATCGTCACCGGCTGGCTGCCCGGCACGCCCGAGTGGGCGTGGGTGGCGCTGTTCATGGTCGTCTTCTGCGTGGCCAACCTCGCCGCGGTGAAGAACTTCGGCGAGTTCGAGTTCTGGTTCGCGGCGCTCAAGGTCGGCGCCATCGCGCTGTTCCTCGTGCTCGGCGTGCTGGCCATCACCGGCGTCCTGCCGGGTACGGACGCGCCCGGCACCGCGCACCTCACCGGCGACGGCGGCTTCCTGCCGAACGGCGGTGAGGGGCTCGTCATCGGCCTGCTCGCGTCGGTGTTCGCGTACGGCGGCCTGGAGACGGTGACGATCGCCGCGGCCGAGTCGCAGGATCCGGTCAAGGGCGTCGCGAGCGCGGTCCGCACCGCGATGTGGCGCATCGCGCTCTTCTACGTCGGCTCGATGGCGGTCATCGTCACGCTCGTGCCGTGGGACTCCGAGGCGGTCGTCACCAGCGGCCCGTACGTCGCCACCCTCGAACGCCTCGGCATTCCGGGGGCCGGGCAGCTGATGAACGTGGTCATCTTCGTGGCGCTGCTGTCGGCGATGAACGCGAACATCTACGGCTCCTCGCGCATCGCCTACTCCCTGGTCGAGCGCGGGCAGGGCCCGAAGGCGCTCGGCCGCGTCTCGTCGGGGGTGCCGCGGGTCGCCGTGCTCGTCTCCTGCGTCTTCGGTTTCGCCTGTGTCGTCCTCAGCTACTGGCGTCCGGACGACGTCTTCCCGTGGCTGCTGAACATGATCGGCGCGGTGATCCTGGTCGTCTGGATGTTCATCGCGGTCTCCCAACTGCGGCTGCGCCGCCGCCTGGACCGGGAGACGCCGCGGAAGCTGGTCGTCCGCATGTGGGCGTTCCCCGCACTGACCTGGATCGCGTTGGCCGGCATGGTCGCCGTCTTCGTCCTGATGGCCCGGGAGCCGGACACCCGCGTGCAGCTCTACTCCACGGGGGGCATGACGCTGTTCCTGGCGGCGGTCGGCTACGCCCGCCAGCGGGCCCGCGCCCGCGCCTGACCGGCCCTGCCGCCTCATCGAAGGGGCCCCCGCGCGATGACGACATCGCGCGGGGGCCCCTTCGTCGCACCCGGGGCTCGATTCCGGCCGCTCAAGGGTGCGGTGCGCGCCCGGGCACCCACCCTGACCCTGTTGCTGCTAGCGTGCAGTTGCGACCCATTCGCAATAAAGCGGAGGGGTGCTTGGCGGGTCGCGTGCCCGTCCGTACGCACCGTTGGGCGCCGGGACCGTGAAGCGTCCTGCTCGTGATCGTCTTCTCACCTTTCACGGAGCGGGCGGAAGAAAGGAAGCCCCCGCGAGGACATGACTCGCGGGGGCTCTCCTCTGCCCGGGTTCCGTGCACCCACGGCGTGGACAAGGGGTCTGCCTCCAGGACACGCGCGGTCGGAGCGAGTCCCTCGTGCGGGTAGGGCCGTCCGATGGGGGCGGAACCTGCTGTGCAGGGGGCGCTCGAGGTGAAAAGGCGTCGCGGTGGGGCGGAATTTGGGACCGTGGGCCCACCCAGGGAGCGCATACGCTCGCGGGGCCGGCGTCCGGCACCCGGACGCTTCCGGCCCTCGTGCCCGCTCTCTCCCCCCGGACCGGTTCCACACGGAGGTGTCGCCGTGGACGTGCGCTGCCCGAACTGCGGAGGACCGCTGCAGCGGTTCCGCAAGCTCACCAAGGACGAGGAGGCGCACGTGCGCCGGATCCTGGCGGTGGACGACCCCGCCGCCTATCACCGCTGCACCCGGAAGGGCTGCCGCCGCTTCCAGCGCTGGATCAACTGGCGGGACGGCGGCGACTTCCCGGAGGCCCAGGCCGCCACCTGACACGCGACCGGGGCCCGGCGTGTGCCGGGCCCCGGGGAGAGCGGGCCGCCGGCGGAGAGCGCCGGGCGGGGACGGATTACAGGTTGCTGAAGTCCGGACCCGCGGAACGGGAGCGCTTGAGCTCGTAGAAGCCCGGCACCGAGGCGACCAGGAGCGTGCCGTCCCAGAGCTTCGCGGCCTCCTCGCCCTTGGGCGCGGGGGTGACGACGGGGCCGAAGAAGGCGATCTGCTCGCCGTCGGCGCCGGGCACGGCGATGACCGGGGTGCCGACGTCCTGGCCGACCTTCTCGATGCCCTCCTTGTGGGAGGCGCGCAGCTCAGCGTCGAACTCGAAGTCGTCCTGGTCGGCGTAGTCGATCAGGTCGGCGGGGAGCCCGACCTCGTCGAGGGCGGCCGCGATGGCCTCCTTCGTCGGGCCCGCGCCCTCGTTGTGGATGCGGGTGCCGAGCGCGGTGTACAGCGGGCCCAGGATGTCGTCGCCGTGCTTCTGCCAGGCGGCGGTGACGACCCGGATCGGCTGCCACGCGGTGGTCGAGAGCATCTCGCGGTAGTGGTCGGGCAGCTCGTCCAGCTTCGGCTCGTTCAGGACGGCGAGGCTCATGATGTGCCAGCGCACCTCGATGTCGCGGACCTTCTCCACCTCGAGCACCCACCGCGAGGTCATCCAGGCCCAGGGGCACAGCGGGTCGAACCAGAAGTCGACGGGGGTCTTGCCGGAACTGGGCTGAGCGGTCTGCTCGGACATGGCTCTCCTCGGAACGCGGTCTTTGTGGGTGCAACGCACGAGGTCGTCCACACCATTCCCGCACGGCGCCCCCGTTCCGCCCTCCACGCCTGCCGGTGCCGTCCCACGGCGTCCCCGGCGCCGCGCTGTCCGGTGACAGGGGCACATGGCAGGATCGGTCCTGTTCACACATGTCTATGACGCCATGAGGGAGTGCAGCCGTGCCCGGTGAGAACCTGTCCCGCGACGAGGCCCAGGAGCGGGCGGCACTGCTGTCCGTCGACAGCTACGACGTCTTCCTCGACCTGCGCTCGGCCGTCGGGGAGACGGAGTCCGGTGACGCGGACGGCGGTCCCCGCACCTTCCGGTCGGTCACCACGCTCCGCTTCCGCTGCGCCGAGCCGGGCGCCGCGAGCTTCGCGGACCTGATCGCGCCGAGCGTCACGGCCGTCTCGCTCAACGGCCGGGACCTCGATCCGGGCGAGGTGTTCGACGGCGTGCGGATCCGGCTGGAGGATCTCGCCGCGGAGAACGAACTCGTGGTGGACGCCCAGTGCGCCTACTCCCGCACCGGCGAGGGCATGCACCGCTTCGTCGACCCCGAGGACGGCGAGGTCTACCTGTACACGCAGTACGAACCGGCGGACGCGCGGCGCGTGTTCGCCGACTTCGAGCAGCCGGACCTCAAGGCGCCGTTCCGTTTCGCGGTCCGGGCGCCCGAGGGCTGGACGGCCTGGAGCAACGGCGCGGGCGAACTCACCGACGGCGTCTGGCGGTTCGCCGAGACCAAGCCGATCTCGACGTACATCACGGCGGTCGTCGCCGGCCCGTACCACTACGTGACGGACTCCTACACGCGCACCTTCGACGACGGTACGACGCTGGAGATCCCGCTCGGCGCCATGTGCCGCAAGGGCCTGGCGCCCCACTTCGACGCCGACGACGTGTTCCTGGTGACCAAGCAGGGGCTGGACTTCTTCCACGACCACTTCGACTACCCGTACCCCTTCGGGAAGTACGACCAGGCGTTCGTGCCCGAGTACAACCTCGGCGCGATGGAGAACCCGGGCCTGGTCACCTTCCGCGAGGAGTACATCTTCCGCGGCAACGTGACGCAGGCGTCGTACGAGGCCCGGGCGAACGTCATCCTGCACGAGATGGCGCACATGTGGTTCGGCGACCTCGTCACCATGGTGTGGTGGGACGACCTGTGGCTGAAGGAGTCCTTCGCCGACTTCATGGGCACGTTCGCCAACGTCGGCGCCACCCGCTTCACCGACGCCTGGATCACCTTCGCCAACCGCCGCAAGGCCTGGGCCTACCGCGCCGACCAGCTGCCCTCCACGCACCCGATCACCGCCGACATCCGCGATCTCCAGGACGCCAAGCTCAACTTCGACGGCATCACCTACGCCAAGGGCGCCTCCGTCCTCAAGCAGCTGGTGGCGTACGTCGGGCAGGACGCCTTCCTGGAGGGCGCCCGCCGCTACTTCAAGCGGAACGCGTACGGCAACACGCGCCTCGGCGACCTGCTGTCGGTCCTGGAGGAGACCAGTGGACGCGACATGGCCGTCTGGGCCCGCTCCTGGCTCCAGACGGCGGGCGTCAACTCCCTCACCCCGCAGGTGGTGTTGAGCTCCGAGGGCCGCGTCACCGAACTGGCGGTGCTCCAGGAGGCCGCCGAGTCCCACCCCGAACTGCGCCCGCACCGCGTGGCCGTGGGCCTCTACCGGCGCGAGTCGCTGCGCGAGGGCGGCGACGGCGCGCTCGTGCGGTACGCGCGCGCCGAGGTGGACGTGGACGGTCCGCGGACGGTCGTCGCGGACCTGGCCGGCGCGCAGGCCCCTGACCTGGTTCTCGTCAACGACGACGACCTCACGTACTGCAAGATCCGCTTCGACGAGGGCTCGCTGGCGACCCTGCGCGACGGCCTCGGCGAGATGACCGACCCGCTCGCGCGGGCCCTGTGCTGGTCGGCCCTGTGGAACCTCACGCGTGACGCGCTGATGCCCGCCCGGGACTTCATCGGTCTGGTGCTGCGGTTCGCCGGGCGGGAGTCCGACATCGGCGTCCTCCAGACGCTGCACGGCTGGGCGGACTCCGCGCTCGTCCACTACGTGGCGCCCGACTGGCGCACCGAGGGCGCACGGCTGCTGGCCGAGGGCGCGCTCAAGGAGCTGCGGCTCACCGAGCCGGGCAGCCAGCACCAGCTCGCGTGGGCCCGCTTCTTCGCCCACGTGGCGTCGGGCGAGGCCGATCTCCAGCTGCTCCAGGGCCTGTTGGAGGGAACGGCGAAGATCGACGGGCTGGAGGTCGACCAGGAACTGCGCTGGGCGTTCCTGGAGCCGCTGGCCGCGCACGGCGTGGCCGACGAGTCGGTGATCGGCGCAGAACTCGCCCGCGACGACACGGCGTCGGGCAAGCGGCACCAGGTCCGCTGCCTGGCGGCCCGCCCCTCGGCGGCGGTCAAGGCGCAGGCCTGGGCGGCCGTCGTGGAGTCGGACGCGCTGTCCAACGCCCTGGTCGAGGCGACCATCTCCGGCTTCGCGCAGCCGTCGGGGCGCGCACTGCTCGCGCCCTACACCGACCGGTACTTCGCCGCGATCGACCGGGTCTGGGCGGAGCGGTCCATCCAGATCGGCATGGACGTGGTCAGGGGCCTGTTCCCCGGTCTCCAGGACTCCCCGGAGACGCTGGAGGCGACGGACGCGTGGCTCGCCGCGCACGAGGACGCGGCGCCCGCGCTGCGCCGGCTGGTGCTGGAGTCCCGCGACGACCTGGCACGGGCGCTGCGCGGCCAGGCCTGCGACATCGCCGCGGGCTGAACACCCGCACGACACACTCCGCTTCGAGGGCACCGGCGCCGCGCGCGTCCGGTGCCCTCGCCGCGTTCGCGCCGCGTTCGCGCCGTGGACCCGGCGGCGCTTCCCCCGGGACCTCCCGTCCGGTGTTCGGCGGGTGCCCTCTCCGGTGACTTCATCCGACGGGACCACTGGTTACGAATTACATGTATTCAGAGCCGTAACCCCTATTAGTCCCCGTCCGGACCAGCGCCTTTCGGCACTCGAACGCCCGTACTTTAGTGCGGGCTTGTCCGGATTTGTCGACGAGCGTGTAACAGCGGTTAGAGGACCGCTTCCGGGCGGGAAACCCCGGATCATGAACCACAACACCCCGCTCTCCCCCCGCCCCCTCCGTCACCTGTCCCACGTGCAGCGCCGGGTCCTGACCACGACTCAGCTGCGCAGCCACGGCGTCACGGCCGCCGAGACGAACGAGCAGTGCCGGGCGGGCGGAGCCTGGCAGCAGATCCTTCCGGGTGTGGTCCTGCTCCACCCCGGCCCGCCCACCGCCGAGGAGCGGCTGCAGGCCGCACTGCTGTACACCGCCCGCTCCCCCGCTCCCCACCGGGTGGCCTCCATCCCGGTGCAGCCGGGCGCCGAGGACCCGCACGCCCCGCAGCCGTTCGCGGACGTGCTGGTCACCGGCCTGGCGGCGCTGGCCCTGCACGGGTTCACCACGGCGCCGCCGCTGCTCTCCCTCGACACGATCGACGTGCTGGTGCCCCGGCTGCGCCGGCTGCGCTCGACGGGCTGCGTCCGTATCGTGCGGACGCCCTCGCTGCCCTCGCCCGCGTTCGTGACCGGCGTCCCGGTGGCGCCGGTGCCCCGCGCGCTGGCCGACGCGGTCGCGGAACTCGCCGACGCCGACGTCGTACGCAGGCTGCTGACGGAAGCGGTACGCGGGGGGCACTGCGAACCGGCGGCCGTGGTGCGGGAGTTGACGGCGGCCCGGCTGCTGGGCCGGCCGCACGTGGTGGACGCGGTGGACTCGCTGCTGGCGGAGGGCCGGGCGATCGCGGAGGACCGCCTGTACCGGATGGTCCGCGAGCACGGCCTGCCCGACCCGGTGTGGAACGTGGACCTGCGGCTGCCCGGCGGCCCGCACATCGGCGGCCTCGACGCGTACTGGCCCGAGCAGGCGGTGGCGGTCGAGCTGGACACCCGCGCCCCGCGGCAGGACGAGGACGCGTTGTGGTCCGAGTACGCCCGCAAGCGTGAGGTGCTGGAGCGGCTCGGGATCACCGTCGTCCACATCACGCCGAAGAAGCTCCGTGAGGCGATGGAGCAGCAGGCCACGGTCGTCCGTACCGCGCTGATGGCGTCGGCGGACCGCGATCCCGCGGCGCATGTCGTGGTACTGCCCCGGTAGTGACGGACCGGGGTGGTGGCAGGAGGGGAGGGAAGGGGCCCGCGCGACGGCGCGGGCCCCTTCCCGTGTGCCCCTCTTCGCCAAGGAGACCTGGCGATCCGGAGACCTGGGGGAAGCACTTGTTCCGAGGGCGTTGTCGGTGGGCCGTTCTACTGTGGGGCGGACAGCAGATCCATGCACCGACGTGCCTGCCGTGACGAGCAGGACGCCCGAGGGGAGAGCCCGATGACGACCCTGCCCGGTCGCCCGAACACCGCACTGCTGGTGGTCGACATGCAGCACGGCGCGGTGGACGCCGCCCACAACCGCGCCGAGGTGATCGAGAACATCAACATCCTGGTCGCCAGGGCCCGCGCCGAGGCGGTGCCGGTGATCTGGGTGCAGCACTCGGACGACGAGATGAAGGTCGGCAGCGAGGCCTGGACCTATGTGCCGGAGCTGGTCCGCGAGGACACCGAGCCCGTCGTCCACAAGAACTACGGCGACTCGTTCGAGGCCACCGACCTGGAGGACGTGCTAGCCCAGCGGGGCGTCGGCCACCTGGTCGTCACCGGCGCCCAGACCGACGCCTGCGTCCGCTCCACCCTGCACGGCGCGTTCACCCGCGGGTACGACGTGACGCTGGTCGGCGACGCCCACACCACGGAGGACCTCACCGCGTACGGCGCGCCCGCCCCGGCCCAGGTCGTCGCGCACACGAACCTGTACTGGCGGGGGCAGGACGCGCCGGGCCGGCAGGCGGCCACGGTCGACACCGCGAAGGTGGCCTTCACGGCGACGACCGCGGACTAGAGCGGCCGGCGGCTAGCGGGTCCGGGCCGTCCGGCCCGCCGCCGGCCGCTTTCCGCAGAACTCCGCCTCGATCACCGCGTCGCTGTCGCCCGACCAGTCCCCGTTGAAGTTGAAGGCGAGGGCGTGCCGGCCGTCCGCCGTGGTGACGGCGGAGGAGGTCGAGCCGTGGATGCCCCCGTCGTGGCCCCACACGTGGACACCGCAGCTCAGTTCGCGGTCGATGAGACCGAGGCCGTAGCCCGCGTTCGGGACCTCGTCGACGCGGACCGTCGTCTTCATCTCGGCGAGCTGCTTGCGCGGCAGCAGCCTGCCGCGCAGGAGGGCGGTGTAGAAGCGGTTCAGGTCGGCGTTGTCGGAGATCATCCCGCCGGCCGAGGCGGCGAGCGTCGGGTTGAGCGTGGTGACGTCGTACGTCGGTCCCGTCGTGGTCCTGGCCAGCTTGGAGTAGGCCCTGCTGCTGGGTCGCGGCAGCGTCGCCGTGGTGCCGGGGACCGACGTGCCGCGCAGTCCGAGCGGTTCGATGATGCGGTCCCGGATCTCCGTGGCGTAGGAGTGCCCGGTGACCTTCCGGATCACCATTCCGGCCAGGATGTAGTTCGTGTTGGAGTAGCTCCAGGAGGCGCCCGGCGCGAAGTTCGGTTCGTGGGCCATGGCGATCGCGACGAGGTGTTCCGGTGTCGCGGTGTCGTAGCGGTGCCGGACGAAGCCGTCCTTGGCGAAGTAGGTGCGCACGAAGTCGTCGTCGGTCGTGTAGTCGAAGATCCCGCTCGTGTGGTTGAGGAGCCGGCGGAGGGTGATCTTCCTTCCGTCGTTGCCGTTGCCCCGCACCACGCCGGGCAGCCAGTGGTCCACCGTGTCGTCCAGCGACAGCCGTCCCTCCGCCTCCAGTTGGAGCAGCACGGTGGAGACGAACGTCTTGGTGATGCTGCCGACGCGGTAGTGGTCGGCGGTGGAGCGCGGTGCACCGGTCCGCAGGTCGCCGGTGCCCGCCGTCGCGGACCAGGTGCCGTGCCGGCCGGAGGCCGTCGCCGTCACGCCCGGCACACCGTCGCGTACGGCCGCCTCCATGGCCTGCCGGGTCGGCGCGTGGCCCGCTCCCGCGGCGGGCGCCGCCACCGCGGTGCCCGCCAGCGCCGCGGCGACCGCCACGGCGGTGGCTCCCACAAGTCCCGTACGTACCCTCATGTCTTCCCCCGTCTCACTGTCGAACGTGTCAGGGGGACGGACCCGGGTCCGCGGCACGGGGTTGCCCGGTCCGCGCGGGTTGAGCTGCTTTCAGCCCTTCTTCAGGATCAGCTCCGTGTTGCGGTCGCGCGAGGTGCCGGCGAGGTCGGTGCGGGCGCCGGGCGTGTTGAAGGACAGCTCGCGGTAGAGCGCGGCCAGGCCCGTCTGGCTGAGGTCGGAGAAGTCCGTGGCGTGCGGGGCGGCTGACTCGATGAGGGTGGTGAACAGGGAGAGCGTGCCGTCCTTGTTGTCGACCAGTTCGATGACGCGGGCGAGTTGGGGGAAGTCGACGTGTGAGGCGGTGGAGATCTCCCAGAAGGAGCGGTTGCCGGGGGCGGCGTGCGGGGTGATGTCGTTCTTGTGGGAGTGGCCGTTCACCCAGGCCAGCACATTGCTGAAGCGCGCGAGGAGGGCGACGACCTCGTCCCCGCCGTGCCGCTTCTCCCCCGGGTGGGTCGGGTCGGCGTTCATGTTGCGCATCGTCTTGCTGGTGTGGTGGCTGAAGACGATGACGTAGGCGTCCTTGTTGTCGCGCAACGTCTTCTCCAGCCAGCGCAGTTGCGCCGTTCCGACGGACCCCTCGTAGTGACCGCCGGGGTCGGTGGTGTCGAGGCTGACACCGATGACGTCCTCCGCGATGCGGAACGTGTAGTACTGGGTGCCCGCGGAGAGGTTCGCGGAGGAGTAGCCGTGGCCGATCGGGCCGGGCCCGGTGTGCGCCGGGTCGAGGTGCGCCTTGAGGTACTCGGCCGGCGTGAACGGGGCCCGGTTCTCGTCGGGGGTGACCGAGCGCATCTGCCGGGTGTGCGCCTTGAGCAGGGCGTGGACCTCGGCGCCCTTGGGGCTGGAGCCCTTCTTCATGCTCTTGGCGAGTTTGTCGCACTCCGCCGCGCCCAGGGACATCAGCTTCTTGCCGCCGACGGCGAACTCGGTGAGGTACGAGTCGCCCCGCGTGCCGTAGCAGCCCAGCGGGAGGGCGTCGTGGTTGCCGACGGTGGAGTACCAGGGCAGGCTCAGGCCGGGACTGCGCAGCTCGCGGATGGCCGCCTCCAGGAACCCCTGGATGCGCGGGAACCCGAGCTGCTTGTCGGCGTCGCGCAGGGCCGCGTCGGGCTGCCAGTAGGTCTTGAGGCCGCTGGCCTGGACCCCCTCGTAGTGCCGCGGGTCGCCGCTGTTCGGGCTGATGCGGCCGCCGCTCATGACCTTCAGGAACCAGTCCAGTTCCGTCCTGGAGTTGTTGTCCGTGTTGTCGCCGGTGGTCATGACGAAGTGCAGCGGGGAGCCGGTGACGGGGGCTCCCCGCAGGGAGTTGACCCGCTCCACGAGGGAGACGGCTCCGGCGACGGTCAGGGTCTCCTGGGGGCGCCAGAAGCTCTTGTTCTGGGCGCGCAGGTACTCCAGGCGCAGCGGGTGCTGGGCGTCGGTCAGGTGCAGGTCGGTGAGCTGCACGAAGGAGGCGAGCGCGGTGCGCCGGTCGGCGCGGCCCTTCTTCCCCGCGGCCAGTTCGTCCCGGACGACGCGCTGCCAGCCGGCGCCGTCGCCGAGCCGCCGGTACCCGGAGGTGCCGGAGCGTGGGGCGGCGACGCCGCGCAGTGTGGTGCCGCGGGTGTAGGGGACCAGCTCGGGCGGGGCGAGCGGCGTGACCGCCGCCGACCGGGCCTCGGACTGGGCGACGGAGTCGGCGACGGTCTCCCGTCCCGGGGTCGCGGCGTGCGCCGCGGCCTCCGGGCGCCGGGCGAGGCCGACGCCGGCGGAGAGCGACAGGGCTCCGGTGGCGGCGAGCAGGGTGCGGCGGTTGAGAGCGGGTACGGCGGCGACAGAGCGTGTGCGCGACATGGCGCGGTCTCCCCGAGTGCGAACGCGTCGGCTGTGGTCGCGGGGCGCCAGGAACGAACACCCCGCTCACCATGGATCGTTGGCAGCGGGGGTGACCTGCGCGTTAACTCGGCAGCAACGCCCGGCGCCGATCACCGTACGTGGATCTTGGCGCACCCTGTGCGTCCATGGAGCCCTGTCCGAACGGCCCGGGCCCGGTCACTCCGCGTTCACCTTCCTGGGTAGGGGAGCTTCGTTCGCCCCCAGGGAAACGATCGCCACCCTCGGGAGCCGGACGCACCGCGAGCATCTGACGGTAGATCACCGTCACGGCACGAAGGCGTCCCGCCACGGCGCGCACACGAAAGAACGTCGGATCGGCGGAAGCGGACGCGGCATCGTCCGGCATGTCCGCTCATAGCGGGTGATCACCGGCGTGGCGTATGGCGGAAGTACGCCATGGCTTCATCCCGCATCGGTCAACTCTCCCCAAACAACTGTCCCTTAGGTAAAGCTGAGCGGTCATCCGGGTTCACATACCGGACTGACGCGACCGGCCCGAATCGACTGCCGGAACCGGCCGCTCCACGCTCGTTCCTTTACCTACAAGGGATGCAGATGATCTCCGACCCTCAGCGCGCCCCGATATCGGGCGCGAGACGCGTGGCCCGCATTGCCGTGGCCGCGGGCCTGGTGGCCGCGCTCTCCGCGGCCGGGCCGATACCCATGGCCTTCTCCGCGGACCCGGGTGCGCCCACCGCCGACCCCGGCACCAAGTCAGCCGCCGCCAAGCTCGGTTCGAGCGACGCCGACCTCCTCACCGAGGCCAAGGCGAACGGCGACAAGAACGTCACGATGATGATCGCCACGGCTCCCGGCAGGACCGAGCAGGTGGCCGAGCAGCTGGACGCGGTCAAGGGCGGCTCGGTGGGCCGTACCTACGACAAGCTCGGCTACGTCCGGGCGACCGTCCCGACGGGCCGGGCGGACGCGGCCATCGCCGCCGCCGCGAAACTGTCCTCGGTGCACGGGATCGATCTGCGCCAGGAGATCGCGCTGGACGACCCGACGCCGAGCGCCGACACCGCGAAGCACGGCAGCAACACCGCGACGGCCACCACGTACCGGGCCCCCGGCAAGAACACCCCCGCCGAGAACCCGTACAACCCGTCCTTCGAGACGGGTGCCGTCGACTTCGTGAAGGACCACCCGAAGGCGGACGGCCGCGGGGTCACCATCGGCATCCTGGACTCGGGGGTCGACCTCGGCCACCCCGCGCTCCAGAAGACCACCACCGGCGAGCGCAAGATCGTCGACTGGGTGACCTCGACGGACCCGATCCTCGACAGCGACGCGACGTGGCGCCCGATGATCACGCCCGTGGCCGGGCCCACCTTCACGTACAGCGGCCGGACGTGGACGGCGCCGGCGGGCTCCTACGAGATCAGCACCTTCCGCGAGTCGGTGACGGCCGGCGGTGACGCCAAGGGCGACGCGAACCGCGACGGCGACACGACCGACGTCTGGGGTGTGCTCTACGACCCGGCGGCGGGCACGGTGACCGTCGACCTGAACAACAACGGCGACTTCACCGACGACAAGCCGATGAAGCCGTACAAGGACGGCTTCCAGATCGGCTACTTCGGTACCGACAACCCGGCGACGGACGTCGTCGAGCGCCAGCCCTTCGTCGTGGAGATCCGCAAGGACGTCCCGATGGACCCGTACGGCGGCGACTGGGTCGGCCAGAAGCGCGACTTCGTCAACATCGGCGTCATCGAGTCCGAGCACGGCACCCACGTCGCGGGCATCACCTCCGCGAACGGCCTGTTCGGCGGGAAGATGAACGGCGCGGCGCCCGGCGCGAAGATCGTCTCCTCGCGCGCCTGCACCTGGACCGGCGGCTGCACCAACGTCGCGCTCACCGAGGGCATGATCGACCTCGTCGCCAACCGTGGCGTCGACATCGTCAACATGTCCATCGGCGGACTGCCGGCGCTCAACGACGGCAACAACGCGCGCAGCGAGCTCTACACGCGTCTCATCGACACCTACGGCGTCCAGCTGGTGATCTCCGCGGGCAACTCCGGCCCCGGCGCGAACACCATCGGCGACCCGGGCCTGGCCGACAAGGTCATCTCGGTCGGCGCGACCATCTCCAAGGACACCTGGGCCTCCAACTACGGCTCGCAGGTGGAGAAGAAGTACGCGATGCTGCCCTTCTCCTCGCGCGGCCCGCGTGAGGACGGCGGCTTCGCGCCGACGCTGAGCGCGCCCGGCGCCTCCATCAACTCCACCCAGACCTGGCTGCCGGGCTCCCCGGTCGCCGAGGCGGGCTACACCCTGCCGGCCGGCTACTCGATGCTCCAGGGCACCTCGATGGCGTCGCCGCAGGCCGCGGGCGCCTCCGCCCTGCTGATCAGCGCCGCGAAGCAGAAGGGCCTCGACCTCACCCCGGCGACCCTGCGCACCGCGCTGACGTCGACCGCCGACCACATCAAGGGTGTCCAGGCGTACGAGGAGGGTGCGGGGCTCATCAACATCCCCGACGCCTGGGACTCGATCCGTGACGGCGCCACCGCCCACGACTACGCCGTGAAGGCGCCGGTCGACACCGCGATCGACTACGCGCTGAAGACGCCGGGCTTCGGCACCGGCCTCTACGACCGCGAGGGCGGTCTCAAGGCGGGCGAGCGCAGGACGTACGACATCACCGTCACGCGTACGTCCGGTGAGGACCGGGCGATCCGGCACGAGCTGTACTTCGAGAACAACGCCGAGAACACCTTCCGCATCGTCGGCTCGGACGAGGTCAGGCTCCCGCTGAACCAGCCGGTGACCGTCAAGGTCCAGGCCGCCCCGCGGTCGGCCGGTCTCAAGAGCGCGATCCTCGAGGTCGACGACCCGCGCACCGAGGGCGTCGACAAGCAGATCCTGTCGACCGTCGTCGTCTCCGCGCCGGTCAAGTACACCTACAAGGCGTCGGGTTCGGTGCAGCGCAACAGCACCACGTCCTACTTCGTCACGGTCCCCGAGGGCGCCTCCGCGCTGGAGGTCGCGATCGGCGGGCTGAAGGACAAGAGCCAGACCCGGTTCATCTCGATCCACCCGTACGGCGTTCCGGTGGAGGACACCGGCACCCCGTACTGCTACAACAACTACCTCGACGGCAACGGCTGCAAGCCCGACGTGCGTTCGTACGCGGACCCGCAGGCCGGCGTCTGGGAGATCGAGGTCGAGGCGCGCCGTACCTCGCCGCTGCTCGACAACCCGTACAAGCTCGATGTCGCCGTGCTCGGTGCGGCGTTCGACCCGGCGGTCGTGACCGTCCCCGAGGCCAAGGTGGGCGTCCCGTCCACCGCCTCCTGGAAGGTGACGAACAACTTCGCCGCGATCGACGGCAAGCTCAAGGGCGGCCCGCTCGGCTCCTCGAAGAGCACCCGGCCGACCATCGCCGACGGCGCGACGCAGACCACCACCGTCGAGGTGCCCGCGGGTGCCGCGTCGCTCGACGTGTCCATCGGCAACGTCTCGGACACCGCCGCCGACCTGGACCTGACGGTGTACGACGCCGCCGGGACGGTCGTCGGGCAGTCCGCGGACGGTGACTCGGAGGAGGCCGTCTCCATCGCCTCCCCCGCCGCCGGCACGTACACCGTCGAGGTCGCGGGCTACTCGGTCCCGTCGGGCTCGACCGCGTACGACTACCTGGACGTGTTCTTCTCCGGCGCGCTCGGCACGGTCACGGTCGACGACTCCACCCCGGTGAAGCTCGCCACCGGTGCCTCGGCCACGGTGTCCGGTTCGGTCACCGCCGCCGCGGCCGCGCCCGAGGGTCGCGAGTTCTTCGGTCAGGTCCAGCTGGTGAACGCGCGCGGAACCGTCGCGGGCACCGGCAGCGTGAAGATCGAGAAGGTCACGCCGTGACGGCGTAGGCCTCCGGCCGCGTGAGCGGTACGGGCACGGGGCGGGCGTCCGGAGACGGGCGCCCGCCCTTTCGTGTGTGCCGCGGCCCCTCCGCGCGGCCCGTGCCACCCGTCACTGTGCGCGCCCCTGCCACCCGTCACGGTCGTGGGCCGGTCACTCGTAACCGTCGGGGGCCGGGCCGCCCGTCACCGTCGGCGGGACGGGCCACCCTCACTCCTCGCACTTCAGACCGCGGGACTCGGGCAGTGCCTTGACGATCCAGGAGCGCTCGCGGGCGATGGCCTCGTCCCCCGTGGTCCAGATGTCGGGGCCGGCCGCGTGCCGCGGGATGCCGACCAGCACCTCGTCGCCCTTGTGCAGGCGGGGAAAGACGTCCCGCTCCATCAGGAAGCTGACCTCCTTCTCGCCCTTGGCCGGCTTGTAGTAGTGGTAGACGTCGAGGGTGATCCGGTCCTGCCCGGTGCCGGGTTCCTGGCTCACGCGGGCGACCGTGCCCTCGGCGATGAGCCGGGAGCAGGCGATGTAGCCCGGCGCGCTGAGCAGACTCCCGGCGCCCTGGTCCGCCTTGGCGTCACTGGCGGCGTCGTTCGCTCCGGTCCCGCCCTGCGCGACCAGCCAGCCCATGCCGACGACCAGCGAGGCCACCGCGGCCGCCGCGAGGGCACCGGCGCCGACGGCGAACGCGCCGCGCCGCCGGGAGCGGCCCGGGGCGCTCCCCGCAGGGCCCTCCCCCGGCCTCCCCGTGGCCGTGGACGTCCGGGACCCGGCCGGTTTCCCGGACTTCTCAGCCGTCCTCGCCTTCCTCGGCTTCCCGGACTTCTTGGCGGCGTCGGCGGGTTCGCTGCCGGTCCCCGGGGCCGCCAGAGCGTCCCCGATGACGATCAGCTGCTCCCGGAGCATGTCCACGTCCTCGCGGGCCGCACGGTGCTCGGCCATGAACACGACGTCGTCGCGGGCGCCCTGGGGCAGTGACGCGTCCGTGATCGCGGCCAGCAGCGCGTCGACCCCTTCGTACTCGGCCACGTCACACCACCTCGTCCTCGTGCAGGCGGGCGCGCAGCGCGCGGACCGCCGTGTGCAGCCTGCTCTTGACCGTGCCCTCGGGTATGCCGAGTTCGTCGGCGATCTCGCGCACGGGCAGATCGGCGTAGAACCGCAGGACCACGACCTGGCGCTGGGCGTCCGGCAGTTCGTCCAGGCCCTGTGCGACGGCCAGCGCGAGCACGCTGGACTCCTCGTCGGAGGGCTGCTCCAACTGGCGCAGCGAGGCGAGGCGTTCACCGATCCGCTCCTGCCGGCGCTTGGCCCGGTGCCAGTCCATCGCCAGGTTCGAGGCGACGACGGCCGCCCAGGCGGACACGTCGCGCGGTGCCTCGTCCCCCTTGGCCGCGCGCTCCAGCAGCCGCAGCCGTACCTGCTGCACCCCGTCCGGCAGGTCCGCCTGGGGCACCCCGCCGAGCGCGAGCACGGCCCGCACCCGGCGTTCCTGCGCCGCGTCCAGGGGGTCGTCCGCCCCCGGTGCGCGGCGTGGCTTTCTGCGCAGCACAGCCACCCTCCCCTCCCGCGTTTCCCCTAGGACGCCGGTGCGGGCCGAAACGTTCGGCCCACTTCGAGTCGTACGTCACACCGGACCGGAAACCATGACGGGGCCCACACCGTACGGCTTGTGGTTCCCCTTCGTCCCGGGACGATTTCTTCGTACCCGGGGGTCCGGCCGCCGCAGGATCGGGCTCCCGAAGCCCCGTGCAGGCGTCCCGATCCTCGGACGGCGCGGCGAAAGGATTGGACACGCGGGCCCGGGTCAGACGCATGATGGAAACGCTGGACCACGTAAAACGCACGCAAAGGGAGTCGCCGTGAGGGTCGGAATCGTCGGAGCCACCGGTCAGGTCGGCACAGTCATGCGCAGGATCCTCGTCGAGCGGGACTTCCCGGTCGACGAGCTGCGCCTGTTCGCCTCGGCCCGATCGGCCGGGACGGTCGTCGACGGTGTCACGGTGGAGGACGCTTCCACGGCGGACTACTCCGGCCTGGACATCGTGCTCTTCTCCGCGGGCGGCGCGACCTCGAAGGCGCTGGCCGAGAAGGTCGCCGCGCAGGGTGCCGTCGTGATCGACAACTCCTCCGCCTGGCGCAGGGACCCCGAGGTGCCCCTCGTCGTCTCCGAGGTGAACCCGCACGCGATCGCCGACCGCCCCAAGGGCATCATCGCCAACCCGAACTGCACGACGATGGCCGCGATGCCGGTCCTGAAGCCGCTGCACGAGGAGGCGGGCCTGGAGGCGCTCGTCGTCGCCACCTACCAGGCGGTGTCCGGTTCCGGCGTCGCGGGCGTGGCGGAGCTGCACGGCCAGGCACTCAAGGTCGTCGCCGAGGCCGACAAGCTGACCCACGACGGCGAGGCGGTCGACTTCCCCGAGCCGCAGGTCTACAAGCGGCCCATCGCGTTCAACGTGCTCCCGCTCGCCGGCTCCGTCGTCGACGACGGCCTGAACGAGACCGACGAGGAGCAGAAGCTCCGCAACGAGTCCCGCAAGATCCTGGAGATCCCCGCCCTCAAGGTCTCCGGCACCTGCGTGCGTGTCCCGGTCTTCTCCGGCCACTCCCTCCAGGTGAACGCCCGCTTCGCGCGCCCGCTCTCCGCCGAGCGCGCCACCGAGCTGCTCGCGGGCGCCCCGGGCGTCGTCCTCTCCGACATCCCGACGCCCCTCCAGGCCGCCGGCAAGGACGCGTCGTTCGTCGGCCGCATCCGCCAGGACGAGACCGCCGAGCACGGCCTCGCGCTGTTCGTCTCCAACGACAACCTCCGCAAGGGCGCCGCGCTGAACGCGGTGCAGATCGCGGAGCTGGTCGCGGCCGAGCTGAAGGACCGCCAGGGCTGACGTTCCGGGCCACCGGATGGTTCGGGAGGGCGGGGGCCTGACCGGCACCGCGACCCGCTATCTCCGGGTGACCTTCACCGGCAACACCGGCTGGCCGGCGGGACAACTGTCCGAACTG
>NZ_JBEZHO010000057.1:0-60392 GCF_040650615.1 Streptomyces sp. NPDC048643
GCCGGAAAGTTCGGCAGCGTCGAGAGGTCGTTGCCGAACGAGGCCGTCTCCGAAGTGAAACGGTCACCGGTGAGCTGCATCCCGTCACCCGAGTCCCCCGCGAACCGGATGATGACCCGGTCGAGCCGGCGGACGTCCTTCGTCCCGACCGGTTTGCGCTGTTCTCCCACGAGGGGTTCGTCGGCCTGCTCCGTTGGGCTACTGACCTGGCTCGTCACTGAACTGGACCTCCTTTGAGGCGGCTGTCCGGGAGGGGTCCTGCCGTAGACCCTTCCCTTTTCAACCCTACGTCCGTAAGGGTCGCCTTCCTTCGGCCATTCGCATGATGGACACCATTTTGAGACGGCCTGACGCCCTGACTTGTCATGATTTCCCCGCCCTCGGCTCTCTCTCCGAACGACGCTCCCCGTCTGCCTCCTGGTTCTGTCCGACAACTGACACAGTGTCAGATGGTCAGGAGTTCAGATAGGTCAGAACGGCCAGAACACGCCGGTGGTCCCCGTCGCTCGGGGACAGTCCGAGCTTCAGGAAGATGTTGCTGACGTGCTTCTCGACGGCACCGTCGCTCACCACCAGCTGGCGGGCGACGGCGGAGTTCGTCCGGCCCTCGGCCATGAGTCCCAGCACTTCCCGCTCGCGCGGCGTCAGTCCGGCCAGCACGTCCTGCTTGCGGCTGCGGCCGAGCAGCTGCGCCACGACCTCCGGGTCGAGCGCGGTACCCCCCTGGGCCACTCGCACCACGGCGTCCACGAACTCGCGCACCTCGGCGACCCGGTCCTTGAGCAGATAACCGACGCCACGGCTGGAACCGGCCAACAGTTCGGTGGCGTACCGCTCCTCCACGTACTGTGACAGCACGAGCACACCGAGTCCGGGATGTGCCTTGCGCAGCTGCACGGCCGCCCGCACGCCCTCGTCGGTATGTGTCGGCGGCATCCGTACGTCGGCGACCACCACGTCCGGCAGCGCGCCCTGCGCCGCGAACTCCGTCATGGTCTTGATCAGCGCCTCGCCGTCCCCGACCCCCGCCACCACGTCGTGCCCCCGGTCGGTCAGCAACCGGGTCAGGCCCTCCCTGAGCAGCACTGAATCCTCGGCGATGACGACCCGCACCCTGTCCTCCACGATTCTTCGGCCCCCCAGAGCCCGCCCCGGGCCGTCCCCGGACCCGCCGGGTTCGTCCCCGCTCGTACGACAGCGCTCGTACGACAGACCCCAGCATTCCAGCATTCCGATCGGGGCGCGCCCGGGCGGCGGGAATACGCCAGGGGTCTGTGGAGGTGGGGTTCTGGAGGGTGATGCCTCAGCCCGACCGGCGTTTCCGGACGGGTGTGCCGCGTGCCCGTCCGGGGTCCCGGAGGGGGCGCGGATGCAGGCGGGGCCTGTCGGCCCCGCCTGGTCGGTCGTGTCCCGCCGGGCCGTGACCGCCCCGCGGTGGGGCGTCGGCCGGCAGGCGCGGTTCAGCCCCGCCAGGGCAGTTCCGCCGTGATCCGCGTCGGGCCGGCCACCGGCGAGTCCACGACGAGGATCCCGTCCACCGCGTCGAGCCGTTCCGTGAGTCCCGCGAGGCCCGAACCCGAGGAGGCGTCGGCGCCGCCCACCCCGTTGTCCACGACCTGGAGCATCAGCCGGTTCTCGACCCGCCACACGTCCACGCTCGCCCGGGTCGCCCGGGAGTGCTTGCTGATGTTCTGGAGCAGTTCGGAGACGGTGAAGTAGGCGATGCCCTCGATGGCGGGCATCGGCCGCGCCGGCAGGTCGACCTCCACCCGCACCGGCACCGTGCACCGCGAGGCGACCGAGGACAGCGCGGCGTCGAGCCCCCGGTCGGTCAGCACCGCCGGGTGGATGCCGCGCGCGAGGTCCCGCAGCTCCTGGAGAGCCGTCTTCACCTCACCGTGCGCCTCGCCGACCATCCGCGCGGCGGCCTGCGGGTCCTCGGTCAGCTTCTCCTTGGCGAGCCCCAGGTCCATCGCCAGCGCGACGAGCCGGGCCTGCGCCCCGTCGTGCAGATCGCGCTCGATGCGCCGTAGGTCGGCCGCCGCGGTGTCGACGACCACGCCCCGGTCCGACTCCAGCTCCACCACACGGGTCGCCAGCCGCGACGGGCCGAGCAGCCCGCGCACCATCAGCCGGTCCACGCTCGTCAACGCCCGCACGATCCACGGGGTCGCCATCGTGAACAGCAGCCCGAGCAGCGCGGTCATCGTGATCTCGAACGGGTTGTCCAGGTACACGGAGTGCGTTCCGTCGCCGTACAGCTGGAGGCCGCCCTGGCCCGCGTACATCGGGAAGACCCAGAACCACAGGGGATACGTCAGCAGTGCCCATCCGTACGCCCAGAAGCTCAGCGCCACCGAGAAGGAGAACACCGCCCACGGGAACTGGACCACCGCGTACAGCAGGTGCCGCCACGAGGCGCCGCTCCTGAGCACCGCGCCCATCCACGCCATCGGACCCTGCTTGCGCATCCGCAGCGGCTCGGGATCGGCCACCTCGACACCCAGCAGCCCGCGCGCCCGCGCCCGTTCCAGCGAGCCGAAGCCGCGGCAGCCGGCCAGCGCGGCGGCCAGCACCGGGACGCCCAGGAAGGTGATGAGCAGGCCCGCGCCCAGCGACACCATCGTGACGGCGAACGTGAACATGAGGATGCCGAGCGGCAGGCCCAGCATCACGTAGCCGAACTCCCGCCAGCTGCGGGCCTCGATCGGTGCCCGCAGCGGGGCCGGAAGACGGTGTCGCCGCTCGCCGGCGCCCGCCCCGTCGAATCCGGGCCCGCTCCGGTGCCCGTATCCGTTTCCGTACTCCGTGGCCATCCGTCCGTCCGTTCTCTCGTCGCGTCCTGCGCCTCGACTCGTTCCGCGCGTCGGCTCGTACCCCAACTCTGCTGTCCGCGCCGCCCGCGGACCATGGAGCGGGTCGGCGTCTCGGTCCGGGGGTTTTCCCTACCTACGGTCGCTCCGCGCACACCGGCCGGACGTCGAAGGCCGCACGGTGGACCACCGTGCGGCCTTCGGTCCGGGAGGCGTGCGTGCTGCCGCCTGCGCGTTACCGCGCGAGGCCGCCCTCGCGGGCGCGCCACGGGAGTTCGGCCGTCACGACCGTCGGGCCGCCCTCCGGTGAGTCGACGACGAACAGACCGTCCACCGCGCCCAGCCGGTCGGCGAGCCCCGCCATGCCCGTACCGCCGTCGAGGCCCGCCCCGCCGTGGCCGTCGTCGCGGACCTGGATGAGCAGACGGTCGTCCGACCGCCAGACGTCGACGGACGCCGAGCGCGCGCCGCTGTGCTTGCTGACGTTCTGGAGCAGCTCCGAGACGGTGAAGTACGCGATGCCCTCGATGGCCGCGGCGGGCCGCGTCTCCAGGTCGGCCGTCACCTTCACCGGCACCGTGCACCGCGAGGCCACCGAGGACAGGGCCGCGTCCAGACCGCGGTCCGTGAGGACCGCCGGATGGATACCCCGGGCCAGGTCGCGCAGCTCCTGCAGAGCGAGCTTCACCTCGCCGTGCGCCTCGTCGACCATCACCGCCGCCGCGTCGGGATCCTCCAGCAGCTTCTCCTTGGCCAGGCCGAGCCCCATCGCCAGCGCGACGAGCCGGGCCTGCGCACCGTCGTGCAGATCGCGCTCGATGCGGCGCAGGTCGGCGGCCGCCGCGTCCACCACCACCCCGCGGTTGGACTCCAGCTCGGCGATCCGCCGCTCCAGCGCGTCGTCGGGCGACAGCAGTCCGCGCACCAGTGCCCGGTCCACGTTCGTCAGCCCCCGCGCGAGGAACGGCAGCACCGGCCACAGCACGAACAGCGACACCAGCGTGACCACGAAGGTCGCGATGCCCCAGGGCAGCCGGATGAAGTCGTAGAGCGTCGCGCGCCAGGCCACCGGGTCCTTCAGGCTCGACCACAGCCAGCCGAAGAACCCGGCCCGCGGCAACGGGCTCGGCTCGTCGATCCGCAGCCCCAACAGCCGCCGCGCCCGCGCCCGTTCGGCCTTGCCCAGCTGCCGCGAGCCGCGCAGCCCGCCCGCGAGCAGCGGCAGTCCGACGACCGTCACCGCCAGCCCGGCGCCGGTGGCCAGCATCGTCACCACGTACACGAAACCGATGAGCGAGGCCGGCAGGTTCAGCAGGAGATGCGCGATCTCCTTCCAGGTCTGCCGGTCGAGGGCGAAGCGCGCTGGAGGCAGCCGGTCGCCGTCGGACGGTCCGTCCGACGAACCGGTGGGCGTGATGCGTTCGGTCATATCCGCTAGCCTGCCCGGCGGCGCGCCGCCGCGCCATGAGGTGGGCCGCCGCGATGCACTGGGGATAACCCCACCCTCAGGGGTGACGGCGGGACGGGACACGAGATGCCGGCGGGGAGCCGTTCACACCGTGAGACGTGAACGCGTGCCCGGTGGTCGGGGGATGGTCGAGGTGTGACGGGCTGCTTACGCTCTCTTTAGCAGGCCCTAGACTCCCGTCCGTACAGATCGTCGAACACGGCGCTTCACCGACTGCGCGACGGCGCACGACGGGGCGCAACGAGGTCAGGGAGTGAGGGGCTGACGTGCCGGAACCGACCGTTGTCACGGCGACCGGGTCCGTCGTCGCGGCGGACTACTTCCAGTCGTACTCGGTCGTCGGACTGCTCGCCGTCGTCGGCGTGCTCTTCGTCGCCGTCGCGTTCGGGGCCGGCCGCCTGTTGCGGCCCGTGGTCCCCACCCCCGAGAAACTCCTGACGTACGAGTGCGGCGTCGACCCCGTCGGCGAGGGCTGGGCCCACACCCAGGTCCGCTACTACGTGTACGCGTTCCTCTACGTCATCTTCGCCGTCGACTCGATCTTCCTGTTCCCCTGGGCCACGGTCTTCGCCGCTCCCGGCTACGGCGCCGCCACGCTCGTCGAGATGTTCATCTTCCTCGGCTTCCTCGCCGTGGGCCTGCTGTACGCATACAAGAAGGGCGTCCTCGCATGGACGTGACCCCCTCCGCTCCGGAGCCGGTCCTGCTGCCCGAGCCCAAGCGGCTCGGCGCGCTCGCCCGGCTCGCCCCCGAGCCGATGAAGGTGGTCCTGAACTGGGGCCGCCGCTACTCGCTCTGGGTCTTCAACTTCGGCCTCGCCTGCTGCGCGATCGAGTTCATCGCCGCGTCGATGGCCCGCCACGACTTCATCCGGCTCGGCGTGATCCCCTTCGCGCCCGGCCCCCGCCAGGCCGACCTGATGGTGGTGTCCGGCACGGTCACCGACAAGATGGCGCCCGCCGTCAAGCGCCTGTACGAGCAGATGCCCGAGCCGAAGTACGTCATCTCCTTCGGGGCCTGCTCGAACTGTGGCGGCCCCTACTGGGACTCGTACTCCGTCACCAAGGGTGTCGACCAGATCATCCCCGTCGACGTGTACGTCCCCGGGTGCCCGCCCCGCCCCGAGGCGCTGCTCCAGGGCATCCTCAAGCTCCAGGAGAAGATCGCCCGGGAGTCGCTGGGGGAGCGGTACGGCACGGCACGGCCGTCCGCCGCGGCCCTGCAGAGCGGCCTGGTGAAGCCGCCGGTGCCCGCGGGCCCGGCGCCGCAGCCGTCCGCGGCGGGGGAGGGCCGGATCGCACCGGCCCCCGAGGCGACACCGTCCGCGACCGACGCTCCCGCTCCCGCTCCCGGGGAGGAGGACCGATGACCGTCGGCTGGCTTCCCGCCCCCGCCGAGGAACTCTTCGGCCCCGACGCCACGGCCGAGGAGTCCTACGAGGTCCTCACGGTCGACGTACCGCCCACGGCCTGGATCGCGGCCCTCGAAACGGCCCGCGACACCCTCGGCTGCACCTACTTCGACTGGCTGAGCGCCGTCGACGAACCCGGCACCGGCTTCCGCGTCAGCGCCCACGTCGTGGCCCTGTCCCCGGTACGCCGCCTCCTCGTCCGTACGACCGTCCCGCACGCCGGCCCGGTCCTCCCCTCGGCCGTCTCCGTCTACGCGGGGGCCGGCTGGCACGAGCGCGAGACCCACGAGATGTTCGGCGTGGGCTTCGAGGGCCACCCCAACCTCGACCCGCTGCTGCTGCCGGAGGGCTTCGAGGGCCACCCCCTGCGCAAGGACTTCGTCCTGGCAGCCCGCGTCGCCAAGGCCTGGCCCGGCGCGAAGGAACCGGGCGAGTCCGAGCACGGCGGCCCGAAGCGCCGCCAGATGCTCCCGCCCGGCGTTCCCGACCCCAACGAGTGGGGCCCCCTCAAGGGCCAGCTCCCGCCGGCACCGTCCCGCCCCGCCCGCGGCGCGGCCCGCGCAGCCGGCGACCGCCCGGTCCGCCGGACCCGCACGGCGGGCGAGGGTTCGGCCGGCCAGGCGGCGCCGGGTTCCGCAACGGGCGCCGCTCCGGAGGGGGCGACGTCCGCAGGCGCGGTCGCCGGCGCGGCTCCCGGAGGCGCCGCCGCAGGTACGGCCGCACCTGGTGAGGGTGCCGCCTCCGGAACCGAGACTTCCCGCCCGGCCCGCCCGGCCCGCCCGGCCCGCCGCACGCGCACCGCGGGGCAGGGCTCGGCGAGCCAACGGGCCGAGACGGCGACACCGGCGGAGGCGACACCGGCAGAGGCGGGACCTTCGGACGCCGGGGATCCTGCCTCCGGGTCGAGCGCTCCGTCCGGGGCCGCGCCTCAGGCCGGGCCGACCGCTCCGGGTGCTCGCTCGGCTCCGGCAGCCGACGCCCCCTGGCACCAGCCGAAGCCCGCGTTCGAGGACGCGACGCCGAAGCCGGAGCCTGTGCGGGAGCCGGAGGCGGAGCCTGCGCGGGAACGGGAACGGGAACGGGAGCCGGAGGCGAAACCCGAGCCCGAACGGCTGCCGAGGGCGGACCGTGCGCCCAAGGCCGAGCCCGAGCCCAAGGCCGAGCCCGGGCCGACGTCCCAGCCCGGGCCGAAGGCCGAGCCCGGGGCCGAGCCCGAGATCGCGTCCGGGACTGGTGCCGATCCGACGCGTGCTCCGGAGTCCGGGCCGGCCTCGGACCCCGACCTGGAACCCCACCCCGACCCAGAACCCGAACCGGGCCCCGAGGCCGCGCCCACCCGAAGCCCCGACGACGACCCCTCAGGAGGACCGCAGTGAACGACGCGCTCGACGTCGCCCTCCGCCTGATCGTCGTCTTCGTCGTGTTCCTGACGTTTCCCCTGATCGTCGGTCAGACCGAGCACAAGGTGATGGCCCACATGCAGGGCCGTCTCGGCCCGATGTACGCGGGCGGGTTCCACGGCTGGGCCCAACTCGTCGCGGACGGAGTCAAGTTCGCCCAGAAGGAAGACATCGTCCCGGCGGGGGCGGACCGTCGCATCTTCCAGCTCGCGCCCGCCGTGGCCCTCCTCCCGTATCTCCTAGTCCTCCTCGCGATCCCCATCGGCCCCGGTGAGGGCGCGGTCGGCGAGGTCGTCGACGCGGGCATCTTCTTCGTGCTCGCCGTGATGGGCGTGGGTGTCCTCGGGTCGCTCATGGCGGGCTGGGCCTCGGCCAACAAGTTCTCCCTCCTCGGCGGCCTGCGCACCGCCGCTCAACTCCTCGCCTACGAACTCCCCATGCTCCTGACGGCGGCCTCGGTCGCGATGGCCGCCGGCACGGTGTCGCTGCCGGGGATCGTGGACGCGTTCCACTGGTGGTGGCTGCCCTGGCAGATCGTCGGCGCGATCGTGTTCTTCGTCGCCGGCCTCGCCGAACTCCAGCGGCCCCCCTTCGACATGCCCGTCGCCGACTCCGAGATCATCTTCGGCGCGTACACCGAGTACACCGGCCTGCGCTTCGCCCTGTTCCTGCTCGCCGAGTACGCCGGGATCGTCGTCCTGTGCGGACTGACCACCGTCCTCTTCCTGGGCGGCTGGCACGGCCCCTGGGGCGCCGACGGCCTCGGCTGGGTGTGGACGCTGCTGAAGTCCGCGATCCTCGCCTTCGTCGTCATCTGGCTCCGCGTCACCTACCCCCGGCTGCGCGAGGACCAGCTCCAGAAACTCTCCTGGACCGTCCTCGTCCCCCTCTCCCTCGCCCAGATCGCCCTCACCGGCATCGTCAAGGTGGTGATCGCGTAACCATGGCTCCCCTCCCCGGCTCCGGCCTCGCCAAGGGTCTGGCCGTCACCCTCCGCACGATGACGAAGAAGACCGTCACCGCGCAGTACCCCGACGCCCAGCCCGAACTCCCGCCCCGCACCCGCGGCGTCATCGGCCTCTTCGAGGAGAACTGCACGGTCTGCATGCTGTGCGCCCGTGAGTGCCCGGACTGGTGCATCTACATCGACTCCCACAAGGAGACGGTGCCGCCCGCCGCCCCCGGTGGCCGCGAGCGCAGCCGCAACGTCCTCGACCGCTTCGCCATCGACTTCTCCCTGTGCATGTACTGCGGTATCTGCATCGAGGTCTGTCCCTTCGACGCCCTCTTCTGGTCCCCGGAGTTCGAGTACGCGGAGACCGACATCCACGAACTCACCCACGAACGCGACAAGCTCCGCGAGTGGATGTGGACCGTCCCCGCCCCGCCCGCCCTCGACCCCGCCGCCGAGGAACCCAAGGAGATCGCCGCCGCCCGCAAGACCGCCGACAAACTCGCCGCCGAACAGGCAGCGCAGACGGAGACAGCGCAGACGGAGGCAGCGGAAGCGGAAGCTGTGCAGGCCGATCCCGCGCAGGCCGATCCCGCGCAGGCCGATCCCGGGCAGGCCGATCCCGCTCAGGCCGATTCCGCCCAGGGCGACCAGGCGGCCCCGCCCGGACGGCCGACCGGCCCGCCCGGGGAGCCGGAGCCCCCGGCCACACCGCCCTCCGGTCCTCAGGAGGGCCAGTCGTGACCTTCGCAGCAGCCACCGCCACGGTGGCCCACGCGACCACCACCGTCGCCGCCGGACACCACGGCTTCCTCTCCCCGACCGGCGTCGAGATCGCCTTCGTCCTCGTCGGCCTGGTCACCTTCGGCGCCGCGATCGTCTCCGTCACCACCACCCAGCTGGTGCACGCCGCCCTGTGGCTGGTCGTGGCGCTCGGCGGCCTGGCCGTCGAATACCTGCTGCTGACGGCCGAGTTCATCGCCTGGGTGCAGGTCCTCATCTACGTCGGTTCCGTCGTCGTTCTCCTCCTCTTCGGCCTGATGCTCACCAGAGCTCCCATCGGGCGCTCCCCGGACGCCGACTCCGGCAACCGCTGGGCCGCCCTCACCGTCGCCGTCGCCGCGACCGGCGCCCTCGTCTGGGTCGTCGTCGACGCGTTCCGCACGACCTGGGTCGACCTGGACGGTCCCGCCGCCGGCTCCACCGAGGTCACCGGAGCGAGCCTCTTCCAGAACTGGGTCCTCCCCTTCGAAGCCCTCTCCGTCCTCCTCCTCGCCGCCCTGGTCGGCGCGATCGTCCTCTCCCGCAAGGCGAAGGCCGACACCGGCGTGACGAGCACCCCGCGCGTCCCCGGCGGCCGCGACGGCACGGAACACGAAGACAAGCAGGGGGCCCGCTGATGCACCTCGCCTATCCCGCCGTGCTGGCAGCCCTCCTGTTCGGCACGGGCCTGTACGGAGTCCTCGCGCGCCGCAACGCGATCCTGGTCCTGATGTCGGTCGAGCTCATGCTCAACGCCGTCAATCTGAACCTCGTCGCCTTCGACGTCTGGCTCTCCAAGGCCGCCCGCGACACCCTGCACTCCGGCCAGGCCCTCACCCTGTTCACCATCGCCATCGCCGCCGCCGAGATCGGCATCGGCCTCGCGATCGTCCTGTCCGTGTACCGCAACCGCGGCACCTCGGACATCGACAAACTCCGCGACACCGCAGAGGGCCACGGCCCCGACGACCCCGACAGCGACGCCCCCGTGGCCGAGAAGGCTGAGGCCACCGCGTGACCACGACCACCCTCGCCGTCCTCGTCCCCCTCCTGCCGTTCCTCGGTGCCGCCGCCGGCCTCCTCCTGGGCCGCACGGCACCCGGTTTCGTCCGGCCGCTCGCCGTCCTGCCCCCGCTCGCGTCCCTCGTCCTCGCCGTGACCGTCACCGTCCGCCAGGACGGCGGGCAGGCCATCGACGCGCACACCGAACTCACCCCGACCGGTTCGGTCCCCATCGAACTGGCCCTGCACATCGACGGCTTCGCGGCTCTCGTCGCCGTCCTCGTCGGCGTCGTCGCCACCTGCGTGCAGATCTACTCGACGGGCTACCTGCGCGACGACCCGCGCTACCCCTCCTACGCCGCTCTCGTCTCCCTGTTCACCTCCGCGATGCTGCTCGTCGTCTACTCCGGCGACCTGATGGTGCTCCTGGTCGGCTGGGAGATCATGGGCATCTGCTCGTACTTCCTCGTCGGCCACTACTGGGAGACCCCGGAGGCCCGCGCCGCCTCCCTCAAGGCCTTCCTGGTCACCAAGCTCGGCGACGTCCCCTTCCTCATCGGCCTGTTCGCGCTGGCCACCGACGCCGGTTCCTTCCGCATCACCTCGGTCCTCGGCACCGTCGCGAGCGGCGGACTGCACCACCCGACGCTGGTCGCCCTGCTCCTCCTCGCCGGCGTGGCGGGCAAGTCGGCACTGTTCCCGCTGCACACCTGGCTGCCCGACGCGATGGCGGGCCCCACCCCCGTCTCCGCGCTGATCCACGCCGCGACGATGGTCGCCGCCGGCATCTACTTCGTCGCCCGGCTCCTTCCCGTCTTCCAGGCCTCCTCGGCCGCGATGGTCGTCCTCGCCGTCATGGCCGGCGTCACGATGACCGGGTCCGGCCTCGCTGCGCTCGCCCAGGACGACATCAAGCGGGTCCTCGCCTACTCGACGATCGGCCAGCTCGGCTACATGGCCGGCGCCCTCGCCGTCGGCGACCGCGGTGCCGCCGTCTTCCACCTCCTCGCGCACGGCGCCTTCAAGGCGCTGCTGTTCCTCGGCGCCGGTGTCGTCATCCACGCCTCCGGCACCAACTCGCTCGCCGTCATGTCCCGTATGAAGGGCCTGCGCAACCGCGTGCCCGACGCCTACTGGACGATGACCGTGGCCCTCCTCGCGCTCGCCGCGATCCCGCCCTTCAGCGGCTTCTTCTCCAAGGAGGCCGTCCTCGGCGCCGCCGAGCACGTCGCCACCGGTCACACCGAGCACGCTCCCGGCGCCGCGGGCTGGATCGTCCTGATCACCGCCCTGGTCACCGCCGTCCTCACCGCGGCGTACGCGACCCGGCTGTGGCTCCTGGCCTTCCACGGACAGGGAACCGAGGCCCCCGACCACGGCAGGCAGCCGGTCACCATGACCGCCGTCCTGTGGGTGCTCGCCGTGCCCTCGCTCGCCTTCGGCCTCACCTACGGGCCGCTCCCCGACTGGTTCGACGGCCGTGACCTGACGCCCGTGCTCACCACGTCGGTGCTCGGCACCGGACTCGCCCTGGTCGGCGGGATCATCACGTACGGCGCCTGGAGGAACACCACCACGATGGCGGCCCGCGTCCCGCTGGGCGCGGTCGCGGCCCACCCCGACGCCGATGCCGGACTGGTCGAGGCCGAGGCCATCGCCAGCCACGAGCCCGCCTTCGGAGACGTGGCCTACGCGCCCGACCCCGCGGACCCGGGCCGGCTGCTGCTCGGCCCGCTGCACCGTCACGCGGCCGTCGGCTTCCACCTCGACGCCGTCTACCACGCGCTGTTCGTCCGCCCGGTCCAGGCCGGAGCCCAGCTCGTCCGGTTCCTCGACCGCGAGGTCGTCGACACCTACGTACGCGGCGCGGGCGCCCTACCCCGCTGGCTCGGCACCGCCGTACGGCGGGCGCAGACCGGCAACGTGCAGACCTATGTGAGCGCGCTGCTCGCCGGCACCGTCGTCCTGGTGGTCGCCGCCGTCCTCGTCGCCACGGGAGCGTGAGCAGGCGTGATCGATATCAGTGAGTCCGTGATGCAGGTTCTTCTCGCGTTGATCGTCGTCGGGCCGCTCATCGGGGCCGCCGCGGCCCTGCTGCCGGCCCCCCCCGGACTGAAGGGGAAGTCGCCCGAGCAGGCGGTGCTGCGGCACGGCGTGGTCGTCACCGGTGTCGTCCTCATCGCCGCGATCGTCCTCGCGCTCGGCTTCGACCACGACCACCCGTCGAGGATGCAGGCCACGACGGACATCAGCTGGATCCCCGCACTCGACGTGCGGATCCACCTCGGCATCGACGGCATCTCCCTCCCCCTTCTCGTGCTGACCGCGCTGCTGACCTTCCTCTGCGCGCTGTACTCCTACTTCAAGATGCCCGCGGGCCCGACCCCGAAGGCATTCGTCGCGCTGCTGCTCGTCCTCGAGACCGGCACCCTCGCGACCTTCGCCGTCCTCGATCTGCTGCTGTTCTTCCTCGCGTTCGAGATGGTGCTCATCCCGATGTACTTCCTCATCGCCCGGTGGGGAGGCGCCCAACGTCAGGCCGCGGCCTGGAAGTTCATCCTCTACACCCTGCTCGGTTCGGTCGTCATGCTGCTGGGCCTGCTCCTGATCGGAATCAGGGCGGGCACATTCGACATGGTGGCACTCGCCACTGACAACGGCCGGTCGCTGAGCACATCCGTGCAGGTCATCGCCGTGCTGGCGATCGGGATCGGGCTCGCCGTCAAGACGCCGATGTGGCCGCTGCACAGCTGGCTGCCGGACGCCCACACCGCCGCACCGACCGTCGGCTCGGTCCTGCTGGCCGGCGTCATGCTGAAGATGGGCACGTACGGGTTCGTGCGGATTCTGCTGCCCATCACCCCGGACGGCTTCCGCACCTTCGCCCCCTACCTCGCCGCTCTCGCCGTGGTCGGGATCATCTACGGATCGCTCGCCTGTCTGGCCCTCGCCAAACAAGGCGCGAAGGGCGACCTCAAGCGGCTCATCGCCTACTCCTCCGTCGGCCACATGGGCTTCGTCCTGCTCGGCATCTCGACCATGACGCCGACCGGCGTGAACGGCGCGCTGTTCGCCAATATCGCCCACGGCCTCATCACCGGCCTCCTCTTCTTCCTGGTCGGGGCGCTGAAGGACCGTACGGGCACCACCGACCTCGACACCCTCGCCGACCGGACGGGCGCCGCGCTGTACGGCAAGGCCCCGCGCCTCGGCGGCCTGCTCGCGTTCGCCGCCGTCGCCTCGCTCGGACTGCCCGGACTCGCCGGATTCTGGGGCGAGATGCTGGCGCTGTTCGGCGCGTTCAAGCCCGCCGAGGCCCTCAGCAGGCCCGCCTATCTGACCTTCATGGCGATCGCCGCGTTCGGCACCCTGCTCACCGCCGCGTACATGCTCATCGTGGTGCGCCGCGTCTGCATGGGCTCGGCCTCGCAGGAGGCGCCGAAACTCGCCGACGTGCAGATCTACGAGTTCGCCGCCTGGACGCCGCTCGTCGCCCTCACCGTCGTCGCCGGCCTGTGGCCCAGGGCCCTCCTCGGCCTGACCGACCCGGCCGTACAGCAGCTCCTCGCAGGAGGCACCCGATGAGTTCCCTGGTCCAGTCCGTCGACTGGCTCGCCATCGCGCCGCCCACCCTCGCGGCGGTCGTCGGACTCGTCGTGCTCGTCGCCGACCTCTTCGTCGGCGACGCCCGCAAGGCCGTACTGGGCTGGATCTCGGTGGCGGGCCTCGCCGCGTCCGCGCTGCTGCTGCTGCCCCTCCTGGACGGCGACCGGGCCACGTTCTGCCTGACCGGCGACGCGGACGCCTGCAGCTATGTGGCGGACCGCTTCACCCTGGTCATCCAGCTCCTGGTCCTCGGCGGCGCGCTCCTCGCGGCCCTGCTCTCGGTCACCGCCCTCAAGGACGCCGACAAGGACCTCCCCGAGGGGGAGTACTGGTTCCTGCTGCTCTCCTCGGCGGCGGGCGCGGCCCTGCTCCCCGCCTCCCGCGACCTCGCCACTCTCATCGTCGCCCTGGAGGTGGCCTCCCTGCCCGCCTTCGCCCTCGTCGGCATCCGGCGCGGCGACAGGAAGTCATCGGAAGCGGCCCTGAAGTTTTTCCTGTCGTCCGTCACCGCGACCGCGGTGAGCCTGATGGGCGTCAGCTTCGTCTACGCGACGACGGGCACCCTGCACCTCACCCGGATCGCCGACCGGATCCAGCACGTCGACGGACAGTTCCACACCCTCGCTCAGACGGGCGTCGTCCTCACCCTCGTCGGCTTCGCCTTCAAGACGGCCGCCGTGCCCTTCCACTTCTGGGTGCCCGACACCTACGTGGGGGCACCCCTGCCGATCGCCGCCTACCTGTCGGTCGTCGGCAAGGCGGTCGGCTTCTCCGGGCTGATCCTCGTCACCGTCATCGCCTTCCCGTCGTACGCGGACGTCTGGGGGCCTGCGCTGGCCGCCCTGGCCGCCCTCACCATGACGGTCGGCAACGTCGGGGCCCTGCGGCAGCGCTCCACGCGCGCGTACAGCGCGGTACGCCTGCTCGCCTGGTCCTCCGTCGGACAGGCCGGCTACCTCCTGGTGCCGATCGCGTCCGCCGCCTACTCCAAGGACGCCCAGAAGGCCATCGGCTCCACGGTGGCCTACGCCCTCATGTACGCCGCCGTGAACCTCGGCGCCTTCGCCGTAGCCGCCCTGGTGGCCCGCACGAGCCCTCTCAACCGCATCAGCGACTACCGCGGCCTGTACGCGAGGAACCCGCTGTCCGCGCTGGTGCTCGGCTTCTTCCTGCTCTGCCTCGCGGGCCTGCCCCCGGGCATCATCGGCCTCTTCGCCAAGGTGACCGTCTTCTCGGCGGTCGTCGACGCCGGGCTCGGCTGGCTGGCCGTCGTCATGGCCGTCAACGTGGTGATCGCGCTCTTCTACTACCTCCAGTGGACGACGCTCCTCTTCCGCGCCCCCGAGGGCGAGCCGGGCACCCACCGCGTCCCCGCCCCGCTGACGGCCGCGATCGCCCTGACGGCCGTACTGGGCGTGGCCCTTTCCGGTGCGCCCCAGCTGATCCTGCGCTTCTCGGAGACCGGCCTCTTCTAGAACCGGAGAGCGGCACTCCCGACCCGACCGGACCCGCCGCTCCCGGCCCGATCCGACCCCGTTTCCCGGCCCGTCCGCGCGTTCCACGCGCGCGTGGACCACCGCTCCGATCACCCGGACGGCCCACCCGCCGGGCCGCGCGCACAAGGGAACTAGAGCCTCCCGTCTGGCGTTGACCAGTACGGGAGGGTCCACTGAAGAGTGGAAGCAGAGCAGTAAGCAAGCAAAGGGTTCCCCTGCCGCACCACTTGGAGGGCGTACCGTGCACCGCCGGCACAACGGGCTCAGGACAGCCGTACTCCTCGGGGGACTGTCCGCACTCATCATCGTCATCGGCAGCTTCTTCGGGCGTACCGGCCTGATCGTCGCGCTGGTCATCGCGCTCGGGACGAACGCGTACGCCTACTGGAACAGCGACAAGCTGGCCCTTCGCGCGATGCGGGCCCGCCCGGTGAGCGAGTTCGAGGCCCCCGCCCTGTACCGCATGGTCCGCGACCTCTCCACCCAGGCCCGCCAGCCCATGCCGCGGCTGTACATCTCGCCGACGGAAGCACCGAACGCGTTCGCGACGGGCCGCAACCCGCGCAACGCGGCCGTGTGCTGCACCGAGGGGATCCTGCGCATCCTGGACGAGCGCGAACTGCGCGGCGTCATCGGCCACGAGCTCAGTCACGTCTACAACCGCGACATCCTGATCTCGTCCGTGGCCGGTGCTCTCGCCTCCGTGATCATGTTCCTCGTCAATTTCGCCTGGCTGATCCCGATCGGCCGCTCCAACGACGACGACGGCCCCGGCATCCTCGGCATGCTCCTGGTCATGATTCTGGGACCGCTCGCCGCCTCCCTCATCCAGCTCGCCATCAGCCGCTCCCGGGAGTACGAGGCGGATGCCTCCGGCGCCCAGCTCACCGGCGATCCGCTCGCCCTCGCGAGCGCGCTGCGCAAGCTCGACGCCGGCACCAAGCAGCTGCCCCTGCCCCCCGAGCCGCGCATCGAGACCGCGAGCCACATGATGATCGCGAACCCCTTCCGCCCGGGACAGGGAATGTCCAAGATGTTCTCTACGCATCCGCCGATGGCGGAGCGAATCGCCCGGCTCGAACAGATGGCAGGTCGACAGCAATGAGAACCATTCTGAACGTCATCTGGCTGATCCTGAGCGGCTTCTGGCTGTTCCTCGGATACCTGGCCGCGGGTCTCATCCTCTGCATCACCATCATCGGCATCCCGTTCGGCATCGCCGCCTTCCGCATCGGCGTCTACGCGCTGTGGCCGTTCGGCTATACGACGGTGGAGCGCCACGACGCGGGCGCCCCGTCCTGCGTGGGCAACGTCCTGTGGCTGGTCCTCGCCGGCTGGTGGCTGGCCCTGACCCACATCGTGACGGGCATCGCCATGTGCCTCACGATCATCGGCATCCCGTTCGGCATCGCCAACTTCAAGCTCATCCCGGTCTCGCTGTTCCCGCTGGGCCGCGAAATCGTGCGCACGGACGAGCCGTTCGCGGCGCGCTAGAGCATGACCACGGGGGAGGGCCGGCCGAAGTACCGGCTGGTGCCGTACGAGACCGAGGCCACACAGCGCGGCACGGAGGTCCCGGGCGAGCCCTGGGCCCTGTGCGCCGACGCGGAGAGCCTCTTCGGCGACCCGCCCCCGCCCGCCCGCCGGACGTACGAACTGCTCGGCTGCGCGCCCCAGGGCGACCTGGGGAAAGCCCTCGAGCACGCGCGTGGGCGCGGTCCCGCCCCGCTCGGCACCCTCCGCCTGGAGAGCCTCGACCGGACGGGCGAGCGCGCCGGCTCCTGTCCCTGGTGCCTGGAGGACGTCCGTGTTCTCGGCGACCGCCCCTGCCCCGGTGATCCGTCGCTGGTCGACATCACCGTCGAGGCGTCCGAGTCCGCGGAGAACGGCACCGAGTCCCCCCGGCGGCCGTCCCTCTCACCCGGCCACCTCCTCCTCGGCGCCGAGGAGGAGCCCTGGGGAACCTGCCGGGACCTCGCGCCCGTCCGCCTCGGTCCCGAGCCGGCGGAACCGCCGATACGACTGCTCGGCTGCTCACCGGGCGGCGCCCTCCGGGCCGCCCTGGACGCGGGGGAGGAGGACCTGGGTCACGCCCAGTTGCTGCGCCTCGACGTCCACGGCCACACCGTCCAACCGGCCGTCGAGGGTGAGGTCACCGCGTGGATCCCCTCGGCGCGCGGCCGCGGCCTGGTCGACCTCGCTCTGGACCCGTGGTCGGAGCGCCCACCGCCCGGAGCCGCCGAGGTCTGGGACCTCTGGTGGGAGGGGCGCCCGTCCGCCCCCGGCCGCTGGGCCCGCTGCGGCCCCGAAGCCCGTTCCTGCTGGCTCGACACGGCCCGCCACCACCACCCCCACGACGCCCCGTCGGCACCCGCCGGAACCACCTTCCACCTCGACGGCCGCCACATCACCGACCACCACGGCTTCCACTGCGCGCTCGGCGAAGCCGTCAACGGCCCCGGCGGCTACTTCGGCCGAAGCCTGGACGCGCTCGACGACTGCCTGCGGGGAGGGTGGGGCGCCGAACGGCCCTTCACCCTCGTCTGGCACGCGTCGGATGTCGCCCGCACCTGCCTCGGCGGCACCCCGCGCACAGACCGCCGGCCGCCGGCTTTCGAGGAACTGCTCGCGTTCCTGGCGGAAAAAGGGGTCGATGTCCGGCTCGCGTGAGGGTTGTCCACAGGCTGCCCGATTGTCAGCGCCGCGCTGCATGATGAACCCATGACCGAAATCGAGCAGTTGCTGGCACGGGTCGCCACAGAGGCCCGCAACACCCGTCCCTGGGGCTGGCCTTCGCTCCCCGCGCCGGTGGACACGGCCGAGGTCGCCCGCGCCGAGGCCGTCCTGGGCTTCCCGCTGCCCGCGCTGCTCGCCTCGCTCTACCTGCGGATAGGAGACGGCGGATTCGGCCCGGAATACGGCCTGTTGCCCCTTCTTGAAGGCCCGCCCTCGGGCGAGCCCGCGGTCGTCCCGCAGTACCTGGCCAGTCGGCAGAGCGGCCGCAAGGACCCCGAGTGGCCCTGGCCCGAGGGCGTGCTGCCCATATCCCACTGGGGCTGCGGCATGTACGCGTGCGTGGACTGCCAGGACCCCGACGGGGCCGTCCTGCTCTACGAGCCGAACGCCGACGAGGCGGACCACGCCTGGTACGTGGACGCACCCGACCTCGCGACCTGGCTGCGCACCTGGCTCGACGGAACGGGCTGGTACGAGGAGTCCCACGACGGCGGGGACCTCCAGCCCTGGACGGCCTTCTCCCACCGCACGACGACAGCCGGGACTCCCTGACCCACGGCTCCGTCCCCCACACCACGCTCTACGGAGCGGGTACGAAGCGGCCGATAGCCGACGGCATCCTCGGTCCGAGTCCGAGTCCGAGTCCGAGTCCGAGTCCGAGTCCGAGTCCGAGCCCGAGCCCGAGCCCGAGTCCGAGCCCGAATCAGGGCAGCCGTCCGGCGCCCGGGTCGGTCAGCGCGAGCGCGACCCCGCCCACAGACGTACGCCGTAGGCAGCCGCCCCGACCGCCAGCACACCCGCACCCACCACCACCGACACCACAGGCAGGGCGAAGGCCAGCGTCAGGCACCCCAGGAGACCGAGCACCGGCACGACCCGCGACACGGGAGCCGAACTCAACGTCCACGCGGACGCGTTGGCGACCGCGTAGTAGGCCAGGACCCCGAAGGAGGAGAAGCCGATCGCACCGCGTACGTCCACGGTCGCCACGAGCACGGCGACGACCACGCCCACGGCCAGCTCCGCCCTGTGCGGGACCTGGAAGCGTGGATGCACGGCGGCCAGAGCACCTGGCAGATGACGGTCACGGGCCATGGCCAGCGTGGTCCGCGAGACGCCCAGGATCAGCGCGAGGAGTGAGCCGAGCGCGGCCACCGCGGCCCCCACTCGCACGACCGGCACGAGCCCGGACAGCCCGGCCGCCCGTACGGCGTCCACGAGCGGCGCCGTAGCGAGCCCCAGCCCGCCCGACCCGAGCACGGAAAGGACAGCGACCGAGACCGCCGCGTACACCACGAGGGTGATGCCGAGGGCCAGCGGGATCGCGCGCGGAATGGTGCGTCCCGGGTCGCGCACCTCCTCGCCGAGTGTCGCGATCCTCGCGTACCCGGCGAAGGCGAAGAAGAGCAGGCCGGCCGCCTCGAGCACCCCTCCCGCGCCGGACGACAGCCCGATGCCCAGCCGCCCGGCGTCGGAAGCGTCCGAGCCGAGACACCCGACCACCACGGAAGCGAGGACTCCCAGGACCACCGCCACGATCACCCGGGTCAGCCAGGCCGACTTCTGCAGGCCGCCGTAGTTCACGGCGGTCAGTGCGACCACGGCCGCGACCCCCACCGCGTGTGCCTGAGCCGGCCACACGTACGCGCCCACCGTCAACGCCATGGCAGCGCAGGAGGCCGTCTTGCCGACGACGAACGACCAGCCCGCCAGATACCCCCAGAAGGCCCCGAGCCGCTCCCGCCCGTAGACGTACGTGCCTCCCGAAGCCGGGTACAGGGCGGCGAGGCGGGCCGAGGACATCGCGTTGCAGTAGGCGACGACGGCGGCGATCGCGAGACCGAGGAGCAGTCCGGGGCCGGCCGCCCGCGACGCCGGACCGAGCGCGGCGAAGATCCCCGCGCCGATCATCGAGCCGAGCCCGATGACCACGGCGTCACCCGGACCGAGGGTTCGGCGCAACGCGGCGTTGGGCTGAGGCATGCGCCGCACCCTACTGATCGCTGCAACCGAAAAGAGCCGTGGCCACGTCTTGTTCATCGACACGGCACCGGCGGGACGCAGAGGTCACCCGCCGCGTGGACGGACAGGACGAGCACGTCACCGCCGAACCGAACTCACAGGTTCGGGACAGCGTGGCTGCGGCACGGAGGGGCAGGTTCAGGGCATGGGCATCATCAGCTGGATCATTCTGGGGCTGCTGGCAGGCGCTGTGGCCAAGCTCCTGCTCCCGGGCCGCGACCCGGGAGGCTTCATCGGCACGACCCTCATCGGTGTCGCGGGCGCGTTCATCGGCGGCTGGATATCGGCCCGCTGGCTGGACCACCCCATCAGCAAGCACTTCTACGACGGTGCCACCTGGGCGGCCGCCATCGGCGGTTCGCTCGTGCTGCTGATCATCTACCGAGTCCTCTTCGGCAACTCGCGCGACTGAGCGCGCAGCGGGTACCGCCGGAGACCGCGACCGGAGACGAGAAGGGTGGGCACCCAGGGGGTGCCCACCCTTCTCGCGACGCCACCGACGCCTGACACGCCCGCCGAAACCGGGCGCGCCCCGGGTCGTCGGGTTCGTCCCGGGCGTTTCGGTCCGGCCTACCGGTAGTTCACGTACTGCAGTGCGAAGTCGAAGTCCTTGCCCTTGAGGAGAGCCTGGACGGCCTGCAGGTCGTCACGGCTCTTCGAGCTGACGCGCAGCTCGTCGCCCTGCACCTGGGCCTTCACGCCCTTGGGGCCCTCGTCACGAATGATCTTCGCGACCTTCTTCGCGTTGTCCTGGGAGATGCCCTCCTCGATGGACGAGAAGATCTTGTACTCCTTGCCGGAGAGCTGCGGCTCACCGGCGTCCAGCGCCTTCAGCGAGATGCCGCGCTTGATCAGCTTGGTCTCGAACACGTCGAGGATCGCCTTGACGCGCTCCTCGGAGTTCGCCTCCATGAGGATCTTCTCGCCGGACCAGGAGATGGAGGCGCCGACGTTCTTGAAGTCGTAGCGCTGCGAGATCTCCTTGGCGGTCTGGTTGAGGGCGTTGTCGACCTCCTGCCGCTCGACCTTCGAGACGATGTCGAAACTGGAGTCGGCCATGTCCTGTGGCTCCTTGTATCGGGGTGCGTGGGGGCGGCCGTCGAGCCCGGCGTAGGCCCCGGCCGCATCCGTATAAGCCTAGCCACCCCCCTCCCCCCAAGGCTCGATCAATCGGGTGGCGAAGCACCCCCGGGCATCGGGTATCGTTTACGTCGTTGCCACGGAGCGCCGCCCAAAAGCGGGGTTCAGGCAGCAACCCCGGCGGTGTGCCCGAGCGGCCAAAGGGAGCAGACTGTAAATCTGCCGGCTTAGCCTTCCCAGGTTCGAATCCTGGCGCCGCCACATGAAGGTGAACCCCCTCCGATCCACGGAAACGTGGATCGGAGGGGGTTTCTTCGTGTTGGGGCGCGGGCGGGGCCGAGGGCTCCCGGCTGGCCCGGCTGGCCCGCCTCTGTTCGTTTCCCGCCCCCCCGGGCAGGCCCGCCCTCCCCCCCCCCCCCCGTGCGCTGTGACGTGACCGTGACGAGTAGCGACCGACTGCGGCGCGAGGCACTGTCATGCTTCGGTCATGTCTGATGAGGTGCTCGGCGAGTCCGGTGTGGGAGCTGTTCAGTCGTCCGCCGTGTCGGAGGGGTCCCAGGCCCGGCGGAAGCGTGGAGTCCTCGGTTTCCGGGGCGCCTTGGTGGTGGCGGCCGTGTTCGGGCTCGTCGTCGGGTCGGGTGCCGTCGCGCTGGCGTGGGGGCTCTCCAGGGCCCATGACGGCGGAGCGGGGACATTCACCTTGGTCGGGCGGGTGCGGATCGCGGCCGCCCCCGGGGAGACCGGGATGTGCAGTGGCAGCGGCCCGTTGAGTGACGTCGACAAGGGCGCGCTCGTCACGGTCTACGACGCCGAGGGACTGGTCGTCGCGACCGGCACACTCGGCACGGGTGCCTACGACGACGCGGCGGCGTGCGTCTTCCCGATCACCGTGCGGGGTGTGCCGGACGACTCGAAGTCGTACGCGGTGCGCGTCGGTTGGCACCCTCGGAAGGACATCACCAACGAGGTCGCGCGCACCGGCGAGCTGGTCCAGCTGCTCGACTGACATGGCGACGGCCACGGCCACGGCCACGGTCGGTTGTTCTCGCGTGCCCGCGGGACACCCGGGCCGGGCACCCCTGAGCGCGCGGCCGGTCGAGTCGGCTCAACCCTCAGCGCCCTCAGCGCCCTCAGCGCCCTCAGCGCCCTCAGCGCCCTCAGCGCCCTTGCCCTCAGGGCCTCTGCGCCCTCAGAACAGCGGCAGTTGGCCCGGGAAGTCCGGGACCGCGTATCCGTCCAGGGCGGGCTGGGCCGCACCGAGTTGTGCCTGTCGGCGTGAACCGGGGCACGAGACCAGCTCGCCGCTCGCCCGCCCGCCGGGCGGATCGTGCCGAGCGAACCGGCCCGCGACGACGGCGATCTCCCGGCGGCACTCGGGGCAGTGTCTGCGACGCGATGACATGCCATCAGTGTGCCCCGTGGCCGCCGGGTCGTGTCGGACGGCATGGGCGGCGCCGCTCGCCGTGTGCGGGCCGAGGACGGGTCCTGGGCTAGTTCCCGGCCACCGACTTCACCGCTACCGAGATCGGTGTCGAGCCGCCGACCGCCTCCAGCGTCAGACCGGCCGTCGCCGAGGTGTCCACCAGCTCCGCGAGGATCGCGGCGACGTCGTCGCGGGGGATCATGCCGCGCCCGGTGGACGCCTCCAGCCGTACGAGACCGGTGCCGGCGTCGTCGATCAGGCTGCCGGGGCGCAGGATCGTCCAGTCCAGGCCCTTACGGCCGCGGATGTACGCGTCGGCCTCGCCCTTGGCCCGCAGATACGCGTCGAAGATCTCGTCCCCCGGGTGGTCCGCGTCGGCGCCCATCGAGGAGACGACCACGTGTCGCCGTACGCCTGCCTGCTCCGCGGCGTCCGCGAACAGGATCGCCGCGCCCTTGTCCACCGTCTCCTTGCGGTCCACTCCGCTGCCCGGGCCCGCGCCCGCCGCGAAGACGGCCGCGTCCGCCCCACGCAGGTGTGCCGCGACGTCGTCCACCGACGCCGACTCCAGGTCGCACAGGGCCGGCTCGGCGCCGGTCGCCCGCAGATCGTCGCTCTGCTCGGCGTGGCGGATGAGCCCCACGACCTCGTCGCCGCGCGCGGAGAGCAGCCGCTCCAGCCGCAGCGCGATCTGACCATGACCTCCAGCGATGACAATGCGCATGTCTCCGACCGTACGCCCGGAAGGAGACGTTCGCCGCACAACCCTGTGGACAACTCGTGCGTCACATGGGTGATCGCTGTGGACGCACCGGGTGCGGCCGGTGCACCGGACGTATCGGACGCACCGGATGGGCCCGCACGGGCCGGCCGGCCCGTGCGGCTGATCCACGGTGGTCACGTCGAGAACGACGGAACACGCGAACGAAGGAACGCCGGGCGGGCCCGCCCGGCGTCATAGAGGAGACCACCATCACCGCCATACGCAAGACCGTGACCGCGGCCGGCTGCACCGTTGCCCTCCTCGCCACGGCGGCCGCCTGCGGCACGGTCGAGAACCTCACCGCCGGCCAGAAGGTGGACCACGCCGTGGACCGGCTCGGCGAACAGAAGTCCCTGTCCTTCCGGTTGGACCTGGACGCCGACGCCGCCGCGATCAGCGCCCTCGGTGGCGACGCCGACCCGGACGAGGCTCTGCCGCCGGAGGCCGCGAAGGCCCTGAGCGCGCTGCACGTCGATGTCTCGGTCAAGTCGAGGAAGCCGCTGGCGGATTCGGGCGAGAAGGACCTTCTCGGTACGAGTCTGAAGGTCTCGGGGGCGGACGGTGTCCTGGCCGAGTTCCGCGTCGTCGGCGACTTCACTTACTACCGCGCCGACATGAAGGCCCTCGGCAGGACGATGGGCTTCCCCTTGCCGTCGGCCGACGATCTCCCTCCGAGCGAGAAGGAGATGAAGAAGGTCTTCGAGGGCGACTGGGTGAAGATCGACACCAAGGCCCTGGAGGACGCGCAGAAGTCCTCCGGCGGCTCCAAGGGGGCGGGCGGCGCCGGTGACATCGACGCCAAGACGCAGCAGAAGATCCTGGACGCGGTGGGCACGGTCATCGGCCGCAAGGTCACCTTCCGTACGAAGGAGGGTGCCGACGGCGTCGAGCACGTCGTCGCCACGGGCAACTTCCGCGACCTGGTCACCGGCGTCATCGCCAAGCTCCGGCCGCTCCAGGGCGACCTGCCGACGGGCATGGAACTCCCCACCGCCAAGGACCTCAAGGAAGCCCCGGACAAGAAGGTCTCCGTCGACTTCACCCTGAAGAACGGCGACCTCCGGCAGATCAGGGTCGACCTCGCGGCCCTCGCCGACGGCCCGAAGGGCAGCAAGCTCCCCCTCGTCCTGAAGCTCGCCGAGGCCGGCGACGTCAGCGCGCCGAAGGGAGCCACGGAACTCCCGGCGGGCACGTTCCCGGGCGTCGGCGCCGGAGCCCTGGGCGGCGGCATGCTCGGCGGCGGCGAGCTCTAGAGCGCCGGGGCCGCAGCCGCGGCCCGCACCGCCTTCAGCCCGCCGGCCCCCGGAGGAAAGCCTCCGGGGGCCGGCGGGCTACCCGCGCCGGGGCGGTCCGGCCCAGGACCGCCCGACCCCGCAGGATCAGACCGGATCGCGTCCTACGAAAGCCCCCCACGCCCCTGTCGCGGCAGGTCGAGCCCCGACGCGGACGCCGAGTTGCAGTACTCGCGCACCGCGCTGGTCCGCGCCACCACGCGCCCCCGGTGCACCACGATCCTGCTGTACGCGAGGGACAGCACCCCGTCGAGCCGGTCCCCGCGCACGGCCAGCAACTCGGCCGGGAATCCCGCCTCCACGCGCACCTCGGGCAGCCCGAGAGCGGCCCGGGCGGCACAACTCACCGCCTCGTAGGCGTCCTCGGGGCGCAGGCCGTGGCGGGAGGCAAGCAAGTAGGCAGCCTCCAAGGGGTCTCCGCGGCCCACCGGGTTGGACACGTCCCGCAGGGCGCCGCTGCCGGCCGCGACGCGCACCCCCGCCGACCGCAACAGCCGTACGGGAGCGGTGGCGCGGACGTCGGCCGAGCCGCAGCCGCCCTGCGGCAGACACACCACCGTCACGCCGGCCGCGGCGAGTTGGTCCGCGGCGCGGGACGCCACCTCGGTCGGCAGTCCGCCGAGCCCGCCGCACGGTCCGAGTGTCACGCCCGGCCGCAGCCCGCCCGCCATGGCCGCGAGCCGGGCGAGCCGCGCGGGGTCGGCAGCGTCCGTGTGCAGGTCGACCGGGCAGCCGTGTTCGGAGGCGAGCTCCAGGACCGCCTCCACGTATCCGGTGGGATCGGGGTCGGCGTCCGGGCATCCGCCCACCACGGAGGCGCCCATCTTCAGGGCGTCCCGCAGCATCGCGAGCCCGTCGGCACCGGCCGCGCCGGTCAGCAGCCGCGGCATCGCCACCGTCGTCAGCTCCGCGAGCCCCCGCAGCGACCGCCGCACCTGGAGCACCGCCGCCAGCGCGTCCAGCCCCTGGACGTCGCCGACGCGCACGTGGGAGCGCAACGCCGTGGCGCCGTGGCCGAGTTGCAGCAGGGCGGCCTCGGTGGCCCGGCGCTGGACCTCCTGGTCGTCGTAGGCGAGCGGGCCGTCACCGTCGGCCGTCAGGGCGGTGTCGCTGTGCGCGTGGGCCTCCGCGGGCGCCGGCAGGAGGAGATAGCCGTCCAGGTCCACCTTCGCGGCGAGGGCCCCGGAGGCGCCCGCCAGGCTTCCGGCGGTCCCGACCGCCTCGATCCGCCCGCCGCCCAGCCGTACGTCCACGGCCCGGCCGTCGGTGAGGCGCGCTCCGCACAGCAGCAGCGCTGACGTGTCGGTCTGTCCCGACGAGGAGTGGGGCGGCTGCTGCTGACGGTCGGGCATCGCGCTCCTGGGCTCGAGGGCGGCTGCGGGAGGGACGGCTGCGGAGCGAGGGGACACAAGATCACGCAGCGTGAGTCGAGCCTAGGGCGGCGACCCGTCAACGTCGGGGAGGAGCGCAATAGTCGTACCGGTGTGGTCCGTCGGCGCGTGGTTGACCAGGCAGGACCGCACCGGACCGGACCTGGGCGGAGTCCGGCGACACGGCGCGCGCGACGGGATCGGTGGGGCTCCCGTCACGCTGGGACGGCCCAGGAAGCGCTCGTCACGCCCTCGTCACCGCGTGTGATCCGTGGGCCGCCAGGGGTGCGTGAGAGGTCCCGGGAACGGCCGGGCGAACAGCGGGGAACAGGCCGGGGCGGGTGCCGCGAAACGGATTTGGGCGATCGGCGGGCGACCGTGTAATGTCTTCATCGCTCGCCCCAATAGCTCAGTCGGTAGAGCGTCTCCATGGTAAGGAGAAGGTCTACGGTTCGATTCCGTATTGGGGCTCTGGTGTGAGAGGTTCCCGTCGCAAGGCGGGAGCCGATCTCATCAAAGCGGTGTAGCTCAGTCGGTAGAGCAAGCGGCTCATAATCGCTGTGTCACCGGTTCAAGTCCGGTCACCGCTACTGACAGTAGCCGATTGCGGGGTCGGTCCTTCGATCGGCTACTCTTCTATGCATTAATGTCCCATCCGTTCGTCAAGGAGCACTCCTGTGGCTGCCACCGACGTCCGCCCGAAGATCACGCTGGCCTGCGTGGAGTGCAAGGAGCGGAACTACATCACCAAGAAGAACCGGCGTAACGACCCGGACCGACTGGAGATGAAGAAGCACTGCCCGCGTTGCAATGCGCACACCGCGCACCGCGAAACGCGATAATTCAGGCTCGTACACGAGGCCGTCCCCTTCGCGGGGGGCGGCCTCGCGTCGTTGTGCAACCGTGTCCGGCACGGATCCGGGCACCGGAGTCCGTGGCGGCCCGGCCTTTCCGGGTCCGCAGTGGACCCGCGTCATTGAGCGAAGACAACCAGGAGGTGCCGAGCCCATGGCGCTCGACCAGTCCTTCGTGGGGCGGTCCTACCCGCCCACCGACCCCTACGAGGTCGGCCGGGAGAAGATCCGCGAGTTCGCGGAGGCCGTCGGTGACGGTAACCCCGCGTACACGGACCCCGAGGCCGCGCGAGCGCTCGGACACCCTGATGTGATCGCCCCGCCGACCTTCGTGTTCGCCATCACGTTCAAGGCCGCCGGTCAGGTCGTCCAGGACCCGCAACTGGGCCTCGACTACAGCCGGGTGGTGCACGGTGACCAGAAGTTCGCGTACACCCGGCCCGTCCGTGCGGGCGACCGGCTGACGGTCACCTCGACCATCGAGTCGATCAAGTCCCTCGCGGGCAACGACATCCTGGACATCCGTGGCGAGGTCCACGACGAGGCGGGCGAGCACGTCGTGACAGCCGTCACGAAGCTTGTGGCGCGCGCGGCGGAGGTGGGCTGACATGGCGGCGAAGATCTCTTACGCGGACGTCGAGGTCGGCACCGAGCTGCCGGCCCAGACCTTCTCCGTGACCCGTGCCACGCTCGTCCAGTACGCGGGCGCCTCCGGGGACTTCAACCCGATCCACTGGAACGAGAAGTTCGCGGTCGAGGTCGGTCTCCCCGACGTGATCGCGCACGGCATGTTCACCATGGCCGAGGCGGTCCGTGTCGTCACCGACTGGGCCGGCGACCCGGGCGCGGTCGTCGAGTACGGCGTGCGGTTCACCAAGCCCGTCGTCGTCCCGAACGACGACAAGGGCGCGACCATCGAGGTCAGCGCCAAGATCGGCGCCAAGCTCGACGACAACACCGTGCGCGTCGACCTCACCGCGACGAGCGACGGCCTGAAGGTCCTCGGGATGTCCCGCGCGGTCGTACGACTGGCCTGAGCGGCAACCCGTAGCGCACGGCCGAGGCCTGTTTCGAGGCCTGGGTAAGGGGCGTCCGCCCATTGCGGACGCCCCTTACCGGTCTCCGACAACCGCCGGTTCCCCCTCTCTTGACGTAGTTAGTGATTGAGTACTAACTTAGCCGCATGGTCAGGATGAGCGCAGAGGAGAGGCGCGAGAGCGTCATCCGCGCGGCGATGAGCGAGTTCGCCCGGGGCGGCTACTACGGCACGTCCACCGAGGCGATCGCCAAGCGCGTGGGTGTCTCGCAGCCGTATCTCTTCCGGCTCTTCCCGGGCAAGAAGGCGATCTTCCTGGCGGCCGCCGAGCACTGCATGGAGCTCGCGCGGCGCACGATGGAGGACGCCTCCGACGGCCTGGAGGGCGAGGAAGCCCTGCACTCCATGGCGAACGCCTACGTGAAGGTCATCGCGGAGCACCCGGAGCGGCTGCTCATGCAGATGCAGATGTACGTCGCGGTGGCGGCGGCCGAGGAGGCCGGTGACCACGAGCTCGGCGAAGCGGTGCGGGCCGGCTGGATGCGGCTCTGGGACACGGTGCACGTGCCGCTCGGCGCGCAGGTCGACGACACGGCGACCTTCATGGCGTACGGCATGCTCATCAACTGCCTGGTGTCCATGGGGTTCCCGCCCGAGCACCGGGTCTGGGAAGGGCTGTACCCGTCGGCGCGGATCACGGGCCGGCTGGAGAAGTAGGGCGGCGGGAAGGTGGAGTTCCGCGCCTTTCTCTGGCCGCAGAAGTTAGTCATCAATAACTAACCAATGATCCACATCAACCTCTGGGGGAGCGATGACACAGCGGACGGCACGGACAGACCAGGGCGGACCGACAGACCAGGGCGGACCGGCAGGAGAGAGCGGGCCGATCGACCCGGCCGGGGCGTCGACCGCGAAGTCGGCCGAGGTACCGGACAAGCGGCGCGGCGGCGCCGGCTGGGCCCTCGTCATCACCAGCGTCGCCGGATTCATGGCGGCCCTCGACAACCTCGTCGTCACCACGGCCCTGCCCTCGATCCGCAAGGATCTCGGGGGAGCGCTGGACGACCTGGAATGGACCGTGAGCGCCTACACGCTCACCTTCGCCGTCCTGCTGATGTTCGGCGCGGCCCTCGGTGACCGGTTCGGACGCCGCCGGCTCTTCCTCGTCGGCCTGAGCATCTTCACCGGCGCCTCCGCCGCCGCGGCCATGGCCCCCGGCATCGACTCCCTGATCGCCGCCCGGGCCGTCCAGGGCGTCGGCGCCGCGATCATGATGCCCCTGACCCTGACCCTGCTGACCGCCGCGGTCCCGGCCGCCCGGCGCGGGATGGCGTACGGGATCTGGGGCGCGGTGAACGGACTCGCGGTCGCCTCCGGACCCCTCATCGGCGGCAGCCTCACCGAACACGTGTCCTGGCACTGGATCTTCTGGCTGAACGTGCCGCTGGGGCTCGCCGTCCTCCCGCTCGCCCGACTGCGGCTGTCGGAGTCCTTCGGCAACGGCAACCCGCTCGACTTCCCGGGCACCCTGCTCGCCAGCGGCGGCCTCTTCGGAATCGTCTACGGCCTGGTCCGCGGGCCCGCCGAGGGATGGACCAGCCCGTTCGTGCTGACCGCCCTCTTCGCGGGCGCCGCGCTGCTCGCCGGGTTCGTCCTGCACGGCAGCCGCGCCAGGAACGCGATGCTCCCGATGCGGCTCTTCCGTTCCCGCGCCTTCGCCGGCATCAACGCGGCCAGCCTGCTGATGTTCCTCGGGATGTTCGGCTCGATCTTCCTGCTCAGCCAGTACATGCAGGGCGTGCTCGGCTACTCGCCGACCGAGGCGGGCCTGCGGATGCTCCCCTGGACCGGGATGCCGATGCTCGTCGCGCCCATCGCCGGCTACCTCTCCGACCGCGTCGGCGGACGTCCCGTCGTGGCGACCGGGCTCTTCCTCCAGGCCGCGGGGCTCGCGTACTACGCCTCCGTGGTCGCCGCCGACGCCTCGTACTCCGCGCAGCTGCCCGCGCTGATCATCAGCGGCGTCGGGATGTCCCTCTACTTCGCCCCCGCGTCCAACCTGGTCATGTCCAGCGTCCGGCCGCAGGAGCAGGGCATCGCCTCCGGAGCCAACAACGCGCTGCGCGAGGTGGGCGGCGCGCTCGGTATCGCGGTGATGTCCTCGATCTTCGCGGCGCAGGGCGGCTACGCGACGGCACAGAGTTTCATCGACGGACTGCGGCCGGCGCTGGTGGTCGGCGCCGTGGTGGTGGGTCTCGCGGGTCTCGCCGCCCTGGCCATCCCGAGCGCCGGGCGCCCGCAACGCGCCGAGGAGGACGGAACGCCGGCGCTCGTCCCCGAAGCGGATCCGACCGAGGCGGCTCGGACCGGTGCCGCCCGGTTGGAGACCGGCCCCCTGGAGACCGCCGCCCGCTGACACCGGGAACATGCGTACCGCACGACGAAACGGCCCCGCCCGACCGGCGGGGCCGTTCGGCGTGCCGGGGCGCCGCAGGTCCGGCACGGCGATCCGGCGCGCACCGGTGGCCGGGGGCTCCCGACCCTTCTCGTAGTCTTGGGCCCGTGCTGGAACTCCACGATGCCCCGCTCGCCCCGCTGACCACCTTCCGGCTCGGCGGCCCGGCCGCCCGGCTGATCACCGCCACGACCGACGCCGAGGTGGTCGCCGCCGTGCGCGAGGCCGACGCCGCCGGCACGCCGCTGCTGCTGATCGGCGGTGGATCGAACCTGGTCATCGGCGACAAGGGCTTCGCGGGCACCGCCCTGCGCATCGCCACGGAGGGCTTCTCGCTCGACGGTACGACGCTGGAGCTGGCCGCGGGCGAGGTGTGGACCGACGCGGTCGCCCGCACCGTCGGGGCCGGGCTCGCCGGGATCGAGTGCCTCGCCGGCATCCCCGGCTCCGCGGGCGCGACCCCGATCCAGAACGTGGGCGCGTACGGTCAGGAAGTGTCGTCGACGATCAGTGAAGTGATCGCCTATGACCGGAAGACGGGCGAGACGGTCACGCTGACCAACGCCGAGTGCGCCTTCTCCTACCGGCACAGCCGCTTCAAGGGTGACCCCGACCGCCATGTCGTGCTGCGCGTCCGCTTCGAGCTGGAGGACGCGAACGGCCTCTCGGCGCCGGTCAAGTACGCGGAGACCGCCCGCACGCTCGGTGTCGAGCCCGGGGACCGCGTCCCTCTCGCCGACGCCCGCGAGACCGTTCTGAAGCTGCGCGCGGGCAAGGGCATGGTGCTCGACCCCGAGGACCACGACACCTGGTCCGCCGGGTCGTTCTTCACCAACCCGATCCTCACCGACGAGGCGTTCGCCGCGTTCCACGCGCGCGTGCGGGAGCGCCTCGGTGCCGACGCCGTGCCGCCCGCGTATCCCGCCGGCGAGGGCCACACCAAGACCTCGGCAGCCTGGCTGATCGACAAGTCGGGCTTCACCAAGGGCTACGGAACCGGCCCCGCCCGCATCTCGACCAAGCACACGCTGGCCCTTACCAACCGGGGCGAGGCCAGCACCGAGGACCTCCTCGCGCTCGCCCGCGAAGTCGTCGCCGGAGTCCACGACGCCTTCGGCATCACCCTGGTCAACGAACCGGTCACGGTCGGCGTCAGCCTCTGACGCGGAGGTCTCCCACCGGCGGCCCCACGGGGGCGGCCTAGTAGGCGACGCCCACGCCCTGCTTCACCGTCGCCGGGTCGTGGGTCATCGCCAGCATCGCGTGGGCCACGTCGGCGCGTCCGATGAAGCGGCCCCGGGCCGGGAATCCGCCGACGGCCGTGCGATAGGAGCCGGTCACCGGCTTGTCCTGGAGGCGGGGCGGGCGGACGGCCGTCCAGTCCGTGGCACTCGCGGCCAGTGCGGCCTCCATCTCCCGCAGGTCGGCGTACACGTCCTTCAGAAGCGACGAGATCATGCCCCGCATGGCGCGGTCGACGAACCCGTCCTCCGTGGCCGCCGGGCCGACCGGGCTCGCGCTGACCACGAGCAGACGCCGTGTCTGCTCCGCCTCCATCGCGCCCAGCACCGTACGGGTGAGCCGGGAGGCGACCCCGGCGTCCTTGCGCCGGCGCGCGCCGAGCCCGGACAGCACCGCGTCCCGGCCCGCGACGGCGGGGCGCAGCGACTCCGGGTCGGTGAGGTCGGTGCGGTACACCTCCAGACCGGCGCCGGTGACGGTGAGCCGCGCCGGATCCCTTACGACGGCTGTGACCTGGTGGCCCGCGCCCAGGGCCTGGCGGACGATCTCCTGGCCGATGCCTCCGGTGGCACCGAGAACGGTGAGTTTCATGACCTGCTCCCAGAGGGTGGGTAGATGGACGGACGAGGTGGGTGAGTGTTCACTCACCTCTGCTCCTTCTAGAGTGAGTAAGTACTCACCCACCCGTCAACCCCGCGAGGACACGCCGTGGAATCCTTGGGCCCCATGCAGCAGACATCCGCCGCCGAGCCCGCGCGGTCGAAGCCGGCCAGGATCCGCATCCTCGACGCGGCGCACGAGCTCATGCTCACCCTCGGCCTCTCCCGTGCCACCACCAAGGAGATCGCGAAGGCGGCCGGCTGCTCCGAAGCGGCCCTCTACAAGTACTTCGCGAGCAAGGAAGAGCTGTTCATCCGCGTCCTGGAGGAGCGCCTTCCCCGGCTCGGCCCGCTGCTGGAGCGGCTGACGGCCGAGCCGGGGCGACACTCGCTGGAGGAGAACCTCACCGCGATCGCCCGCCAGGCGGCCCTCTTCTACGAGCAGAGCTTCCCGATCGCCGCCTCCCTGTACGCGGAGACCCAGCTCAAGCGGCGTCACGACGAGGCGATGCGGGCCATGGGCGCCGGCCCCCACATGCCGATCCGGGGTGTCGCCGCGTATCTGCGCGCGGAGCAGGAGGCCGGGCGGGTCCAGCCCGGCGCCGACACCTACGCCGCCGCTTCCCTGCTCCTCGGGGCCTGCGCGCAGCGCGCGTTCGCCTACGACGCGACCCAGGACGGCACGGCCCCGCGGCTCGACACCTTCGCCCCGGCGCTCGCCCGCACCCTGCTCACCGGGATCGCGCCCGACAGCCGGTGACGGACCCGCCCTTCGGGCGGACGACGTGACTTTGCGGACGCGCCCTAGGAGGTCAGCCAGTCGTCGACGCCGGCCAGCAGTTTCGCGCGGTCGGCCTCCGGTGCCGCCGATGCGCGGATCGACTGACGTGCCAGCTCGGCCAGTTCCGCGTCCGTGAAGGCGTGGTGGCGCCGCGCGATCTCGTACTGGGCGGCGAGCCGTGATCCGAAGAGCAGTGGGTCGTCGGCGCCGAGGGCCATCGGGACCCCGGCTTCGAACAGAGTCCTCAGGGGTACGTCGGCCGCCTTCTCGTAGACGCCCAGCGCGACGTTCGACGCGGGGCAGACCTCACAGGTCACCCCGCGGTCCGCGAGGCGCTTCAGCAGACGGGGGTCCTCGGCGGCCCGTACGCCGTGGCCGATCCGGGAGGCGTGCAGGTCGTCCAGGCAGTCGCGGACGGAGGCGGGCCCGGTCAGCTCGCCGCCGTGCGGCGCGGCCAGCAGCCCGCCCTCCCGTGCGATCGCGAAGGCGCGGTCGAAGTCCCGCGCCATGCCGCGCCGTTCGTCGTTGGAGAGCCCGAAGCCGACGATCCCGCGGTCCGCGTACCGGACGGCGAGCCGGGCCAGCGTCCGGGCGTCCAGCGGGTGCTTCATCCGGTTCGCGGCCACCAGGACGCGCATCCCGAGCCCGGTGTCCCGCACGGCCGAGTCCACCGCGTCGAGGATGACCTCCAGGGCCGGGATCAGCCCGCCGAGCCGGGGGGCGTACGACGTCGGGTCGACCTGGATCTCCAGCCACCCGGAGCCGTCCTTGATGTCCTCCTCGGCGGCCTCGCGGACCAGCCGCTGGATGTCCTCGGGCTCTCTCAGGCAGGACCGGGCGGCGTCGTACAGGCGCTGGAAGCGGAACCAGCCGCGCTCGTCGGTCGCCCGCAGCTTCGGCGGTTCCCCGCTGGTCAGCGCGTCCGGCAGTCGTACGCCGTACTTGTCGGCCAGTTCCAGCAGGGTCGTGGACCGCATCGACCCGGTGAAGTGCAGGTGCAGATGGGCCTTCGGCAGTTCACTTACATCACGTACGCGCTCCATCCCAGGATCTTGCCGCACACGGATGGCGCGCCGGTAGCGCTTTCCCTGATCGGGGGCTTGCCCGAACGAAAGAGCGGGGGCCGGCCACTCGGTGAGTGGCCGGCCCCCGCGCGCGCGTGGAGCGCGATGTCACCGGCGCTCCGACGGGCGTCCGAGGAGGAGGGACGTCAGTCCTTCGCCTCGGCGAGCAGCTTCTGGATCCGGCTGACGCCCTCGACGAGGTCCTCGTCACCCAGGGCGTACGACAGCCGCAGGTAGCCCGGCGTACCGAAGGCCTCGCCGGGCACGACCGCGACCTCGGCCTCCTCCAGGATCAGCGCGGCCAGCTCGACCGTGTCCGCGGGGCGCTTGCCGCGGATCTCCTTGCCGAGCAGTGCCTTCACCGAGGGGTACGCGTAGAAGGCGCCCTCGGGCTCGGGGCAGAGCACGCCGTCGATCTCGTTCAGCATGCGGACGATGGTCTTGCGGCGGCGGTCGAAGGCCTCGCGCATCTTCGCGACGGCCGTGAGGTCGCCCGAGACGGCGGCGAGCGCGGCGACCTGGGCCACGTTCGAGACGTTGGACGTGGCGTGCGACTGCAGGTTGGTCGCGGCCTTGATGACGTCCTTCGGGCCGATGACCCAGCCCACGCGCCAGCCGGTCATCGCGTACGTCTTGGCGACGCCGTTCACGACGATGCACTTGTCGCGCAGCTCCGGCACCACGACGGGCAGGGAGTGGAACTCCGCGTCGCCGTAGACCAGGTGCTCGTAGATCTCGTCGGTCAGGACCCACAGGCCCTTCTCGGCGGCCCAGCGGCCGATCTCCTCGATCTGCTCGCGGGTGTAGACCGCGCCCGTCGGGTTGGACGGCGAGACGAAGAGCAGCACCTTGGTGTTCTCGGTGCGGGCGGCCTCCAGCTGCTCGACCGAGACGCGGTAGCCGGTGGTCTCGTCGGCGACGACGTCCACCGGGACACCGCCGGCGAGACGGATGGACTCCGGGTAGGTGGTCCAGTACGGCGCCGGGACGATGACCTCGTCGCCCGGGTCGAGGATCGCGGCGAAGGCCTCGTAGATGGCCTGCTTGCCGCCGTTGGTGACGAGGACCTGGGCGGCCTCCACCTCGTAGCCGGAGTCGCGCAGGGTCTTCGCGGCGATGGCGGCCTTCAGCTCGGGGAGCCCGCCGGCCGGCGTGTAGCGGTGGTACTTGGGGTTCGAGCAGGCTTCGATGGCCGCCTGCACGATGTAGTCGGGGGTCGGGAAGTCCGGCTCACCGGCGCCGAAGCCGATCACCGGACGTCCGGCGGCCTTGAGGGCCTTGGCCTTGGCGTCCACGGCGAGAGTGGCGGACTCGGAGATCGAGCCGACTCGGGCGGAGACCCGGCGCTCGGTGGGAGGGGTTGCAGCGCTCATGGCACCCATCGTTTCAGACCGGAAACGCCCCCGGCACGCGGGTTTCACAGACTGAACAGTGCCAGAACATCCGTCCGCTTCCCCGGGCCTCACCAGTGGATCTTCAGCGGAGGCGGCACATGCGGACACTTTCTGTTCGACGCCCGGCTCAGGAGCACGTACACTCTCACCTCGTTGGCCTTCACCGGCCGCACCCAACCGGTGCCACCGAGCACCCGGGCGGATGCGGTACGTTGGGGGAAATCAAAGGGTCGTAGCTCAATTGGTAGAGCACTGGTCTCCAAAACCAGCGGTTGGGGGTTCAAGTCCCTCCGGCCCTGCTTCACACACCTTTCGCCAGGATGTGTGCGCATGTACGTACTGCATTGCACCGCCGTGCGGCTCAACCGGGCGCGGCACGGCCACGACCCGGAATCAGGTGAGGACGAGTGACGGACGCCGTGGGCTCCATCGACATGCCTGATGCCGAGGCGCCCGAGTCCAAGAAGCCCCGCAAGGGCGGTAAGCGTGCCAAGAAGGGCCCGCTGAAGCGCCTTGCCACCTTCTACCGCCAGATCGTCGCGGAGCTCCGCAAGGTCGTCTGGCCGACTCGCAATCAGCTGACGACGTACACCACCGTGGTGATTGTCTTCGTCGTCATCATGATCGGCCTGGTGACCGTGATTGACTATGGGCTCAACCACGCCGCCAAGTACGTCTTCGGCTGAGCCGAGAGCGAAGGGCGCCGTCACCGGCGCCCCTTTCGCGTGTTCCACCCCCATGTATCCAGGAAGAAGCAGCCACCGTGTCTGACCCGAACCTGAACGACGCCTCCGAGTCGGTCGAGTCCGTTGACGACGAACTCGAGGTCGTCGAGGGAGCGGACGTCGTGGACGAGTTCGAGGCTGCCGATGCCGCCGCCGGCGAGCCCGCCGAGGACGCGGCCCTGCACGTCGAGGACGAGTCCGGTGAGGACGTCGCGGACGAGGACGTGCCCGCCGAGGCCCTCGTCGCCGACGAGTCCGAGGAAGCCGCCGAGGCCGAGGCCGAAGAAGAGGCCGAGCCCGTCGACCCCGTGACCGCCCTGCGCGAGGAGCTGCGCACGCTCCCCGGCGAGTGGTACGTCATCCACACGTACGCCGGTTACGAGAACCGCGTGAAGACCAACCTCGAACAGCGTGCCGTCTCGCTGAACGTCGAGGACTTCATCTTCCAGGCCGAGGTGCCGCAGGAAGAGGTCGCGCAGATCAAGAACGGCGAGCGCAAGACCATCAAGCAGAACAAGCTCCCGGGCTACGTCCTGGTCCGCATGGACCTGACGAACGAGTCCTGGGGCGTCGTTCGCAACACCCCCGGCGTCACCGGCTTCGTGGGCAACGCCTACGACCCGTACCCGCTGACCCTGGACGAGATCGTCAAGATGCTCGCTCCGGAGGCCGAGGAGAAGGCGGCCCGCGAGGCTGCCGAGGCCGAGGGCAAGCCCGCGCCGCAGCGCAAGGTCGAGGTCCAGGTGCTGGACTTCGAGGTCGGCGACTCGGTCACCGTCACCGACGGCCCGTTCGCCACGCTGCAGGCCACGATCAACGAGATCAACGCCGACTCGAAGAAGGTCAAGGGCCTCGTCGAGATCTTCGGCCGCGAGACTCCGGTCGAGCTCTCCTTCGACCAGATCCAGAAGAACTAGCAGCTTCTGGACGTACGTCTTCCGAACAGGTCAGACGGGCTCTTGCAGCCGGTCTGACCTGCTCGGTTTTTAGCCGCGCATGGATACCCGTTATCGTTGTGCGGTATGCCTCCATCCGGATCATTGGTCCGACTGGGGGCAGCCGTCCGGGGCGACTCGGACGTAGGAAGGCGAAAACGAAAGAGGACCCGGAATGCCTCCCAAGAAGAAGAAGGTCACGGGGCTCATCAAGCTCCAGATCAACGCCGGTGCGGCGAACCCGGCCCCGCCGGTCGGCCCCGCGCTGGGTCAGCACGGCGTCAACATCATGGAGTTCTGCAAGGCCTACAACGCCGCGACCGAGTCGCAGCGTGGCTGGGTGATCCCGGTGGAGATCACGGTCTACGAAGACCGCTCCTTCACCTTCATCACCAAGACTCCGCCGGCCGCCAAGATGATCCTCAAGGCCGCGGGTGTCGAGAAGGGCTCCGGCGAGCCGCACAAGACCAAGGTCGCCAAGATCAGCCAGGCGCAGGTCCGTGAGATCGCCACGACCAAGATGCCCGACCTCAACGCCAACGACCTGGACGCCGCGTCGAAGATCATCGCCGGCACCGCCCGTTCCATGGGCATCACGGTCGAGGGCTGACACCCACCTTCGTAGGAAATCTGCGGCTCCGGCCGCACGTGGCAGGGCCTGCTCGGCCCACACCACGACTCCTCAGAACACATCAGGAGCAGTAGTGAGCAAGCGCAGCAAGTCTCTCCGCGCTGCGGACGCCAAGATCGACCGGGAGAAGCTCTACGCCCCGCTCGAGGCCGTCCGTCTCGCCAAGGAGACCTCCACGAGCAAGTTCGACGGCACCGTCGAGGTCGCCTTCCGCCTGGGTGTCGACCCGCGCAAGGCCGACCAGATGGTCCGTGGCACCGTGAACCTGCCGCACGGCACCGGCAAGACCGCCCGGGTCCTGGTCTTCGCGACCGGTGACCGTGCTGCGGCCGCGGAGGCCGCGGGCGCCGACATCGTCGGCTCCGACGAACTGATCGACGAGGTCGCGAAGGGCCGTCTGGACTTCGACGCCGTCGTCGCCACCCCGGACCTCATGGGCAAGGTCGGCCGCCTCGGCCGCGTGCTCGGTCCCCGTGGTCTCATGCCGAACCCGAAGACCGGCACCGTGACCCCCGACGTCGCCAAGGCTGTCACCGAGATCAAGGGTGGCAAGATCGAGTTCCGCGTCGACAAGCACTCGAACCTGCACTTCATCATCGGCAAGGTGTCCTTCGACGACACCCAGCTGGTGGAGAACTACGGCGCGGCCCTCGACGAGATCCTTCGTCTGAAGCCGTCGGCCGCCAAGGGTCGCTACATCAAGAAGGCCGCTCTCAGCTCGACGATCGGCCCCGGCGTCCCCGTCGACCCCAACCGCACCCGCAACCTCCTCGTCGAGGAGGACCCGGCCGCCGTCTGAGCCCTCCGCTCACCCCGGTGACCGCGTCGCGCACGCGAATCTGAGACGGGCCCCGCAACCTTTCGAGGTGCGGGGCCCGTCCTCATGTCCGGAGCCCTTCCGCGGCGAGCGCCCGGCGGGATTCCGGACACGTGCGTCAGTGGCCCGCGCTAGCGTGCGGTCACAGGAATCACACAGGGGTGGGGACGAATGAAGAGCACCATCGTGCGCCGGGTGAGCCTCTCGATCGCGCTGACCGCCGCGCTCGGGGGCCTGACCGCCTGCAACTCCTCGGACGCGTCCGGGAGTTCCGGCAAGGACGACAAGGCGGTGCACAGGGGCACCACCCGCGTCAGCCCCATAGCGGCACTGCGCTCCGCCGAGCGGTCCACCGACGGCGCGGACTCCGCGAAGGTCGAGTCCACGACGTCCATGGGCACCCTGATGGACATGAAGGCCGACGGCGTCATGGGCTGGGCCGACGGCCTCACCGGCACGATGACCATCACGTACACGGGCGGCACGCTCGCCGACACCATGCGGCAGACCGGCAGCACCTCGATGCAGGCCCGGTACCTCTCCGACGCGTACTACGCGCGGATGAGCGACACGTTCGCCCGGCAGTCGGGCGGCAAGCACTGGATCCGGTACGCGTACGACGACCTCGCCCAGTTCGGCGGCAGCTCGGGCGCGTACCTGAAGGACCAGATGCAGAACACCACGCCGAACCAGTCGGTGAAGCTCCTGCTGGCCTCCGGGGACGTCCGGAAGGTCGGCTCGGAGACCGTGCGCGGCCGGCGGACCACGCACTACTCCGGCACGGTCGACGTGGCGGACCTCGCGACCAGGTCGTCCCACCTCAGTGCCGGCCAGCTCGCCGATCTCAAGAAACAGCTCACCACGGCCGGCGTCAGCACCGAGAAGGTCGACATCTGGGTGGACGGCGACGACCTGCTCGTCAAGAAGGTCGAGAAGGGCGAGCTGACGAGCGGCACCATGACGTCGACGGCGTACTACAGCGACTACGGGACGAAGGTCTCCGCCGAGAAGCCCCCGGCCGCCGACACCGCGGACTTCAAGGACCTTCTGAAGGCCCAGGGAGCCGCCGGAGGGGCCACGTCCTGACCCCTGGAGGCCGCGCCTCCGGAACGCCCTCACAGCGGCCCGGAGGCGGTTCGGGGGCGGCCCCGCAGCGGTCGTGAGGGGCGCCGAAAACCTGAGGATCTTGTCGTACCCCTCGGGTAAGTTCATGCCGCATCTGAATCTGTGAATCGCTCATCTGTTTCCTGGGGGGAATCATGAGACCTGCTGTGCACACCTCGGTCCGACGCGGAGCGACCGGCGCGGCCCTTGCGGCCCTGGTCCTGGGCGGGGGAGCGGCGGCCTGTTCCAAGGGCACCGACCAGTCGCCGGAGATGACGCCCGCCGCGGCCGTGGCGAAGGCGGCCAAGAACACCGAGGACATCACCTCGCTGCACTACCGGATGGCCGGCAAGGTCCCGGAAGAGGGCAGGGTGACCGCCGAAGCGTCGATGAGCATGAAGCCGCTGGCCCTGAGCATGAAGATGACGGCCGCGGACTCGGGCACGGACGGTCCGGTCGAGATGCGTCTGGTGGACGGCGCGATGTACATAGGCGGCGGCGCGCAGGCGGCCAAGGAGATGGACGGCAAGAGCTGGATCAAGTTCGACATGTCCGCGCTCGGCGCCGACAAGGGGATGGGCGCGGACCAGCTCGGCGGCGGCGAGGCCGACAAGAACCCGGCGGCCGAGTCCACCTTCCTCACCGGCTCCAAGAACGTGAAGAAGGTCGGCACCGAGACCGTCGAGGGCGTGAAGACCACGCACTACAAGGGATCGATCACCCTCGCCGGACTCCGTAAGACGCTGAAGGGCGAGAAGAAGGCCACGCGCGAGCAGCGCGAGAAGAGCCTTGAGCAGTACGAGAAGATGGGCCTCGACGCGTTCACGATGGACGCCTGGATCGACGGCGAGAGCCGCACCAAGCAGTTCCGCATGCGGGGGACCGCCGACAAGGGTCCGCTCGACATGACCATCACCTTCCTCGACTACAACAAGCCGGTGACGGTGAAGGCTCCGCCCGCCAAGGACACCGCCGATCTCGCCGAGATGATGAAGGGCGCCCAGGAGGGCTGATCCGCGTGAGCGGGTCCGGCCGACGCCCGGTGGTACCGGGCCGTTCGGCCGGATTTGCTTCACGGAGTTCGTTTCACGTACTCTCCACGAGAAGCCAAAGACCGCTGGTCGTTGCCTCGTTCTCGCAAGAGGGTGTGGTGACCGAAGGATCCGCTGAAACTGCGGACGACCCGCGTAGGTGATCGTGGACATGTTCCCGGAACCCGCTGCCACGCGTGCGGATCATCCGGTAGAGCTACGCCCCGTGCGCCTGCGCCGGGGCGTTTTGTTTTGTCGGCCCCTTCTGAGCGGTCCTCATCACCCGGAAGGAGGCCACGCTTATGGCAAGGCCCGACAAGGCTGCCGCGGTAGCCGAGCTCGCGGACCAGTTCCGTAGCTCGAACGCCGCCGTGCTGACCGAGTACCGGGGTCTCACCGTGGCGCAGCTCAAGACGCTGCGTCGTTCGCTCGGTGAAGACGCCCAGTACGCCGTGGTGAAGAACACGCTGACCAAGATTGCGGCCAACGAGGCCGGGATCTCTACGCTCGACGACCTGTTCAACGGTCCGACGGCGGTCGCCTTCATCACCGGTGACCCGGTGACGTCGGCGAAGGGTCTTCGTGACTTCGCCAAGGACAACCCGAACCTCGTCATCAAGGGCGGTGTCCTTGACGGCAAGGCGCTGTCCGCCGACGAGATCAAGAAGCTCGCGGACCTCGAGTCCCGCGAGGTTCTGCTCGCCAAGCTGGCGGGTGCCTTCAAGGGCAAGCAGACGCAGACTGCTCAGCTCTTCCAGGCGCTCCCCTCGAAGTTCGTCCGCACCGCGGAGGCGCTTCGTGTCAAGCAGGCCGAGCAGGGCGGTGCCGAGTAATTCGGCTCGCGCATTGACCGCCGCCTGAGGCGACGGTCGCAGCGGGCCGAACGTACGCCCGCCTCACCAGTACATACCGGCACCTGCCGAATGAGTGGAAGGACGCCATCATGGCGAAGCTGTCCCAGGAAGAGCTGCTCGCGCAGTTCGAGAACCTCACCCTCATCGAGCTCTCCGAGTTCGTGAAGGCCTTCGAGGAGAAGTTCGACGTCACCGCCGCCGCCGCGGTTGCCGCTGCCCCGGTCGGCCCCGCCGCCACCGCTGAGGCCGCTGAGGAGCAGGACGAGTTCGACGTCATCCTCACGGGTGCCGGCGACAAGAAGATCCAGGTCATCAAGGTCGTGCGTGAGCTCACCTCGCTGGGTCTGAAGGAGGCCAAGGACCTCGTCGACGGCGCTCCGAAGCCCGTCCTCGAGAAGGTCGCCAAGGACGCCGCCGAGAAGGCCGCCGAGTCCCTCAAGGGCGCCGGCGCCTCCGTCGAGGTCAAGTAACTCGACGAGCCTCTCAAGGGCTCCTGTGAAGCTGTCACAGCCGCTCACGTAGCGCTGTAACGCTGACGCACCGAAGAGCGATCACCCAACTGGGTGGTCGCTCTTCGGCGTTGCCGGGGGTCCTCGAAGCGGCTGCCTTGCACTGCAGGTCACGGCGAGTATGGTGATCTTCGTCGTGCCCCCGCAGCCCTGTGACAGGCAGAGAGACGGGTTGCGGGACGGGCCGGACGTGACGATCGCGGCACATGCTTTGGGCCTGGGGGGCCTTGACGAACCGCACGCAGCGCGCAATTCTCAGGACGCGTCGTCACAACGATCCGTATCCGAGGCATGGATCGGCGGCGAAGAGGGCAGTATCGATGTGCATCGAGGGCATGGCTTGCGGCAGGTGTTGAGGACGAAGAACAGGGTCGCCAAAACCGGGACTGGACATCAGTGGGCCGAGTGGCTACACTGACCCTTTGCGCTGCCTGTTAGCTGCCTCCTGCCCGTCACCAGGGGCATACCCATGCTGGAGCATCGACGATCGGATCATCTCTGACCTGGCCCTATCCGGCCGGACAGAGAAAGGCCCGATGCTGTGTCCGACATGGGACCGGTACGCGCGTAGTGAGTCCGAGCCCTCGGAAGGACCCCCTCTTGGCCGCCTCGCGCACTGCCTCGACCGCGAATACGAACAACGGCGCCAGCACCGCCCCGCTGCGCATCTCCTTTGCAAAGATCAAGGAGCCCCTCGAGGTTCCGAACCTTCTTGCGCTGCAAACCGAGAGCTTCGACTGGCTGCTCGGCAACGACGCGTGGAAGGCTCGTGTCGAGGCGGCTCTGGACAGCGGACAGGACGTCCCCACCAAGTCCGGTCTGGAGGAGATCTTCGAGGAGATCTCCCCGATCGAGGACTTCAGTGGGTCGATGTCCCTGACGTTCCGCGACCACCGCTTCGAGCCCCCGAAGAACTCCATCGACGAGTGCAAGGACCGTGACTTCACGTTCGCGGCCCCGCTCTTCGTCACCGCCGAGTTCACCAACAACGAGACCGGCGAGATCAAGTCCCAGACGGTCTTCATGGGCGACTTCCCGCTCATGACCAACAAGGGCACCTTCGTCATCAACGGCACCGAGCGTGTCGTCGTGTCGCAGCTGGTCCGCTCGCCGGGTGTCTACTTCGACTCCTCCATCGACAAGACGTCCGACAAGGACATCTTCTCCGCCAAGGTCATCCCGTCCCGGGGTGCCTGGCTGGAGATGGAGATCGACAAGCGCGACATGGTCGGTGTCCGCATCGACCGCAAGCGCAAGCAGTCCGTCACCGTTCTCCTGAAGGCTCTCGGCTGGACCACCGAGCGGATCCTCGAGGAGTTCGGCGAGTACGAGTCCATGCGCGCCACCCTGGAGAAGGACCACACCCAGGGCCAGGACGACGCGCTGCTCGACATCTACCGCAAGCTGCGTCCGGGCGAACCGCCGACCCGTGAGGCCGCGCAGACGCTTCTGGAGAACCTCTACTTCAACCCGAAGCGCTACGACCTCGCCAAGGTCGGCCGGTACAAGGTCAACAAGAAGCTGGGCAGCGACGCCCCGCTCGACGCCGGGATCCTGACCGTCGAGGACATCATCTCGTCGATCAAGTACCTGGTGAAGCTGCACGCCGGTGAGACCGAGACCGTTGGTGACAACGGCACCTCGATCGTCGTCGAGACCGACGACATCGACCACTTCGGCAACCGTCGTCTGCGCAACGTCGGCGAGCTCATCCAGAACCAGGTCCGCACGGGTCTGGCTCGTATGGAGCGCGTCGTCCGCGAGCGCATGACGACTCAGGACGTCGAGGCGATCACGCCGCAGACGCTGATCAACATCCGGCCGGTCGTCGCCTCCATCAAGGAGTTCTTCGGCACCAGCCAGCTGTCGCAGTTCATGGACCAGAACAACCCGCTGTCGGGTCTCACCCACAAGCGCCGTCTGTCGGCTCTTGGCCCGGGTGGTCTCTCCCGTGAGCGGGCCGGCTTCGAGGTCCGTGACGTGCACCCGTCGCACTACGGCCGCATGTGCCCGATCGAGACCCCCGAAGGCCCGAACATCGGCCTGATCGGCTCGCTCGCCTCCTACGGCCGGGTCAACGCGTTCGGTTTCGTCGAGACCCCGTACCGCAAGGTCACCGGTGGCGTCGTCACCGACGAGGTCGACTACCTGACGGCCGACGAAGAGGACCGATTCGTCATCGCGCAGGCCAACGCGCCGCTGTCGGACGAGTTCCGCTTCGAGGAGTCCCGCGTCCTGGTCCGCCGTCGTGGCGGAGAGGTCGACTACGTCCCCGGTGACGACGTCGACTACATGGACGTCTCCCCGCGCCAGATGGTGTCGGTCGCGACCGCCATGATCCCGTTCCTGGAGCACGACGACGCCAACCGTGCCCTCATGGGCGCGAACATGATGCGTCAGGCCGTTCCGCTCATCAAGTCCGAGGCGCCGCTGGTCGGCACTGGCATGGAGTACCGCTGCGCGGTCGACGCCGGTGACGTCCTGAAGTCGGAGAAGGACGGTGTGGTCCAGGAGGTCTCCGCGGACTACATCACCACCGCCAACGACGACGGCACGTACACCACGTACCGCCTGCACAAGTTCTCCCGGTCGAACCAGGGCACCTCCGTCAACCAGAAGGTTGTCGTGGACGAGGGCGCCCGCGTGATCGAGGGCCAGGTCCTGGCCGACGGTCCCGCGACCGAGGACGGCGAGATGGCCCTCGGTAAGAACCTGCTCGTGGCGTTCATGCCGTGGGAGGGTCACAACTACGAGGACGCGATCATCCTGTCGCAGCGCCTCGTGCAGGACGACGTCCTCTCCTCGATCCACATCGAGGAGCACGAGGTCGACGCCCGTGACACCAAGCTCGGCCCCGAGGAGATCACCCGGGACATCCCGAACGTCTCCGAAGAGGTCCTCGCCGACCTCGACGAGCGCGGCATCATCCGTATCGGTGCCGAGGTCGTCGCCGGCGACATTCTCGTCGGCAAGGTCACGCCCAAGGGTGAGACCGAGCTGACGCCGGAGGAGCGCCTGCTGCGCGCGATCTTCGGTGAGAAGGCCCGTGAGGTCCGCGACACCTCCCTGAAGGTCCCGCACGGCGAGATCGGCAAGGTCATCGGTGTCCGCGTCTTCGACCGTGAAGAGGGCGACGAGCTGCCGCCGGGCGTGAACCAGCTGGTTCGTGTCTACGTGGCGCAGAAGCGCAAGATCACGGACGGTGACAAGCTCGCCGGCCGTCACGGCAACAAGGGTGTCATCTCGAAGATCCTGCCGATCGAGGACATGCCGTTCCTGGAGGACGGCACCCCGGTCGACATCATCCTCAACCCGCTGGGTGTCCCGTCCCGAATGAACCCGGGACAGGTCCTGGAGATCCACCTCGGCTGGCTCGCCAGCCGCGGCTGGGACGTCTCCGGTCTCGGGGACGAGTGGGCGCAGCGCCTGCAGGCGATCGGCGCCGACAAGGTTCCGCCGCGCACGAACGTCGCGACCCCCGTCTTCGACGGTGCGCGTGAGGACGAGCTCGCCGGTCTCTTCGAGCACACCCTGCCCAACCGCGACGGTGACCGTCTGGTCCTCCCGTCCGGCAAGGCGCGGCTGTTCGACGGTCGCTCGGGTGAGCCGTTCCCGGACCCGATCTCGATCGGCTACATGTACATCCTCAAGCTCCACCACCTGGTCGACGACAAGCTGCACGCCCGGTCGACCGGTCCGTACTCGATGATCACCCAGCAGCCGCTGGGTGGTAAGGCTCAGTTCGGTGGTCAGCGCTTCGGTGAGATGGAGGTGTGGGCGCTGGAGGCGTACGGCGCCGCTTACGCCCTCCAGGAGCTGCTGACGATCAAGTCCGACGACGTCACCGGCCGCGTGAAGGTCTACGAGGCCATCGTCAAGGGCGAGAACATCCCTGAGCCCGGCATCCCCGAGTCCTTCAAGGTGCTCATCAAGGAGATGCAGTCCCTCTGCCTCAACGTGGAAGTGCTGTCCAGCGACGGCATGTCCATCGAAATGCGTGACACCGACGAGGACGTCTTCCGCGCGGCGGAGGAGCTCGGCATCGACCTGTCCCGGCGCGAGCCGAGCAGCGTCGAAGAGGTCTGACGGGAGTCCGGCCGGGCCTTGACCGCCTGTGGAAAAGGTGATCAAGGCCCGCCGGCCCCAGGACCCCCGTATCAGACCCCTAAGACTTACAACCCTGAGAGGGATTGACGCATAGTGCTCGACGTCAACTTCTTCGATGAGCTCCGGATCGGTCTGGCCACCGCTGACGACATCCGTCAGTGGAGCCACGGCGAGGTCAAGAAGCCCGAGACCATCAACTACCGCACCCTCAAGCCCGAGAAGGACGGACTCTTCTGCGAGAAGATCTTCGGTCCGACCCGGGACTGGGAGTGCTACTGCGGCAAGTACAAGCGCGTTCGCTTCAAGGGCATCATCTGTGAGCGCTGTGGCGTCGAGGTCACGCGCGCCAAGGTGCGCCGTGAGCGGATGGGCCACATCGAGCTTGCCGCTCCCGTCACCCACATCTGGTACTTCAAGGGCGTTCCGTCGCGGCTGGGCTACCTGCTCGACCTCGCCCCGAAGGACCTTGAGAAGGTCATCTACTTCGCCGCGTACATGATCACGTTCGTCGACGAGGAGCGCCGCACCCGCGACCTGCCCTCGCTGGAGGCTCACGTCTCCGTCGAGCGTCAGCAGGTCGAGAACCGTCGCGACGCCGACCTCGAAGCCCGCGCCAAGAAGCTCGAGACCGACCTGGCCGAGCTGGAGGCCGAGGGCGCCAAGGCCGACGTGCGCCGCAAGGTGCGCGAGGGTGCCGAGCGTGAGATGAAGCAGCTGCGCGACCGTGCGCAGCGCGAGATCGACCGCCTCGACGAGGTGTGGACCCGCTTCAAGAACCTCAAGGTCCAGGACCTGGAGGGCGACGAGCTCCTCTACCGCGAGCTGCGTGACCGCTTCGGCACGTACTTCGACGGTTCGATGGGTGCCGCGGCGCTGCAGAAGCGCCTCGAGTCCTTCGACCTGGACGAGGAGGCCGAGCGCCTCCGCGAGATCATCCGCACCGGCAAGGGCCAGAAGAAGACCCGTGCGCTCAAGCGCCTCAAGGTCGTCTCCGCGTTCCTGCAGACCAGCAACAGCCCCAAGGGCATGGTGCTCGACTGCGTGCCGGTCATCCCGCCGGACCTTCGCCCGATGGTGCAGCTGGACGGTGGCCGCTTCGCGACCTCCGACCTGAACGACCTGTACCGCCGTGTGATCAACCGCAACAACCGCCTGAAGCGGCTTCTCGACCTCGGTGCCCCCGAGATCATCGTGAACAACGAGAAGCGCATGCTCCAGGAGGCCGTCGACGCGCTCTTCGACAACGGCCGTCGTGGCCGCCCGGTGACGGGCCCCGGCAACCGTCCGCTGAAGTCGCTGTCCGACATGCTCAAGGGCAAGCAGGGTCGATTCCGTCAGAACCTGCTCGGTAAGCGTGTGGACTACTCCGCGCGTTCCGTGATCGTCGTCGGTCCGCAGCTGAAGCTGCACCAGTGTGGTCTGCCGAAGGCCATGGCGCTGGAGCTCTTCAAGCCGTTCGTGATGAAGCGCCTGGTGGACCTGAACCACGCGCAGAACATCAAGAGCGCCAAGCGGATGGTCGAGCGCGGCCGCACGGTCGTGTACGACGTCCTGGAAGAGGTCATCGCCGAGCACCCGGTTCTGCTGAACCGTGCGCCGACGCTGCACCGCCTCGGCATCCAGGCCTTCGAGCCGCAGCTGGTCGAGGGCAAGGCCATCCAGATCCACCCGCTCGTCTGCACCGCGTTCAACGCGGACTTCGACGGTGACCAGATGGCCGTCCACCTGCCGCTCTCCGCGGAGGCGCAGGCCGAGGCCCGCATCCTGATGCTGTCCTCGAACAACATCCTCAAGCCGGCCGACGGCCGCCCGGTCACGATGCCGACCCAGGACATGGTCCTCGGTCTGTTCTTCCTGACCACCGACGGCGACCTGCGGAACGTGAAGGGCGAGGACCGTTCCTTCGCTTCCGTGGCCGAGGCGATCATGGCGTTCGACGCCGGCGAGCTCTCGCTGCAGTCGCGCGTGGACATCCGCTTCCCGGTGGGCACCATCCCGCCGCGCGGCTGGACCCCGCCGGCCCGCGACGAGAACGAGCCGGAATGGCAGCAGGGTGACACCTTCCGCCTGCGGACGACCCTGGGCCGCGCGCTCTTCAACGAGCTGCTGCCCGAGGACTACCCGTTCGTCGACTACGAGATCGGCAAGAAGCAGCTCTCGGAGATCGTCAACGACCTCGCCGAGCGCTACCCCAAGGTCATCGTGGCGGCGACGCTCGACAACCTGAAGGCGGCCGGCTTCTTCTGGGCGACCCGTTCCGGTGTCACCGTGGCCATCTCCGACATCGTCGTTCCCGACGCGAAGCGCGCGATCGTCAAGGGCTACGAGGACCAGGACGAGAAGGTCCAGAAGCAGTACGAGCGTGGTCTGATCACCAAGGAAGAGCGCACGCAGGAGCTCATCGCGATCTGGACCAAGGCGACCAACGAGGTTGCCGAGGCGATGAACGCGAACTTCCCGAAGACCAACCCGGTTTCGATGATGGTGAACTCGGGCGCACGAGGCAACATGATGCAGATGCGTCAGATCGCCGGTATGCGTGGTCTGGTGTCCAACGCCAAGAACGAGACGATCCCGCGCCCCATCAAGGCCTCCTTCCGTGAAGGCCTGTCGGTGCTCGAGTACTTCATCTCGACCCACGGTGCCCGTAAGGGTCTGGCGGACACCGCTCTGCGTACCGCCGACTCGGGTTACCTCACCCGTCGTCTGGTCGACGTCTCCCAGGACGTCATCATCCGCGAGGAGGACTGCGGCACCGACCGTGGTCTGCGCCTGGCCATCGCCGAGCGCGGCGAGGACGGCGTGCTGCGCAAGACGGAGAACGTCGAGACCAGCGTGTACGCACGTGCGCTGGCCGAGGACATCACCGTCGACGGCAAGGTGCTGGCCCCGGCCAACACCGACCTCGGCGACGTCCTCATCGACGAGCTCGTCAAGCACGGCATCGAGGAGGTCAAGACCCGCTCGGTCCTGACCTGTGAGTCCGCCGTCGGTACCTGCGCCATGTGCTACGGCCGCTCGCTGGCCACCGGCAAGCTGGTCGACATCGGTGAGGCGGTCGGCATCATCGCCGCCCAGTCCATCGGTGAGCCCGGTACCCAGCTGACGATGCGTACCTTCCACACCGGTGGTGTGGCCGGTGACGACATCACCCAGGGTCTGCCCCGTGTCGTCGAGCTCTTCGAGGCTCGTACGCCGAAGGGTGTCGCCCCGATCTCCGAGGCCTCCGGCCGCGTGCGGATCGAGGAGACCGAGAAGACCAAGAAGCTCGTGGTCACCCCGGACGACGGCAGCGACGAGACGGCGTTCCCGATCTCGAAGCGTGCCCGACTCCTGGTGTCCGAGGGCGAGCACGTCGAGGTGGGCCAGAAGCTCACCGTGGGTGCCACCAACCCGCACGACGTGCTGCGCATCCTGGGTCAGCGTGCCGTCCAGGTCCACCTGGTCGGAGAGGTCCAGAAGGTCTACAACTCGCAGGGCGTGTCGATCCACGACAAGCACATCGAGATCATCATCCGGCAGATGCTGCGCCGCGTGACGATCATCGAGTCGGGCGACGCGGAGCTGCTGCCCGGCGAGCTGGTCGAGCGGTCGAAGTTCGAGACCGAGAACCGTCGTGTGGTCCAGGAAGGCGGCCACCCGGCCTCCGGCCGTCCGCAGCTGATGGGTATCACCAAGGCCTCGCTGGCGACCGAGTCGTGGCTGTCGGCGGCGTCCTTCCAGGAGACGACCAGGGTTCTGACGGACGCGGCGATCAACGCCAAGTCCGACTCCCTGATCGGCCTCAAGGAGAACGTCATCATCGGTAAGCTCATCCCGGCCGGTACGGGTCTGTCCCGCTACCGCAACATCCGGGTGGAGCCGACCGAAGAGGCCAAGGCCGCGATGTACTCGGCCGTCGGTTACGACGACATCGACTACTCGCCGTTCGGCACCGGCTCCGGCCAGGCCGTCCCGCTGGAGGACTACGACTACGGTCCGTACAACCAGTGAGCGGTAGGCGCTAGGCAGTAGTACGGAGGGCGGTCATCCCCGGTGGGGGTGGCCGCCCTCCTGCATGCGCCGCCCTCGGAGGCGTTCCGCGGCGGCAGGAGGGCTCCCGGCTCCGCATGCCGTCAGAGGGCTCCGAGGATGCCGCGGGAGCGGGTCCAGCGGCGTCGTACTGCTGTGCCGGTGAGCGGAGTCGAGGGGCGGAGCGGGGTGCCGGCGGAAGCGCGAAGGTGTCCGGCGGACGCGGGCGCCGCCGACGCGTGGTGACCGGTCGGCGGCAGTCGGTCAGCATCCCGCGCGGTGTTCACGCACAGCGCAATCGACCTGGTCGTCCAGGGCCTCCGCGAAGCTGCGGGAGGGTCGTGGAGCGCCCAGAATGGATGGGGAGAAGTCCGGCGTGTCGGGCGCCACGGCATTTGTTTTGACCGAAGTCCATGAGGTAGGTACCCTCAGACCTTGTGCCTGGGGTGTGCCCTGGCTCTGGTGCGTGCCTTCAAACCGCAACGAGAGCCATAAGCGGCCACCGCAATCTGCGCCCTTCTCGCTTCACGGCGAGAGTCTGCAGTGTTCGACACACCCGACCGCGTGGGTCGGCGATGTTCCAGGTTAGCTTCACCATTCGGCACACAGAAACCGGAGAAGTAGTGCCTACGATCCAGCAGCTGGTCCGGAAGGGCCGGCAGGACAAGGTCGAGAAGAACAAGACGCCCGCACTCGAGGGTTCGCCCCAGCGTCGTGGCGTCTGCACGCGTGTGTTCACGACCACCCCGAAGAAGCCGAACTCGGCCCTGCGTAAGGTCGCGCGTGTGCGTCTGACCAGCGGGATCGAAGTCACCGCTTACATCCCGGGTGAGGGACACAACCTGCAGGAGCACTCGATCGTGCTCGTGCGCGGCGGCCGTGTGAAGGACCTGCCGGGTGTTCGCTACAAGATCATCCGCGGCTCGCTCGACACCCAGGGTGTCAAGAACCGCAAGCAGGCCCGCAGCCGCTACGGCGCCAAGAAGGAGAAGTAGAAATGCCTCGTAAGGGCCCCGCCCCGAAGCGCCCGGTCATCATCGACCCGGTCTACGGTTCCCCCCTGGTGACCTCCCTCATCAACAAGGTGCTGATGAACGGCAAGCGCTCCACCGCCGAGCGCATCGTTTACGGCGCCATGGAGGGTCTGCGTGAGAAGACGGGCAACGACCCGGTCATCACGCTGAAGCGCGCGCTTGAGAACATCAAGCCGACCCTCGAAGTCAAGTCCCGCCGCGTCGGCGGTGCGACGTACCAGGTGCCGATCGAGGTCAAGCCCGGTCGCGCCAGCACGCTCGCGCTGCGTTGGCTCGTCGGTTACTCCCGCGCCCGTCGCGAGAAGACCATGACCGAGCGTCTGCTCAACGAACTTCTCGACGCCTCCAACGGCCTTGGTGCCGCTGTGAAGAAGCGCGAGGACACCCACAAGATGGCCGAGTCCAACAAGGCCTTCGCGCACTACCGCTGGTAGTCGCTACCCACATCGAGACCGAGAGAAGACCGAAGCCTTATGGCTACCACTTCACTTGACCTGGCCAAGGTCCGCAACATCGGGATCATGGCGCATATCGACGCGGGTAAGACGACCACCACCGAGCGGATCCTCTTCTACACCGGCGTCAGCTACAAGATCGGTGAGGTCCACGACGGCGCTGCCACCATGGACTGGATGGAGCAGGAGCAGGAGCGTGGCATCACGATCACCTCTGCTGCCACCACCTGTCACTGGCCGCTTGAGGACGACGACTACACGATCAACATCATCGACACCCCCGGGCACGTCGACTTCACGGTCGAGGTGGAGCGTTCGCTCCGCGTCCTCGACGGTGCCGTCACGGTGTTCGACGGTGTCGCCGGTGTCGAGCCGCAGTCCGAGACGGTGTGGCGTCAGGCCGACCGTTACGGCGTGCCGCGCATCTGCTTCGTGAACAAGCTGGACCGTACCGGCGCCGAGTTCCACCGCTGCGTGGACATGATCAAGGACCGCCTCGGCGCTGTCCCGATCATCATGCAGCTCCCGATCGGTGCCGAGATGGACTTCCAGGGCGTTGTGGACCTGGTCCGCATGAAGGCGCTCGTGTGGTCCGCCGAGGCGGCCAAGGGCGAGATGTACGACGTCGTCGACATCCCGGCCACGCACGTCGAGGCCGCTGAGCTGTACCGCGGTCAGCTCGTCGAGACCGTCGCGGAGCACGACGACGAGATCATGGAGCTGTTCCTGGAGGGCCAGGAGCCCACCGAGGAGCAGCTGTACGCCGCGATCCGTCGCGTCACCATCGCGTCCGGCAAGTCCGAGGGCGTCACGGTCACCCCGGTGTTCTGTGGCACCGCGTTCAAGAACAAGGGCGTTCAGCCCCTGCTCGACGCGGTCGTGCGCTACCTCCCGACTCCGCTTGACGTCGAGGCCATCGAGGGCCACGACGTGAAGGACGCGGAGCTCGTGATCAAGCGCAAGCCGTCGATCGACGAGCCGCTGTCCGCGCTCGCCTTCAAGATCATGAGCGACCCGCACCTCGGCAAGCTCACCTTCGTCCGGGTTTACTCGGGCCGCCTGGAGACCGGCACCGCGGTGCTGAACTCCGTCAAGGGCAAGAAGGAGCGCATCGGCAAGATCTACCGCATGCACGCGAACAAGCGTGAGGAGATCGAGGCGGTGGGCGCCGGCGACATCGTCGCCGTGATGGGTCTGAAGCAGACCACGACCGGTGAGACGCTCTGCGATGACAAGAACCCGGTGATCCTGGAGTCCATGGACTTCCCGGCGCCCGTCATCCAGGTCGCCATCGAGCCCAAGTCCAAGGGTGACCAGGAGAAGCTGGGTGTAGCCATCCAGCGTCTCGCGGAGGAGGACCCCTCCTTCCACGTTCACTCGGACGAGGAGACCGGCCAGACCATCCTCGGCGGTATGGGCGAGCTGCACCTCGAGGTGCTGGTCGACCGTATGAAGCGCGAGTTCAGGGTCGAAGCCAACGTCGGTAAGCCGCAGGTCGCCTACCGCGAGACGATCCGCAAGACCGTCGAGCGTCACGACTACACCCACAAGAAGCAGACCGGTGGTACCGGTCAGTTCGCCAAGGTGCAGATCGCGATCGAGCCCATCACCGAGACCGACGGTCCGGCGTACGAGTTCGTGAACAAGGTCACCGGTGGCCGTATCCCGCGGGAGTACATCCCGTCGGTGGACGCCGGTGCGCAGGAGGCCATGCAGTTCGGCATCCTGGCCGGCTACGAGATGACGGGCGTCCGCGTCATTCTTCTCGACGGTGGCTACCACGAGGTCGACTCCTCCGAGCTCGCCTTCAAGATCGCCGGTTCGCAGGCGTTCAAGGAGGCCGCGCGCAAGGCCAGCCCCGTGCTGCTCGAGCCGATGATGGCCGTCGAGGTCACCACGCCCGAGGAGTCGATGGGTGATGTCATCGGCGACCTCAACTCCCGCCGTGGCCAGATCCAGGCCATGGAGGAGCGCAGCGGCGCTCGCGTCGTGAAGGGCCTCGTGCCCCTCTCGGAGATGTTCGGCTACGTCGGAGACCTCCGCAGCAAGACGTCGGGTCGCGCAAGCTACTCGATGCAGTTCGACTCCTACGCCGAGGTTCCCAGGAACGTCGCCGAGGAGATCATCGCGAAGGCCAAGGGCGAGTAACACACCCCGTTTACACGCTTTAGGCTTGACACCGACCGCCGGGGATGACCCGGGAGGGAAAACCCCGGCGGGCGGCATCCCAGCAAAGATCACCTGGCGCCGATGAGTAAGGCGTACCAGAACCACTCCGCAGGAGGACCCCAGTGGCGAAGGCAAAGTTCGAGCGGACTAAGCCGCACGTCAACATCGGCACCATCGGTCACATCGACCACGGTAAGACGACCCTCACGGCCGCCATTACCAAGGTGCTGCACGACGCGTTTCCGAACCTGAACGAGGCCTCGGCCTTCGATCAGATCGACAAGGCTCCCGAGGAGCGCCAGCGCGGTATCACGATCTCCATCGCGCACGTCGAGTACCAGACGGAGGGCCGTCACTACGCCCACGTCGACTGCCCCGGTCACGCGGACTACATCAAGAACATGATCACGGGTGCGGCGCAGATGGACGGCGCCATCCTCGTCGTCGCCGCGACCGACGGCCCGATGCCGCAGACCAAGGAGCACGTGCTCCTGGCCCGCCAGGTCGGCGTTCCGTACATCGTCGTCGCCCTGAACAAGGCCGACATGGTGGACGACGAGGAGATCCTGGAGCTCGTCGAGCTCGAGGTTCGTGAGCTCCTCTCCGAGTACGAGTTCCCGGGCGACGACCTTCCGGTCGTCAAGGTCTCGGCGCTCAAGGCGCTCGAGGGCGACAAGGAGTGGGGCCAGTCGGTCCTGGACCTCATGGCCGCCGTCGACGAGGCGATCCCGACCCCCGAGCGTGACGTCGACAAGCCGTTCCTCATGCCCGTCGAGGACGTCTTCACGATCACCGGTCGCGGTACGGTCGTCACCGGCCGTATCGAGCGTGGTGTCCTGAAGGTCAACGAGACCGTTGACATCATCGGCATCAAGCAGGAGAAGACCACCACCACGGTCACCGGCATCGAGATGTTCCGCAAGCTGCTCGACGAGGGCCAGGCCGGTGAGAACGTCGGTCTGCTCCTCCGTGGCATCAAGCGCGAGGACGTCGAGCGCGGCCAGGTCATCATCAAGCCCGGTTCGGTCACGCCGCACACCGAGTTCGAGGCCCAGGCCTACATCCTGTCGAAGGACGAGGGTGGCCGTCACACCCCCTTCTTCAACAACTACCGCCCGCAGTTCTACTTCCGCACCACGGACGTGACCGGCGTCGTGACCCTCCCCGAGGGCACCGAGATGGTCATGCCGGGCGACAACACTGAGATGAAGGTCGAACTCATCCAGCCCGTCGCCATGGAAGAGGGCCTGAAGTTCGCCATCCGTGAGGGTGGCCGGACCGTGGGCGCCGGCCAGGTCACCAAGATCAACAAGTAATTGTTGACCGAATGACCTGGTAGCTCCTTCACGAGCTCCAGAAAGGGCCCGTACGACTTCGGTCGTGCGGGCCCTTTCGCCGTCCCCGCCCGGGTGCGTGGCGCAGGGGTGTCGGGCGCAGCGGTGTCGGGTGCGGCGGTCACCAGCGGACGGGCAGGCTCCGCGGTCCGCGGACCATCGCGCCTCGGCGGAACGGCACCTGGTCGACGTGCACGGCGAGCCGCAGTCCCGGGAGCCGGTCCAACAGGGTGTCGACCAGCAGCTCGGTCTGCATCCGGGCGAAGGAGGCGCCGGCGCAGTGATGCGGGCCGCTGCCGAACGCGAGGTGCGCTCCGGCGTCCCGGTCGACGTCGAGCCGGTCGGGGTCGGGGAAGACGTCGGGGTCACGGTTGGCGGCGAGGTAGGAGGCGTAGACCGGTTCGCCGGCGGAGATCCGTACGCCGTGCACGTCGACGTCCTCCAGGGCGATCCGGGCGAGTCCCACGGACGCGCGGTGCGGGATGTGGCGCAGCAGCTCGTCGACGGCGGCGGTACGGGACTCGGGCCGCCCGCGGAGCCGTTCGTACAACGCCGTGTCCGTCAGCATGATGAACAGCATCTGGCCGCACGTGTGAGTGACGGCGTCACCGCCGGTCTGGAGCGGTCCCGCGATGCCGACCGCCTCGGCCTCGCTGATGTCCCCGCGCCCGACGGCGGCGCCGAGCAGCGAGAGGACGTCCGCGTCCGTACTGCCGTGCCGTTCCCGGACAGAGGCGCCGATCCACTCGTACAGGGCGGACAGGGCGTCCTTCGCCCGCTTGGCGCTGTCGGCGCAGCCGTCGGTCGAGGCGATCTGCCGCACCCAGGCCCGCACCTGCCGGCGCTCTCCCGAGGGCACGCCCATGACCTCGCAGGCCACGGCGACGGGGAAGGGTTCGAGGACGCGCTCGACGAGGTCGGACGGGGGGCCGTCGTGCAGCAGGCCGTCCACCAGCTCGTCGAGCATCTGCTGGGCGTGCGGCCGCAGACGTTCCACGGCACCGTCGGCGAAGGCGCTCTCGACGGTGCGGCGCAGCCGGCCGTGATCGGGCGGATCGGCGAAGGCCAGGCATCCGGGGTCGGGCTCGAAGGTGGGCGCGGGCCGGGTGATCGGCGGCTCGACGGCCGCGGCCCGGCTGAACCGGGGGTCGCCGGCGATCATCCGGACGTCCTCGTACCGGGTGGCCAGCCAGGCCCAGCCCTCCCCGTGCGGCAGCCGGATCCGGGCGAGGGGCTCGTCCTGCATCAGCTCCGCCAGCACGGGATCGAAGTCGCTGCCTTTCACGTCCCCCGCGATCCAGTCCCGCACGGGAGGAAGGTTCTGCCCGGTCAGCAGGGTGGTCTGTTCAGCCATGCTTCCACTGTCCCGGCGCGGGGGGTGGGGTGTCGCGGGGGAGTGGGCCAGGTGGCGGGGGGAGTCAGGACGACGGGTCGGTGGCGGTGCTGTCCGTGGGGGTGTCTCCGTAGCGGGGTAGCCCGACCGTGGAGATGGTCCAGTCGGCGATCGTGACGTCCTCGCCGTACAGGAAGTCCTTGCGGGTGGCGTAGCGAGGGCCGCTGGGGGTCGGGTGGATGTCGGAGAGTACGGCACCGGTGGCGGTGCGGGGGTCGAAGATCGCGTAGATCGGGATGCCGAGGCACGGGTAGTCGCGTGTCTTGCCGACCCAGTCGTTCTCAGGGTTGGAGCGGGACACCACTTCGATGGCGGCGATCAGCGTCCGTCCGTCGATGGAACCCGGGACGTCCATGTCGGCCATCGCGATGACCATGACGTCGGGATGCCGCATGATGCCCTCGGATTCGGCTTCCACGTCCGGAGTGCCCGTGTGGGCCACGAGTTCCTCCGGCATGACCTTCTCCAGGCGCCTTCGGAGGTGCAAGGTGGCCAGTTCATGTGGGCCGACGGGCGCCATCATGTCGTGGACGATCCCTTCCCTGGTGATCTCGAACTTGCCCGGAAGCGTGTCGTCCATCGATTCCAGGAATTCGCGCATCGCCCGGTAGAGGTGGTGGGCGTCTCGCCGCGCGTTGTCAGGGACGATGCTCATGGCGTGCGCTCCTCGTCTCTGCCCGGGGGCAAGGGTCGTCACGTTCATGCTAGGCGGCTCCCTTGAGCCGGGGTCGGTGGCGGCAGTCGCGGCAGTGGCCCGGGACGGGGGCGCGGAAGGCGCGGTCGCAGCCGTCGCAGTTCTGGAGGGGGTCCCGGTGCGGGGGCGGGAGCGTCGCGGGCAGCGGGGGCGGCAGCAGATCGGTCAGGCGGTGGGCAAGCAGGGCCGCCGGGTGGCGGAGCGGCTCGGGGAGGTCCGCGGTCAGGGCCCGGCGTACGGCCTCGGGAGTGGGCCCGCGTTCCAGCCAGGCGGTGACGGCGGGTGCGAGACGCCGCACGTCGCGTTCGGCGAGCAGGAGGCGGGGGTCGTACCGGTGCAGGCCGGCGAGGAGGTCGGCCGCGGTGCGGTCGCCGTCCGGGCCGGGGGTCTGTGGGGCGGGGAGCGTCGGCCTGCGGCGGGCCTGCGCGGGGGTTTCGCCGGATGCCGGGGGAGGGACGGCGGGGGCCGGGGGTGTCCCGACCGGAGGGGTGGGCGGCTCGACCGGTGAGTCGGCGCGGGCGGTGGGGGGTTCGACGGATGGCTCCACGGATGGCTCCACGGATGGTTCGACGCACGGGGTGGGGCCGTCGGGGGCTCTCTGCGCGCGGTCGAGGATCGGGTCGCTTCGCAGGGGGCGGAGGGGGTCGACGCGTGCGCGCCCTGAATGCCGGAGGCCCGCGAGCGCGGCCCGGGCGCGCTGTACGGCGGATTCCCGAGGCTGGTTGTACGACACCGTGTGCGTGACCACCTGGCCGCTCGGGAGGCGTTCCCGTGTACGGGAGAGGTAGCCGTGCGCCTCCAACTCCCGTAAGGCGGCGGCGATCCGCGTCTCGCCCTCGGGAAAGCGGGCCGTGAGCGACTTGATGTCGACGCGGGCCCCGCCGGGCAGCGACTGGATGTGAGTGCCGAGGCCGATCGCGAGGAGTGACAGCTCGCGGTGCTGGGCGAGGTGGTTGCCGACCACCGTGTAGCGCGCGGTCTGGCGGACGTTGATGTGGGTGATACCCCGCGGAATCCGGGGTTGGGCGCGCGAGGGCGCGCTAAGGTTTTGGGTATCCATCGGGAAGGTCTTGCTTCCTTGTTGGTGAGGCCCTCGATCGGGATGCCAGTCCCGGCCGGGGGCCGTTGTATGTCCGCGGTGGAGCGTCTGCCCTCACACCGTGGTGAGGCCGCGGTTGTGGTTCGCCGCGAGCATATGCCCCCCAACGTGCGCAGAATCCAGCTCAGTTGGCGATTGTCACCCTTGCGGGTGATCTGGCGGCCGACGGGAGGCTGGTGGGGTTGGCAGGGGTTCTCTCCCCGGTACTGGGGATCTTTTACGTCGCGTGCGACCGCGTCGTCGTTCACCGGGGCGGGCAGATCCGCGACCCGGTGCGACCGGCTTCCGCTCCGTACGCCGGCTGTCCGCCCGCTGTCCCGTTCTGTCCCGGCTGTCCTGGGTGCCGTACGGGAAGGGTGGGCGTTGGAGGTGGGTGGGAGTGAACGGTGACGGTACGGACGAGCCGGGGTGGGACGTCAGCCCCGAGGACGAGATCGCCCCGGTGGTCGAGGCGGCGGGCCGCCAGGTCAGGCTGTGGCGCGAGGCCGCGGGGATGCGCGTCGTCGAGCTGGGCCAGGCGATCGGCTACGGGGAGGACCTGGTCCGCAAGGTGGAGCGGGGTGCCCGGATTCCCCGGGCGGAGTTCCTGGACAGGGCGGACGGGGTTCTGAACGCGGGTGGGCATATCGCGGCGTTCAAGGAGGACCTGGAGAGGCCTCGCTACCCGAAGAAGGTGCGGGAGCTGAAGATGCTGGAGGAGCGGGCAGTAGAACTTGTGGCCTACTGCGACCACAACCTCCACGGGCTGTTGCAGACAGAGGACTATGCGCGCTCGCTCTTCGAGATGCGACAACCCGCCTACTCTCGCGATGAGGTGGAGCGGGCCGTGGCGGCGCGTATGGCTCGCCGGTCGATCTTTGACCGGGATCCGGCGCCCGCTCTGGTCTTTGTCCAGGAAGAGGTGACGCTGCGGCGCCCTCTCGGCGGGAGAATGGTTCTGCGTCGTCAGCTCGAACGCCTCTTGGAAGTCGGTCAGTTGCGTCACGTCACCATCCAGGTGATGCCGACGGACCGCGAGGAACACGCAGGGATGCAGGGCGAGACGCAGGTGTTGAAGTTCGAGGACGGAATGGCGGTGGGACGTTCCGAGGGGGCATTCAACGGACGTCCCGTATCCGAGCCGAGGCAGCTCCGGATCCTTGAACTGAGGCATGGCATGATCCGGGCTCAGGCTCTCAGCCCACGGGAGTCATCGGCCCTCATCGAGCAAGTGCTGGGAGAGACATGACTCTGAAGCCTTCGGCGGGAGACGGCTCCGAGCTGGTGTGGTTCAAGAGCAGTTACAGCGACAGCAGCAACAGCAGCGAGTGCGTCGAGGTCGCGCTGGAGTGGTTCAAGAGCAGCTTCAGCGACAGCAGTAACCCCAGTGACTGCGTCGAGGTGGCCACCTCTCCGCCGGGGGTCCACGTCCGGGACTCCAAGCGCCCGGACGACGCACACCTCACCCTGGCCCCCTCCACCTGGTCGGCGTTCCTCACCTTCGCCGCGCAGGGCTGAACCGTCCCTGCGCCGCTGCATATCCCACCCGAGTGACGGAGCGGTGATGCACCGAGGCAGCGACGCCCGGCCCGTGTTCGCGGCCCTGGGCGGAGTCGTGGAGATCGGTGCGCTGAACCACGCAGGAACCTGGAAGACGTCGGACACGTCGGTGGGAGTTTTCCTGGCCCTGAGGCGGGATGAGGTGGCGCGGATCGTGGCCGGCGTCCAGGCGGTCGGCCGGTTCAGCGACCCGGTCATGGCCGAGGCCCACGAACTGGGATACCTGCGCGACCATCCTGTCGACGTGCGGTCCCTGCTGCTCTGGTCGGCGGGAGTCACCTGGGCACCTCGGGGTCCGCGGCCCTCGGAGGATGACCTGGCCTACCTGGAAGACCCGCAGGTGGTGCGCCGCATGTGCCGGATGGGCGCGGATCTCCAACTCACCCATCTGCTGGATGGCTTGGTCGCCGCGGGAGTTGCCGCAGGCGTGGAGGCGGGTGTCGGGGTCCCGGAGGGGACGGACGAGATCGCCTCGATCCTCCGTATCGCCAGCGAACTCGTGGACGGCACGGGGCGCAACACCCCGGAGGGGGTGTTCCGTATGTGGCGGGTCGCTCACCTGCCCGGCCTCCTCGATCCGAACGCGGTTGCGCCGGAGTGGGTCAAGGCGGGCCATCGTGCGTACGACGAGGAACTGGAACGGCTGCTGACGCCGATGTGATGGCTGCGAGACGGCTTCACGGGGACGGCTGGGAAGCGAACCCCTGTTCCCTGTAAGTTCGCTTGTGCATACGCAAGTTGTTGGTGGTGTTGCTGTCACGGGGGTTGCGGCATGGCGGGGAATCGGCCGGGTGACTGGCATGTGCTGGATCTGGAGAGGGATCCGACGCCGGGTGATCCGGATCGGGTGCGGCATCTGTCGAAGAATCTGCATGACTTCGCCGATGACGTGGGTGATGCGCTGCGTCTGATCAAGGGGATGGCGGACGA
>NZ_JBEZHO010000058.1:0-58325 GCF_040650615.1 Streptomyces sp. NPDC048643
CGTACGTGCCGGTGACCGATCAAAACATGCGGGTCACTTCCCCTCGAAGCGGGCCCGTCCGTCAGTGCTTCGCGGCAGGGGTGTTGGCCGCGGTGACGTTCACCGCGGCCCATGCCTTGCCCACGGCCTTGTACTCGGCGCCGGCCGACCCGTACAGGTCCGCGGCGGCCTTGAGTGTGGCCTTGCGCGCGTCATGGAAGTCGGTCGTGGAGACCATGTAGCGGGTCAGCGCCCGGTAGAAGACGGCGGTCGCCTTGGTCCGGCCGATACCGGTCACGCGGGAACCGTCGTACGTCGGCGAGTCGTACGTCACGCCGCCGATCGTCTTGCGTCCGCTGCCCTCGGCGAGCAGGTAGTACGCGTGCGAGGACACCCCGGAACCGGCGTGCACCTCGGTGTCGTAGGCGGCGGGCGACCAGTAGTCGACGGCCTCCTCCAACAGGTCGAGGGACGGGTGGTCCAGGCGGCGCAGGAACTTCTGCGCGAGGCCCAGCTTCTCGCCCACCAGATAGTTCGGCGGGTTCTTCGGGTTGTTCGCCGCGAACTCGACGTTCGAGCCGAAGATGTCGGCGAGCGACTCGTTGAGGGAGCCCGGCTCGCCGTACTGGTTGCCCTCGTCGTCCACGCGGGTGGGTTCGAGCGCGGCGGTCGCGTCGACGACTCCGTGGGTCAGCTCGTGTCCGGTGACGTCGAGGACGACCAGCGGCTTCTTGAAGTACTGGCCGTCGCCGTCGCCGTAGAGCATGCAGCCGCACGTCGAGTCCCAGAACGCGTTGCCGACCTTGTTGCCGAAGTGGACCATCCCGCGGGCACCGGCGCCGTTGTTCTTGATGCCCTTGCGGCCGAAGGTCTTCTTGTAGAAGTCCAGGGTCCTGGTGATGCCGTACTGCGCGTCGACCGCGGCGCTGGACCGGGAGGCGGTGGTGCCGGTGCCCCACTTGTTGTCGCCGTCGGTGAACTTCTTGCCCCGCGCGAAGGACTCCAGCTCCTGCCCCTTGGCGTCCCGGGTCTCGGTGTTCCACCGGGTCGGGTCCTTGAGGACGTAGCTGGTCCGGGCGGTCCGGGTCGTGGTCAGCGCCACCTTGCCGGCGAAGAGCGAGGCGCCGCTCCCGGTCGCCGTGGCCGGGTAGTGACCCGCTCGCGCGGCGTTCGTCAGCCCCGGGAGTCCGGCGGCGAGACCGGTCTGCGGGGTGGCGCTGCCGCCCCGTTCGCGCAGGGTGTCCGCCAGGGACGGCGAGATGAACTCGTCGTTGTCCGGGATGCTGCTGCGGATCCTGCCGCTGTGGGCGTCCACCACGACCGTGCGGGAGCCGCCGGCCTCCGTGCTGCCGCTGTCCGTCACGGTCACCTGATAGGCGAGGGCGGAGGCACCCTCGCGGGCGTCCACGACGAGCCGGGCGTCGCCCGCGTCGCCCCGGGCCGCGTCGGCCGCCTTCCGCTCCGCCTGCCGGGGCGTCAGCTTCGCCTCCACGGTGGCGGGCTCGACCGGGTGACCGGCGGCCCGGGTCACGCCCAGGTACTGAGCCCGCTCGCCCAGGTGCACGACCAGGTCGCCACCGAGGACCGGCAGGCCCTGGTGGGCACGGACGAAGCGCACGTGCTGCTTGCCGTCGGGGTCCGTCATCACGTCCTTGGCCCGCAGGGTGTCGCCTCGGGCCACCCCGGTTTCCCCGGCGTGGGCGAAGGCGGCCGCCCTGGCCGCCGCCACCGGCGAGGAGGACGTGGCCGCCGCGCGGGCGGGAGCGTCGGGCACGGCCGCGAGGGCGGGGCCCGGAAGCGTGGCGGCCGTCGTCACGGCGACGGCTATCGCCACGCGGCGTATGTGGGGTCTACGCACTGAGTTCCTTCGGTACGGGGCGGCCGGCAACGCCAACCGCCCGGCGACACGGCGCTGTTCGGCGCCGCGGGGGCTGGTCGGGCCCCGAGTCACCATCGGCCCGCGAGTGACCGGTGGTGACTCGACCGGACAGATGTGAGCGGCCCTGAGCCGGTTGCCTGCCGGGACCGGCGAGGAGGCGGATGTGACCCATGTCGCACGGGACGCACGACACGGCAGAGGGCCGGACCGGACGCGGAGGGACCGGACCCCGCGTGCTCGGCTGCCGCGCCACCGGACTCCTGTCGCCTCGCACCGGGTTCCGAGGCGCGGAACGGGCCGAGGGCGCGCCGGACCCGATCCGGCTACGGGAGCGTCGGCTTGAGAGACCGTGCGGTCGGCGTCTCGGGGAGCGGGAAGACGCAATGGACCAGCCCTGCCGGCCACCCGGTCCCGTGCCGTTCGGGAGGTGCCGAGCTGCCGGGCCGCGCCGTCGGAATCCTTTGGCTCCCCAGGTGCGGAGGCGGCCGGGTTCCGGGCTCGGCGCTGCCTGGCGGCGGGTCGTGCGGTCGGCGCGGGCCGGGCTCCCGAAGGGCTCCGGAACGAGGCGAGTGCGGTCGGCCCGCCCTGACACCTCCGGGAGACTTCCATCGTGAGGCCGAGGGCGCCCGCGCCGATCCGCGGCACCGGCGCACCCCGGGGTCCGGGCGCGCCCGGGTCGTCAGACCGTCCGGTCGGCCAACGCCGAGAGCAGAGTGCGCAGTTCGGCGAGGGGGCCGGGGGCGAGCCGCAGGGTCGTCAGTCGGGTCCGCGCTTCGGCGAGCCTGCGTCGGGCCTCGCGTTCGGCCCGGCTGCGTCCACCGGCCCGTTCGACGAGGGTCGCCGCGCGGCGGGCGCCGTCACCGTCCAGGCCGCCCGGGGCGGTGAGGAGTTCGGCGAGTTCGCCGCCCCCGGGTGTCGCGTCGAGGGCGGACAGAACCGGCAGGGTCTTCTTCCCCTGACGCAGATCGCCGTGGACCGGTTTGCCGGTGCGTTCGGGGTCGCCCCAGATGCCCAGCACGTCGTCGGCGATCTGGAAGGCGACGCCCAAATGCCGCCCCGTCCGGTCGAGTTCGGCGACGGTGGAGTCCGGAGCGCCCGCCATCCGCGCACCGAGGGCGAGCGCGCAGCCGAGCAGCGCGCCCGTCTTGCGCTCGGCCATCGTCGCGTACTCCCCCGCGCGGACCGCGTCCGGGCCGGTCCAGGGTCGCTCCGCGAACAGCAGGTCGTCGGCCTGGCCGCTGACCAGGTCGCCGAGGGCGGTGGTCAACTGCCGTACGGCGGGGCCCGCGTGGGGGGTGACGGCGAGGGTCTCCACGCCCAGGGCGAACAGCGCGTCGCCCGCGAGCACGGCGGGCCCGGTGCCGTACGCCTTCCACAGGGCGGGGCGGCCGCGGCGCAGCGCGTCGTCGTCCATGATGTCGTCGTGGAGCAGTGAGAAGGTGTGGACGAGTTCCACCGCCACGGCTCCCGGCACACCTGCCTCCCCGGGCCCCGAGACCGCTTCCGCGCCGAGGACCGCCAGCGCCTGCCGAACGCCCTTGCCCCGGCTGGGGCCGGCACCGGAGCCGTCGGCCTCGCGGTGGCCCAGCGCGTAGCGGGCCATCTCCGCGACCCAGGGATGCAGTCCGTCGACCGCCTCGGTCAGGGCGGGGGCGGTGAGGCCGCGGCAGCGACGCAGGATGTGCGCGGCGTCGGGCGGCGGCGTACCGGTGCGGGTCGCGGTTTCGGTTGCGGTCGCGGCCGGTGTCGCGGCCTTCGTCGACCGACGCAGGGCGGTCGGGGTCATCGTGCCGCCTCCGCTCCGGCGCGCTCCGGCGTCAACCCGAGTTCCGTGCGGGCCCGTTCGACCATCTGCCGGGCGTGCCGCAGGCCGATGCCGTCCAGGACGTCGGCCAACTCGGACAGTTCGGCCGCGGTTTCGTCGGGGTCCCGGCCCAGTCGCGCCAGGGACTTGGCCAGCCCGAGCCGGGACAGCGCGCGTCCGCGCGGCTCGCTCATCTCCTCGAACTCCGCGAGCGCCTGGGCGTAGACGTCGCGGGCCTCGGCGTAACGCCCCGCGCGGTAGAGGACGTTGCCGCGCATCTTGTGGTTGTAGGCGAGCGCGCCGGAGAGCTTCATGGCACGGCAGGACGCTTCCGCCTCGGTCAGCAGCTCCAGGGCCCGCCCCGTGTCGCCGTCGCGCACGGAGACGATGTCCGCGAGGCCGCGCAGCGCCCAGGCGTGCCCTCGCCGGTCCTCGGCGCCGGCGGCTATGCCGGCCGCCTCCTCGAAGAGGGCGTACGCGGTGTCGTACGCGCCGGTGTTGCGGTGGATCTGGGCGATGCCCTCCAGGGCCCACACGGTGTGGCGGGCCTCGCCGCGCTTGCGGGCCTCGGCCAGGAGCTGTTCGTGGAGGGTGGTCACCGCCTCGTAGTCGCCCTGGATGCGGCCGGTCTCGGCCATGCCCGCCAGGGAGTAGCCGCGCACCACGATGTCGCCCGACCGGCACCCGAGTTCGGCGGCGAGCCGCAGCAGCCGCCACGCCAGCGGGAACGCGCCGCGCTGTCGGGCCAGCGTTCCGCCGCTCCACAGTGCCCACGCCATCGCGGCACCGTCGCCCACGTCACGCGCCGTGCGGTAACTCGCCTTCCACGCTCGGTCCGCGTCCGCCACCTGCCCGAGCCTGCGGTGCGCCTCGGCGACCGCGAGCCCCGACCGCGCGGCCTCGGTCCGCTCCCCCGCGCGCTCGGCGGCGCGCAGTTGCTCGGTCCCCGCCGCGAGGACGTCGGTCAGCGAGGAGTTCACGGACAGGGTGGTCAGAGCGCCCTGGTACTCCGGGGCGAAGGCCTTGCCGTACATGAATGCCTTTCCGTCTGCCACCGTCCGACCGCAGGCGGTGCGACCCGGTGGTGGTGCTGTAGCGGACTGTCGTGCGGCGCTGACGTAGGAAGATCCCGGCCCCTCGACGTATGCACGGCATGTATACGCAAGGTGTATAGTTCGTCCGGTTTCCATCCGTGAATTCCCGCTCGATGATGGTCGCGGTGTCGGCCGCTCGTTGCCGATCAAGACGGCGAACGGCTTCGCGAGGTTGCCTCCCGACCCGAATCACGTTGCGAGGAGCCATAACGGGCCGCAGGATGACGGCGGTCCACCTCCTCGCGACGGAAAGCAGGCACGGATGTCCGCAGGCCCGATGCACGCCGACGAGGCGCCGATCGACGGGCCGCTCGTCCGGCGACTGCTGGCCGGGCAGTTCCCCCAGTGGGCCCGACTGCCCCTCAAGCGCGTCGAGTCGGCCGGAACCGTCAACGCCCTCTACCGGCTCGGCGACGGCCTGGCCGTGCGGCTCCCCCGGGTGCCGGGCGGTGCCGAGGACGTGGCCAAGGAGGCCACCTGGCTGCCGCGGCTCGCTCCGCTCCTCCCCGTCCCCGTACCGGAGATCCTCGGTCTCGGTACTCCGGCCGAGGGATTCCCGTGGCCGTGGAGCGTGCTGCGGTGGATCGACGGCGAACTGCCCTTTCCCGACGCCCTGTTCGACGCGCGGAGCCTTGCGTGCGACCTCGGCGCCTTCGTCGCCGCTTTCCGCCGGGCCGGTCTTCCGGACGGTCCGCCCGCCTACCGCGGCGGCCCCCTGAAGACCGTGGACGCCGAGACGCGCTCGGCGATCGAGGAGCTGCGGGGCGCGATCGACACCGGGGAGGCGACGGCGGCCTGGGAGGACGCGCTCGCGGCACCGGCGTGGACGGGGCCACCCGTCTGGCTGCACTCGGACCTGATGCCGATGAACCTCCTGACCCGCGCGGGCCGCCTCGCCGCCGTCATCGACTTCGGCACGCTCGGCACCGGCGATCCCGCCTGCGACCTCATCCCGGCCTGGAACCTCCTTCCCCCGGAAGCGCGGACCGTCTTCCGGGACACGGCGGGCGCCGACGACGCCATGTGGGCGCGGGGCCGCGGCTGGGCCCTGTCCATGGCCCTGATCCAACTGCCGTACTACCGCACGACGAACCCGGTGATGGCGGACAACGCCGAGCACGTGATCCGCGCGGTACTGACGGAGCGCCGGTCCGGGTAGCGGACACCGTCCGGCTCCCCCTCAGTCCACGAGCGCCTGGGTTCCGAGGACACCGAGAAGCGCGACGCGCTCGGCGTCCTCCGTGCCGGGCTCGGCCGTGTACACCATGATCCGCAGGTCGTTGCCCGCGACGGCGAGCACGTCGCAGTCCAGCGTCACGGCGCCCACCTGAGGATGGTCGACGGTCTTGCGGGCGGCCTCGTGGTGGGCGACGGCGCCGGAGTCCCACAGCTGCGCGAACCGGTCGCTCGCCGCCCGCAGGTCGGCGATCAGCCGGCGCAGCCGCTGGTCGGCCGGATAACGGCTCGCCGTCACGCGCAGGTCGGCCGCGAGCGTCGCCTCGAAGGTCCGCAGCTCCTCCGGCGTGTGGCGGACGCGGCTGCCGGGGCCGACGAAGTTGCGCCAGACGCCGTTGCGTTCGTTCCCGCGCCACCCCGAGGGGTCACCCAGCAGGGCGGCATACAGCGGGTTGGCCAGCAGCAGGTTCCACGCCGCGTCGTACACCGCGACGGGCGTGCCCGTCAGCCGGTCCAGCAGCCGGTGGACGCCCGGTGTGATGTGGGTGGGCACCATGCCCCGGCCCGGCGGCACGAGCCCCGCCACCTGGAAGAGGTGCTCGCGCTCGGCCGCGGACACCCGCAGCGCCCGCCCGAGGGCTTCGACGACCTGTTCCGAGGGGTTGGCGGCCCGGCCCTGTTCCAGCCGGGTGATGTAGTCGACCGAGATCCCCGCGAGGAGGGCGAGCTCCTCGCGACGCAGGCCCGCCGCGCGCCGGTGGCCGCCGCCCGGCAGCCCCGCCGCCTCCGGGGAGACCCGGTCGCGCCAGAGCCGTACCGTCCGCCCGAACTCCGTGCTCGCCATGCCGTCAACTGTGCACCCCGGCGCGCGCGGGTGCCTGGTACTGGCAGTCCCAGGAAGACGGGACGCCTGGCTGTCCGCACCGCGCCGACCGATTCTGGATCCATGACCACAACACTGATCACCGGAGCGAACAAGGGTCTCGGCTTCGAGACCGCCCGCCGGCTCGTCGCGGCGGGACACACCGTCTACGTGGGCAGCCGCGACCCCGAGCGGGGGCGCCGTGCCGCCGAGGAACTGGGGGCGCGCCCGCTCGTCATCGACATCACCGACGACGCGTCCGTCGCGGCCGCGGCGAAGACCGTCGAGGCCGAGGGCGGCCTGGACGTCCTGATCAACAACGCCGGTATCGAGGGTCGCGGCGAGGGCAACAGCGTGATCGGCGCCGCGGACACGACCGCGGACACCCTGCGCGAGCTGTTCGAGACGAACGTCTTCGGTCTCGTCCGCGTCACGCACGCCCTCCTGCCCCTTCTCCAGCGGTCCGCCGCCCCGGTCGTGGTGAACGTCAGCAGCGGCCTGGCCTCGCTGACCGCGATGAGCGACGCCGCCTCACCGGGCCACTTCTACCCGGGCATCGCGTACCCGGCGTCCAAGACGACCGTCAACATGATCACCGTGCAGTACGCGAAGGCGTTCCCGGGCATCCGGATCAACGCGGTGGAACCCGGCTTCACGGCCACCGACCTGAACGGCAACACCGGGGTCCAGACCGTGGAGCAGGGCGCCGAGATCATCGTCCGCATGGCGCGGGTGGGCCGGGACGGACCGACCGGCGGCTACTTCGACGCGCAGGGCCCGATCCCCTGGTGACCCCGCACGTCCGGCGGACCGCCGCGGACACCCGGACCACCGGGGTCCGCGGTGGCCGAGGCGGCCGCGGATCGCGCGTGATCCACGCGCCGTCGCGGCCGGCACAGCAGGGCCATCACCTCAATGGAACACGCATTCGAATACGGGGGTACGCTGGCCGTATGGCCACGCACCTCCAGGGCTCGCTCTTCGACCAGACGGACGAGCTCCACCTGGGTCCGCTGAACGGAACGCGCCGCACCACGCTGGGTGCCGGCGCCTGGATCGACCTGCTGCCCGGCTGGCTCGGCGGCGCGGACGAACTGTTCGCCCGGCTCTCCGCCGAGGTGCCGTGGCGCGCCGAACGCCGCCAGATGTACGAGCAGGTGGTCGACGTACCCCGGCTGCTCTCGTACTACCGGGCGGGCGACGCGCTGCCGCATCCGGTCCTCGACGAGGCCAGGGACGCGCTGTCGGCCCACTACGCCGGGGAACTCGGCGAGTCCTTCACCACGGCCGGGCTCTGCTACTACCGGGACGGCCGCGACAGCGTGGCCTGGCACGGGGACCGGATCGGCCGGGGCGCCCGCGAGGACACGATGGTCGCCATCCTCTCGGTGGGCGCGCCGCGCGACCTGCTGCTGAGGCCCCGGGGCGGCGGCGAGACCGTGCGGCGACCGCTGGGCCACGGCGACCTGATCGTGATGGGCGGCTCCTGCCAGCGCACCTGGGAACACGCGATCCCCAAGTCGGCGCGTGCGGCGGGCCCCCGGATCAGCATCCAGTTCCGGCCCACCGGGGTGAACTGACCGGCCCCGCCCCGCACGCGGGCCGCCTGCTCAGGGCGCGAGCTGGGCCTGCACCGCCGGCGCGTACCGGTCGACGATGTCGTCGACGGCGGTGGCGCGCAGATGGGTGCCGCGCGCGATGCCGTACATCACGCCGAGGCCGAGCAGGGTGCTCACGGCCAGTTCGGCGCGCAGGCCCGCGTCCGGTCCGCTCAGCCGCTCGGCGAGACGCTCGCTGACCTGGGTACGGAAGTTGGCGCGCAGTATGTCCCCCTGCTCCCCTTGGAGCGGGGCGAAGACGATCCGCAGGACGGGGTCGGCGCCCCGCTGCGTCTGGCCTTCGAGGAGGTGCCGGACCATGTGCCGGCCCAGTTCCTCCAGGGGGGCGTCGAGCAGGGCGTCGGCGTCGGACTCGAAGGACATGACCCGGGCGAACAGCGCGTCCTTGTTGCCGAAGTACTTCAGGATCAGCGGCGCGCTCACGCCGGCCCGGTCGGCGACCGCCTTGAGCGTGATGTCCGCGTGGGCGTGCCGGGCGAGGAGATGGCGGGCCGCCCGCAGGATGGCCGCCCTGCTGGCCTCGGCGTCGCGGCGGGGCGCCGCGGGGACGGTGTCCGCGCCCCCGGCCGGCGCCACGGCGGCCGGCTGGTCGCCGGACCCCGGGACGGTCGCGGGCGCGGTGAGACCGGTGGGGGGCGTGGTCACGGTGCTCAGGCTCCTTCGAGGGCCTCGTCGCGGGACGCGCCGGTACGGCTGCCGGTGCGCGGGGTCGCGCGCGAGGCGGGGTCGGTGGGTATCGACAGGGCGGCCGCGCAGGCCACCAGTGCGACCGTACCCGCCATGGCGAAGGCCAGCAGATAGCCGTGCAGCGTCGGTATCGGGGCGCCGGCGACGAGGCTCGTGTGGTGCACCAGCACGGCGGCCACCGCGGCGCTGCACACCGCCTGCCCGATCGTGCGCATCAGGACGTTGACGCCGTTGGCGGACGCGGTCTGGCCCGCGGGAACCGCGCGCAGGATGAGGGTCGGCAGGGCGGAGTACGCGAACGTGGTGCCGATCGCGCAGACCGTGGCACCGATGATGATCATCCACAGGTCGCGGCTGTCCAGGATCCGTATCGCGTAGCCCGAGGCGATGATCGCCGTGCCGAGGGCCAGGGTGACGCGCGGGCCGCGCGCCGCCGAGATGCGTGCCGAGACGGGCGAGAGGAAGAGCATGGTCACTCCGCCGGGCAGCAGGCACAGGCCGGTCGCCACGATGGACAGTCCGAGTCCGTAGCCGGTGGCCTCGGGTGCCTGCACGAGCTGGGCCGTGACCAGGGAGTTGCCGTAGAAGGCGAAGCCGGTCAGCAGGGCGGCGATGTGCGGCAGGGCGACGCGCGGACGGGCGGCCAGCCTCAGGTCGACGAGGGGGCTGACGGCCCGCAGCTGCTGCCGCACCCACACGGTGAGGATCACGGCGCACGCGGCGAACAGGGCGAGGATGCTCGGACTGGTCCAGCCCCAGGTGCCGCCCTGCGACACGGCGAGGAGCAGACTCACCAGCCCGGCGGCCAGGCCCAGCGCGCCCAGGGTGTCGAAGCGGCCGGGCTCGCGCACCGGGGACTCGCGCACCGCCCACCAGGCGAGCGTGAGCCCGACGACGCCGAGGGCGGTCGTGGCCCAGAACATCACGTGCCAGTTCGCGTACTGGACGATGAGGGCGGCGAGCGGGAGGCCGAGTGCGGCGCCGATGCCCACCGTGGAGCTCATCAGGGCGACGGCGGAGCCGGTGCGCTCGGGCGGCAACTCGTCCCGCAGGATGCTGATCGACAGCGGCACCACGGCCGCCGCCGCGCCCTGGAGCGCCCGCGCCACGATCAGGATGCCGATGTCCGAGGTGAGCGCGCACATCAGCGAGCCGACGGTCATCAGCCCGAGGGCCATCAGCAGGACGCGCCGCTTGCCGTACATGTCACCGGCCCGGCCGAGCACCGGGGTCAGTACCGCTCCGGAGAGGAGGGTCGCGGTGACCATCCAGGAGACCGCGCCCGCCGAGGCGCCGGTGAGCCGGGGAAGGTCGGGCAGCAACGGGACGACCACCGTCTGCATGACGGCCATGAGGATCCCGCCGAACGCGAGGACGGGAATCGCGAGCCGCTCGCGCAGAGCCGCCATGAACACTCCAGGAGTAGGCACGAAGAATGGGGTGAATGACAATTCACCTTACCGGTGAATTGTCATTCACCCCAAGCCGTGCCTGCCCCTCCCCGAGCGGCAGGAGGCCGTTCCCCGGGGGGTGCCCCTCCCGCCCGGTCCGCCGCTAGCGGTGCGAACGGGCCTGCACGCTCCGGGCCACCTTGGGTCCGAGCCAGCGCTTGAAGCGGCGCAGCGCCTCCAGCCGTCCGGCCGCGCGGTCGATCCGGTAGTACAGCTGCGGCGGTACGTACGGCAGCAGCGGTGAGTGCCGCTGGCCGAGCAGCGCGAACATCTGGGCCGGCGGCAGACGGATGTAGCGCGGCAGGTTCTCGTACCACTGGGCGCTGTGCCGGGCGGCGCTCTGCACCGGCAGCAGTTCCGCCCTGCGCTCACGCCCGTAGGCGTCGAGGGCGGTCTCCAGGTCGGCGTGCTCCCGCAGCGCGCGGGCCAGCGAGATGGCGTCCTCCAGGGCGAGGGTGGTGCCCGCGCCGATGGAGTAGTGGGTGGTGTGGGCGGCGTCGCCGAGCAGGACGAGGTTGCCGCGGTGCCAGGTGCGGTTCGTCAGGGTCCGGAAGGTGAGCCACTGGGCGGCGCCGTCCGGCTGCGCCCTGCCGATCAGCCCGTGCCCGTCGAGCAGGTCGGCGAAGAGCTTCTCCAGCAGGGCGAGGCCGTCGGCCTCGCTCGCCGCGTCGAGTCCGAGGCCGGTCCAGGTCTCCGGGGAGCATTCGACGACGAGCGTGCTGCGGTCGTCGCCGAACCGGTAGGCGTAGCACCACACCCAGCCGTGGTCCGTCTCCACGAAGGAGAAGGTGAAGGAGTCGAAGACCCGGGTGGTCCCGAGCCAGACGTAGTAGTTGCGCCCGACGGAGGCCTCCGTACCGAAGTGGTCGGCGTGGCGCTCGCGCAGGGCGCTGTTGACGCCGTCCCCGGCGACGACCAGGTCGGCGTCCGGCAGCTCGTCGGGCGCGATCTCCCGTTCGTATTCGACACGCACGCCGAGCGACCGGGCCCGCTCGGCCAGCAGGTCGAGCATCCGGCGACGGCCGATGCCGAAGCCCTCGTCGCCGGGGTGCACGGTCGTCCGGTCGCCGACGTGGGCGACTCCGTCGTTCCAGCACACCGAGTTCTCGTGGACGGCGTGGGCGGACTCCGGGTCGCCCTCGCGCAGTTTGTCGAGCAGGCCCGCCCAGTAGGTCACGCCCCAGCCGTACGTGGATCCGGCCGGGTTCCGCTCATGGACGGTGATGTCATGGGACGGATCCTGGAGCTTCATCAGAATCGAGAAGTACAGGCTTGCGGGTCCGCCACCGACGCACGCGATCTTCACGCGCACTCCCCTATGTTGCACAAAGCGGTCAATTGATCACGAAGAGTAGCAGGGCTCGGCACCCCGGGGGTTCGCGCCAGTTCACGGGCGTGATCGCCGCCACGCGGCGCGGACCGCCACAGCAAGATCACCGACAACGGGCCTCCCCGCCGCAGGATTTGCTTCGGCGGTGGGTCGCGGCCGCCTCGGACAGCAAGATCATCTTTGTTCAATCTTGCACGACATGTACATGAATGTCCGGATCGCGACCAACCGACATTCGGCGATTTCTCCCGCTGTTTGACGATCCGATAGGCATACCGGGTCAGCAACTCAGCCGATTCCAGGAGGAGTCCGCATGCCGGAACTCACCCGCCGCCGTGCCCTCGGGGCAGCCGCCGCACTCGCCACGGCCGCCGGGGCCCAGGCACTCACCACCTCGTCGGCGTCGGCGGCACCCGCGGGGCCGACAGCCGACGAGCACCACCACGGCGGCCCGGAGGCCTTCGACGAGGTCTTCCGGGGGCGCCGTATAGAGGGCCGCCCGGTCACCGGGGGCGGCCACCACCACGGCGGCGGATACGCCGTGTTCGTCGACGGCGTGGAACTGCACGTGATGAGCAACGCCGACGGCAGCTGGATCAGCGTCGTCAGCCACTACGACCCCGTGCCGACCCCGCGTGCCGCCGCCCGCGCCGCCGTCGTCGAGCTGCAGGGGGCACCGCTCGTGCCCTTCGCCGCCAACTGAACCACCCAGCAAGCAGATCGTGGAGTTCCGCACATGACCGTACGCAAGAACCAGGCAAGCCTCACCACGGACGAGAAGCGGCGTTTCGTCGACGCGCTGGTCCAGCTCAAGCGCAGTGGCCGGTACGACTCCTTCGTCACGACGCACAACGCCTTCATCCTCGGCGACACCGACAACGGCGAGCGCACGGGCCACCGTTCACCGTCGTTCCTGCCCTGGCACCGCAGATTCCTCCTGGAGTTCGAGCGGGCCCTGCAGTCCGTGGACGCCTCGGTGGCGCTGCCGTACTGGGACTGGACCGCCGACCGCACCACGCGTTCCTCGCTGTGGGCGCCCGACTTCCTCGGCGGCACCGGGCGCAGCCTCGACGGCCGGGTGATGGACGGCCCGTTCGCCGCCGCGGCGGGCAACTGGCCGGTCACCGTGCGCGTGGACACCCGGACCTATCTGCGCAGGTCGCTGGGTACCGGGGTGCGTGAGTTGCCCACCCGGGCCGAGGTCGAGTCGGTGCTGTCGATGGCGACGTACGACATGGCGCCCTGGAACAGCGCCTCGGACGGCTTCCGCAATCACCTGGAGGGGTGGCGGGGCGTCAACCTGCACAACCGGGTGCACGTCTGGGTGGGCGGGCAGATGGGCACCGGCGTCTCCCCGAACGACCCGGTGTTCTGGCTCCACCACGCCTACATAGACAAGCTGTGGGCGCAGTGGCAGCGCCTGCACCCGGGCTCCGGGTACGTGCCGGTCGCGGGTACGGCGAACGTCGTCGACCTGAACGAGACGATGAAGCCGTGGAACGACGTGCGGCCCTCGGACCTGCTGGACCACACGGCGTTCTACACGTTCGACACGGACTGACCCCGGTCCGAGCGGCGCGGTCCCGGTCGGCCCCGGCGCGGGCCGCCGGTGCGTGCGGCCCTCGGGCGGCACGGACATCACCGGGCCGTCAGGCGGTGCTGGACGCCTCGGCGCGGCACTCGGGGTGGCCCCAGCCCTGGCCGTTCTTCGCGATGGTCTCGCCCGCCGCGTACGAACGCCCGCAGACGCAGCGGCCGGGGAACTTCGCCTTGAGGGTGCGGGCCGACGTGCCCTGCCGGGGTGTCTTGGCGGCGGTGCGGCGGCGGGCCGGCGCGGAGGACGCGGGGGTGTCGGGCGACGCCGGCGGCTGCGGGGACCCGAGGTCGCTTCCCGCGGGCTGCTGCACGACGGCGGCCTGGCTGGCGGCACGGTCGGCGAAGTCGTTCAGCCGGTCGCCGTCGACCTGGTGGGCGGGGACGTAGCGGAACTCCACGCTGCGGCCGGTGAGCAGTTCGTCGATGCGGGCGACGAGTTCCTGGTTGGCGACGGGCTTGCCCGCCGCCGTCTTCCAGCCCTTGCGCTTCCAGCCGGGCAGCCAGGTCGTGACGGCCTTCATCGCGTACTGGGAGTCCATCCGGATCTCCAGCGGGACGTCGGGCGCGACCGCGGTCAACAGGCGTTCCAGCGCTGTCAGTTCGGCGACGTTGTTGGTGGCCGTGCCGAGCGGGCCCGCCTCCCAGCGGGTCGGGGTCTCGTCCCCGTCGGCGACGACCCAGGCCCATGCGGCGGGTCCCGGGTTTCCCTTCGAGGCCCCGTCACAGGCGGCCACAACACGTTCAGGCATGACCCCGATCATGCCACGCCCGAACGGTGCTCCCGCGCACGGGGAGCGGGCTCACGGCCGCACCGGGTGGCCCGCTCCGGCCAGCAGGCGCAGGCCGAGCGGGGTGGCCGTGTGCAGCACGTACTTCCCGTCGCGGTGGCTGGCCACGAGCCCCCCGTCGCGCAGGACACCGATCTGGTAGCTGACGCTGGGCATCGCGATCCCCACGGCCTGGGCGACGTCGGAGGTGGTGCGGGAGCCGCCGAAGGCGACCTCGGTCAGGACGGCGGTCCGGGTGCGGCCCAGCAGGCGTTCCATGCCGCCCTCCGTGTTCCGCGCGACAGTCAGCGGGACCTTCTCCACCGGGTAGACCAGCACGGGATCGAGGCCGGGGTCCGCCAGCGCGGTCGGGCGGCGCCAGCAGAAGAACGAGGGGACGAGCAGCAGTCCGCGTCCCTCCAGGAACAGGTCGCGCTCGGTGGGATAGTCCACTTCGAGGACCGGGGACCGCCAGTGGGCCATCGGGCGCAGCCCCTCCAGCAGCGCCTGCGTACCGCCGTCCAGGACGGTCCGGGAGCGCCGGTCGACATCGTTGCCGACGGCTGTGCGGACGTGCGGCCAGTACGGCTCGACGAGGGTCCGGAAGTAGGCGGAGAGCGCCCCGGTGAGGGACGTGAGCGTGTCGCCGCCGGGGCGGCCGAGCGAGGTCGTCCAGGACGGCAGCGGACGGGAGCCGGCCAGCCGGGTCAGGTCGCGGGTCAGCCGGTGGCGCGGGGTCCTGCGCAGCGCGTCGAGGCCGGCCGACAGTCCCCCGCCGGTGACCGGCGGGGTGAGGAAGTCCGGGATGTATCCGGCCGCCGGGATCAGCGACCGTAAGGGACGTAGCGCGCGGCCCGCGAGCGCGTCCGTGGCGAGGCGGTCGCGGGCCGCGCGCCGCCAGTGCCCGAAGTCCAGCGGTCCCTCCCCGGTCTCCAGCCGGCAGACGCTGCAGACCAGTTCCCACAGGGGATCAGGGTGCCGGGCGACGCGTACGTTCTGCAGGTCCTGCGAGGTGAAGTGGATGCGCAGCATGCGGTCTCTTTTCGCTCGCCGTCCTGGTGGGGGGTCCGGCCACCCGCGGGTGGCACGGTCACAAGGAGGGACGATGACCGCATGCGTGTGGTTGCCCGCGCGCGCGAAGGCGTCAGGACACGTCCGTCATCCCGGGCATCTCACCCTGGGTCGTGGACATGTCGATCACGGAGAACGACGCGCCCTGCGGGTCGCTGATCGCCGCGAACCGGCCGAACGGGCTGTCCATGGGACCGAACCGCAGGACACCGCCGCGCGCGGTCGCCCGGGCCACCGCCTCGTCGCAGTCGTCGACGCCGAAGTACACGTTGACGTACGGCGGTACCTCGGGCGGGAAGTCGTCCGTCATGGTCATCCGGCCGAGGACGGGGTTGCCTTCGAGGCTGAAGACGCGGAAGTCGACGTTGTCGTCCTCCACCTGCTGGGCGGCGAAGGGGAAGACGGCGGGGAAGAACGGGTCGGACTTGCCGGGGTCGCGGGTGAAGACCTCGGCCCAGGCGTACGCGCCCGGCTCGCCGATCTTCTCGAAGCCCTCGTGGACGCCCGCCTGCCAGACGCCGAAGACCGCGCCGCTGGGGTCGCGGGCCAGTGTCATGGTGCCGAAGTCGCCGACCTGCATCGGCTCCATGAGCACCTCGCCGCCGTTGGCCTTGATCTTCTCGGCGGTCGCGGCCGCGTCCGGGGAGGCGAGGTACAGGCACCAGGCGGACTGGCCCTCCTGCCCGGGCATCGGCGGCACGACGGCGGCCACCGCCTTGCCGTCGGAGAAGGCCTGCGTGTAGTTGCCGTACTCCGAGGACGACTCGCCGAACGTCCAGCCGAGCACGTCACCGTAGAAACTCTTGGCCCCCTCGACATCGCTGAACATCGCGTCCGCCCAGCAGGGCGTTCCTTCAGGCTGTACGGCCATGACCAGTACCTTCTCCGGTTCGATGAACGCTTCCGCAGTTCACGCTAGCCAGGCTTCGCCCGGGTCGCGCGCCGAGCGGCGGGCGCTGCACGAGACTGGACGGGAGGGGTGGTCGAGGTCGTCGACGGGACGGGGTGCACGATGATGCGGGCGTGGGAAGTGACCCGGCCGGGGCCGGTCGAGGGCGAGCCGCTGCGGCTGGTCGAGAAGCCGGTGCCGGTGCCCGGGCCGGGCGAACTCCTGGTGCGGGTCAGCGCCTGCGGGGTGTGCCGCACCGATCTGCACGTCACCGAGGGCGACCTGCCCGTGCACCGTTCCGGGGTGACACCTGGCCACGAGGTCGTCGGTGTGGTGGCGGGGACGGGCCCCGGGGCCCGCGGCTTCGCGCCCGGCGACCGGGTGGGCGTCGCCTGGCTGCGGCGCACGGACGGCACGTGCGCCTACTGCGTCCGCGGCGCCGAGAACCTCTGCCCGGCGTCCGAGTACACCGGCTGGGACGCCGACGGCGGATACGCGGAGTACACGACGGTGCCGGCCGACTTCGCCCACCGGCTGCCCGAGGGCGTCGACGACGTGGCCCCGGCCCCGCTGCTGTGCGCGGGCATCATCGGGTACCGGGCGCTGCGCAGGGCCGCACTGCCGCCGGGTGGCCGGCTCGGGCTGTACGGCTTCGGTGGCAGCGCCCACCTCTGCGCGCAGCTCGCGCTCGCCGAGGGCGCCACCGTGCACGTCCTGACGCGGGATCCCGCGGCGCGACGGCTGGCGCTCGCGCTGGGGGCGGCGTCGGCGCGCGGCGCGTACGACGAACCGCCCGAGCGCCTCGACAGCGCGATCCTCTTCGCACCGGTCGGTGACCTGGTGCCGGTCGCGCTGCGCGCGCTGGACCGGGGCGGTGTCCTGTCGGTGGCGGGCATCCACCTGAGCGACGTGCCGCCGTTGCGCTACGAGAGCGACCTCTTCTACGAGAAGGAGCTGCGCAGCGTCACCTCCAACACGCGTGAGGACGGCCGCGCGTTCCTTTCGCTCGCCGCCCGGCACGGCGTGCGGGCCACGACGCACGTCTATCCGCTGTCGCGTGCCCCGGAGGCGCTGCGGGACCTCAAGGCGGGCCGTTTCGACGGCGCGGCGGTGCTGGTGAACGATGCTCCGCCGCGGCCCTGAGCCTGCGGGGCGTCACCGCCGGCGGCGCGCGAACCCGGGTGCCGGCGGATCGTGTCCGCCCCTCGGCGCTCCCCCGCACGGGGGGCGCTCGGGAATCCGGCTCGCCCCGCGCGTCCTCAGTCGGCGAGGTCGACGCGCACCGTGGTGAGACCGGTGCCGAACAACCGGACGGCGGCGCTGTTGAACCGGGGCAGGCTCCTCAGCCGGGCTCGGGCGTCGTCGTCGTGCAGCACGTGGGCGGTGCCGGCGTACCAGCGTCCCCCGACGCGGATCCGGACGCGCGGATCGGCCTGGAGGTTGCGGACGTACTGCGACCGGTCGCCGTACTCGGAGACGAACCAGAACTGCCGGTCGACGAGTCGGCCCCCGACCGGTGTCCGGCGGGGCAGGCCAGAGGTCCGGCCGGTGGTCTCGACGAGCGTCTGCAGCGGCAGCCGCCTGAGTCCGGGATTGGCGATCCGTCGCTGGAACGCCGTGACCGTCCGGTACTTCAGCTCGTGGAAACGCGACATGTGTGGTCCTCCCCTGGGCCGTCGCTCACCATTCTGCGGGCCACCGGCACCACGGCACCCGTCCCGGTGACATGGTGCCGGATGTTCTCCGCCCGGCGTCCCGCACCGGCCCCGGTGTCGCACGTGTACTCCGGGACCCGTCTGGGGAGAGAGCGCTTGCTCCCTACTCGGCCACTGGAGGGGACACCGCCGATGGCGTCGTCCGAGAGACCGCTCGATCACCGCTACCGGGGCGAGCACCCGGTCCGCACCCTCGCCTACCTGTTCCGCGCCGACCGCGCCCGACTCGCGGTGGCGTTCCTCGTCTTCACCGTCAAGCACAGCCCGCTGTGGCTGCTGCCGCTGATCACCGCGACCGTCATCGACACGGTCGTCCAGCATGGGCCGGTCACCCGGATCTGGGTGAGCGCCGGGGGCATCCTCCTCATCCTGCTGGTCAACATCCCGATGCACCTGCTGTACGTCCGGCTGCTCTACGGCAGCGTGCGCCGCATGGGCACGGACCTGCGCTCGGCGCTGTGCACCCGGATGCAGCAGCTGTCCATCGGCTACCACTCGCGGGTCAGCGCGGGAGTCCTCCAGGCCAAGGTGATCCGCGACGTGGAGACCGTGGAACAGATGGTGCAGCAGACCGCCGAGACCGGACTCGGCGCGCTCACCGTGCTCACGGGCGGTCTCGTCGTCATCGCCGTGCGCACACCCGAGTTCGTGCCCGTCTTCCTGTGCGTGGTGCCGGTCGCCGCCCTGCTGGTGGCCCGGCTGCGGACAAGGCTGCGCAGCCAGAACGAGCACTTCCGGCACGAGGTCGAGCATCTGTCCTCGCGAGTGACGGAGATGACCCGGCTGATACCCGTCACCCGGGCCCACGGTCTGGAGGGGAAGGCGCTGCGCCGGGTCGACGGCACACTGCGCCAGGTACTCAGTTCCGGGCTGCGCCTCGACCTGCTCAACGGCCGGTTCGCATCGCTGGCCTGGGTGTTCCTGAACGCCGTCGGCGTCCTCTTCCTGACGGGCGCGGCGCTGGTGTCGTACTACGGGTACTGGAGTGTGACGCCCGGCGACGTGGTGATGCTCAGTGCCTTCCTGACCACGCTCACCACCTCCACGACGACCCTCGCGGGGCTCGCGCCGGTCATCACCAAGGGCCTGGAGTCGGTGCGTTCGGTCGGCGAGGTGCTCCAGGCCCCCGAACTGGAGGACAACGAGGGCAAGTCGGAGGTCGTCTCGGTGCGGGGCGCGGTGGTTTTCGAGGGCGTGGGCCACACCTATTCGGAGGGTCCGGGGCGCGGTCACGAGGAAGGGCGGCCCGCCGTACGGGACTTCACTCTCACGGTCGCTCCCGGGGAGACCGTCGCACTGGTGGGTGCCTCGGGCGCGGGCAAGTCCACCGTGCTCAATCTGGTCATCGGGTTCATCCGCCCCACCTCGGGCCGGCTGTTGCTCGACGGCACCGACATGGCCGGCCTGGACCTGCGGACCTACCGGCGTTTCGTGTCGGTCGTGCCGCAGGAGTCGATCCTCTTCGACGGCACGGTCCGCGAGAACGTCGCCTACGGCATGGACGACGCCGGCGACGACGCCGTGCGCGCGGCTCTGCGCGACGCCAACGCGCTGGAGTTCGTGGACCGGCTGCCGCAGGGCCTCGACACCCTGGTGGGCGAACACGGGGCCCGGCTGTCCGGGGGCCAGCGGCAGCGGCTCGCCATCGCGCGGGCACTGATCCGTGATCCCCGGGTCCTCCTCCTCGACGAGGCGACCTCCGCCCTCGACACCCACTCCGAGGCGCTCGTCCAGCAGGCGCTGGCACGGCTGGTGCGGGGCCGCACCACGTTCGTCGTGGCGCACCGCCTGTCCACCGTCCAGGGCGCCGACCGCATCGTGGTCATGGACGACGGGGCGATCCGGGAGGTCGGTTCCCACGAGGATCTGATCCGCCGGGGTGGCGCGTACACGGCGCTGCACTCGGGACAGCTCGCGTGACCCGCGCGGGGGCGCCGTCCGCCGGCGCCCCCGGTCGGGGCCGCTGCGGCCGCCGTCGCCGCCAAGGCATCTCGACGGGCCGCGGCTACTCCCCCGCGTACACCCTCTCCAGGGCCGCGATGTCCAGCTTGGACATCTGGAGCATCGCCCGGGTCGTGCGGGCCGCCTTCTGCGGGTCCGGGTCGGCGATGAGGTCGATGAGCCGGGCGGGGACGACCTGCCAGGACAGGCCGTACTTGTCCTTGACCCAGCCGCAGGGGCCGGCCTCGCCGCCGTCCCCGATGAACCGGTTCCAGTAGTGGTCGACCTCCTCCTGGTCGGCGCAGTGGATCTGGAAGGAGATCGCCTCGTCGAACGTGAACTGGGGCCCGCCGTTGATCGCGACGAACTTCTGGCCGTTGGCCACGAACTCGGCGGCCAGCACGGAACCCGCGGGACCGGGCCCCGCCTCCGTGTAGCGGCCGATCCTGCCGAGTTCGGAGTTCTTGAAGACCGAGACGTAGTAGTGGGCTGCCTCCTCGGCCTGGCCGTCGAACCACAGACTCGTGGTGAAACCGTCGGCGGGCATGCGTACCTCCTCGGGCGGAAAACGTCGTCACTACTGTCGACCGATCCTCGTCCGAAAACTCATCTGCCGCGCGGGCGCGTATTCACCCGGGGCACGGACGGCCGCCTCGCCCGCCGCCCTCCACCGCCCGCGTACGGTGCCGTCATCGGGGGCCCGACGAGGCAAAACCTCTTGCCCGACGAGCCTCGGCGGGAGTTAGCATCCGCGGACATGAACCTCACCGACGCCCCCGACGTCCCCCACGTCCCCGGTCTCCGCCCCTTCCGCCTCGACGTCCCGCAGAGCGAACTGGACGACCTGCACCAGCGCCTCGACCGCACCCGCTGGCCCGACGAACTCCCCGGGGTCGGCTGGGCCTACGGGGTTCCGCGGGACTATCTTCAAGAACTCGTCCGGTACTGGCGGCACGACTACGACTGGCGGGCGGCCGAGGCGCGCCTCAACGCGTGGCCGCAGTTCACCACCGAGATCGACGGTGCCCGCGTGCACTTCGCGCACATCCGGTCGCCGGAGCCCGACGCGACCCCGCTGATCATCACCCACGGCTGGCCGGGGTCGATCGTCGAATTCACCGACATCGTCGGACCGTTGACCGATCCGCGTGCCCACGGCGGCGATCCGGCCGACGCCTTCCACCTGGTCCTGCCGAGCATTCCCGGATTCGGGCTCTCCGGGCCGACCCGCGACACCGGCTGGGAGTTCACCCGGGTCGCCGCCGCGTTCGCCACCCTCATGGAGCGCCTGGGCTACCGGCGCTACGGCGCGCAGGGCGGCGACTGGGGCGGGGCCGTCTCGCGCGAGTTGGGGCGCGTCCACCCCGAGCGGCTGATCGGCGTCCACCTCAACCTGCTGCCCGGCTCGTCCGCCACGGTGGAACCGACCGCCGGGGAACTCGCCGCGCTCAGCCCCGAGGAGTGCGAGCGCACGCTCGTCTCCTGGCGTCGGGGCCGGGACTGGAACCGTGAGGAGGCCGGCTACGCGGCGATCCAGGCGACCCGGCCCCAGACGCTCGCCTACGCCCTCACCGACTCGCCGGTCGGCCAACTGGCTTGGATCGCGGAGAAGTTCCGGCAGTGGACGGACTCGGGCGACCGCCCCGAGGACGCCGTGGACCGGGACCTGCTGCTCACCGACGTGATGCTGTACTGGCTGACCGGCACGGCCGGTTCGTCCGCGCGGATCTACTACGAGCGGGCCCACGCGGACTACTGGGGCAAGCCGCCCGAGCCGTCGGCCGCGCCGACCGCCCTCGCCGTCTTCCCCGAGGAGAACTTCGTCCCGCTGCGCCATGTCGCGGAGCGGACCGACCGGATCGTCCGCTGGACCGAGTTCGACCGGGGCGGTCACTTCGCCGCGATGGAGGAGCCGGACCTGCTCGTCGCGGACGTCCGGGCCTTCTTCGGCGAGCTGCGCGCGACCTCCTGAGTGGCCGGGCCGGCCGCCCGACCGGGGCCCTGACCTGCTGATACCCGTGTCGCGCCGGGCGGCTCTGCCGTCGGCGAATCTGCCGTGGGCCGAGAAAGGGGCTCCGGCGACGCGGGCGGGTCAAGAGTGGAGTGAGCGGCGAAGCCCGTCGCGTCACGACCAGGAGGAACCATGACGCCACTCGTCACCGGCCGGTCCCCGGCCCTCGCTCCACGGGCCGAGGAGGGCGACACCCCCGCCACCCGTTTCGACGACCATCTCGCCGCGCAGTTGCTGGCGCAGCGGATCGTCCTCCTCGGCACCCAGGTCGACGAGGTCTCCGCGAACCGGGTCTGCGCCCAGCTCCTCCTGCTGTCCGCGGAGGACGCGCGCACCGACATCGCCCTGTACATCAACAGCCCCGGTGGTTCGGTGACCGCGGGGCTCGCCATCTACGACACCATGCGGCTCGTCCCGAACGACGTCTCCACCCTCGTCATGGGATTCGCCGCGAGCATGGGGCAGTTCCTGCTCAGTGTGGGGACGCACGGCAAGCGCTTCGCGCTGCCGAACGCCCGGATCATGATGCACCAGCCCTCCGCGGGCATCGGCGGCACCACCGCCGACATCGAGATCCAGGCGCAGAACCTGGAGTTCACCAAGCGGGCCATCGAACGCATCACCGCGGAACACACCGGCCAGAGCGAGGAGACGATCTCGCGGGACGGCGACCGCGACCGCTGGTTCACGGCCGAACAGGCCAGGGAGTACGGCATGGTGGACCGGGTGGTGGAGTCGCTCGAGGACGTCCGCCCTGCCGCGTCACGACGACGGATGGGGCTCTGACATGGGGACGTACACGATTCCGAACGTCGTCGAGCGGACCCCGCAGGGCGAGCGGTCGTACGACGTGTTCAGCCGGCTGCTGTCCGAGCGGATCATCTTTCTCGGCACGGAGATCGACGACGGCGTCGCCAACGTCGTCATCGCGCAACTCCTCCATCTGGAGTCGGCGAGCCCGGAGAGCGAGATCGCCATCTACATCAACTCACCGGGTGGCTCGTTCACTTCGCTCATGGCGATCTACGACACGATGACGTTCGTGCAGGCGCCGATCTCCACGTTCTGTGTCGGGCAGGCCGCCTCGACGGCCGCGGTGCTGCTGGCCGGGGGCGATCCCGGACGACGGTTCGTGCTGGAGCACGCGCGCGTCCTGCTCGGTCAGCCGGCGAGCGGCGGCCGTCAGGGCACCGTGTCCGACCTCAGCCTCCAGGCCAAGGAGATGCTCCGGATCCGCTCGCAGGTCGAGGAGGTCCTGGCGCGCCACACGCACCACGACGCCGCCACCCTGCGCGCGGACATGGACCGCGACAAGTTCTTCACCGCGTACGAGGCGGTGGAGTACGGGCTCGCGGACGAGGTGCTGAGCCGCAGGCTCGCCCTGATCTGACCCCGGGTCGTCCGGGGTCGTGGACGTCAGGCGGCGATGCACATGCCGTCGTGGCGGGAGGTCGGGGCGGAGCGCCCCCGGCCGGACACGGTCCCGGGCGCCGGACGGCGGGTCAGCTCCCGCTGGGCCAGTGACAGCAGGTCGTCGAGGCCGAGGCCGAGGGCGCGCGCGGCGGCCGCGAGCACTTCGGAGGAGGCCTCCTTGCGGCCGCGCTCCAGTTCCGAGAGATAGGGCATGGAAATGCGGGCCGCGTCTGCCACGTCCTTGAGCGTGCGCTCCTGCGCCAGCCGCTCGCGGCGCAGGACGTCCCCGACGAGGTCGCGCCACAGCGGTTCCTTGGCCGGCGGGCCCGCCGGGACGGGCCGCGGCGCGTGGAGCGGCCAGGGCTCCCGGGGTGTCCGGACCGGGACGTCGGCCGTGGCCGGGTTCCGGGCGGACGCCGCGGCCCCGGCCGTGTTCGGGGTCCTGGCCGCAGCCGGACGCAGCGGGATGACGCGGGCTTCGTTCGGCACGTGGTCGCTCACCCCTCCAGCCTAGGAGCGCAGGGCCGTACGGGAAGGGATCGGCGTTGCGCTCTCGGTGAATCCGGCGCTCCGTCGGTCCTTTCGGCGACGGGCGAGCCGCTCCGGGTGCCGGGGCGGGCCACCGCTCAGAGCTCCGGGGAGAGGCCCGACGCCCTGGGCGCACCGCCGGTCGTGGTGGAGGACGAGAGGTCCGAGGAGGCCGACGAGGAGTGGGTGGTCAGGTCGTCGGAGGCCGAGCCGGACGCCGGGGCGGACTCCGTCGCCGTGGACGGAGGCTCGCTCGACGGGGTCTTCGGCGCCTCCGAGGACGGGGACGACGAAGGCGTCGAGGGCGACGAGCTGCCCGGCGACGCGGACGACGGCGGGCACGAGTCCCCCGCGCCGCACGGGGACGCGGACGTCGACTCGCTCACCGACGGCGAGGGGCTCTCCGGCGGACGGGTCTTCTCGTCGCGGTGCGTGTCGGCGCCCTTGTGCCGGGCGATCCACTCGTTGCTGTCGGGGTCGAAGATGACGAACACGTCGATGACCGTCTTCGAGGGCGCGACGACCACGACGTTCTGCGGCCGGTAGCCCGGCCAGGTGTCACCGGTCGGCTTCGGCGTGCCCTTCTGCGGAACCGGCGCGAGGAGCGGGTTGCCGCACGCGCAGCGCACCCGGGGCACCCCGTGCGCGTCCACCAGGACGGCCGTCCCGGCCTGGAGGACGGCCTGGTAGCTGGTGGGGGCGCCGGCACGGTAGCCGTGGTTGGTCACGCGGGTGTCCATGCGCAGCTGTACGGGGGTCAGGGAGCGCAGGTAGGCGGGGACCGCGGACGGCTGGATGCCCTCCACGGAGGCGAACGCCTTGTTCTTCGCCGGGTCCGCGTCGAGTGCGCTGATCTGCTTCTCCACGTCGCAGCTCGCGACGTTGCGGGTGCCGCCGTAGAGGCCGGGCGCGGAGCCGCTCACGGCGCGGGTCACGTTCGCGGGTTCCGAGGAGCCCGAGGCGGTCGGGGTCTGCGGTTCGGTGGAACTGTCCTTCGCGGTCGACTCGGTGAACGGGTCGGGCCCCGTCTTGTCCGCGGCCTGCAGGAAGACCTCGCTGCCGGCGTTCTGCGTCTTCCCCGTTCCCCCGCCGCCGCTTCCGCCGTCGCTGCCGGTGAAGACGATGCCGAGGATCACCGCGGCCGCGACGACGCCGGTGATGAGCGCGACGCGCGGCGCCGACTTCCACCAGGGTCGGCCGGGTCCGCCGCCCTTGCCGTCCGGCCCGGGAGCTCCGTCGCCCGGTCCGGAGGGACCGCTCGTGCCGCCGGCTCCCGAATCGCCCGACCCGGGCCCACCGGATCCGGGACCGCCCGCTCCGCCGCCCGCGCCGGAGGCGCCGCTGGGCGGTCCGGACGGCGGGGTGCCGCTGGGCCGAGTGGGGGTCGGCTCGGAGGGACCTGGCTGCGAGGGGCCCGACAGCGGCCCCGAGGGCGGGCCGGTGGGGCGGCCGGACGACGGCGGTTCGACGCTCACGAGCTCCTCTTCCCGGTGGAGGGGGCGCCACGGCGCTGACGCGATATGTACCGTTGTACGCCGACTTGTTCCACGACGACCCCATTGTGTGCTCCGGTGCGGCGGCGCCCGCAAGCTGACGCGGTCGGCCCTCCCGAGGGGCGGAGCGTGCCACGGCTGCTTAGCGTGGCACCGTGAGCCACCAGACGCCGTCCGACCAGCCAGTCGACCGCCGAGCCGCGCGTCCGGCCGCCCGACACGGATGGCTCCAGGCCCTCGTGGCCGTGCTGGCGGGTCTGATCGCCATGGGGGTGGTCGCCGCCCTCGGGCTGTGGGCGTCCGGCGCCACCGACCTTCCCGACAACGCCTACCCGCGGGTGATCGCGGCCACGGTCGTGACCGCGGTCGGCGGCACCATCGCGTTCACCGGGGACGCCGGGGCGATCGCCGACACCAAGGCCGGTCTGACGGTGATTCCGCTGTCGGTGACCCTGGTCGGCGCCCTCGTGCTCGCGGCGGGGTTCCTGCGGCCCTTGCGGCACCGTGCCGTCGCCGGGACGACGGAACTCGCCGGATGGGCCGGGCGGATCGCCCTCCTGTGGGTGCTCGCCCTGGTCGGCCTCGCCCTCGCGGCCCGCCAGGACTTCACCGTGTCCCTCGGCGACGGCACCATCGGGGCGATCGGCGACCTGTTCGGCGCGACACCGAAGGTCGGCTTCAAGGCGGAGACGGGCCCGACCATCGGGTTCGGGCTGCTGTGGCTGGTGGGCGTGTTCGTGATCGCCCTGCTCGTCTCGCGCGGCGCTCCGCTGCCCGCGCGCCTGCTGCGCTTCCAGGAGTCGGTGCGCCCGGCCGCGTACGCCATGGTGATGCTGCTGCTCACCTGCGTCGGTATCGGCGTGGTCGTCGGGCTGGTGGTCGCGGCGACCCGCGGTCATGTGTCCGAGACGTTCGCCGTGCTGCTCCTCGGTCTGCCGAACCTCGTCTGGCTCGCGTTCACGATCGGGCTGGGGGCCACCTGGAACGGGCGCGTGGACGGGCCGTTCGGCCTGCCGATGCCGCGACTGCTCGACGAGGTGCTGCGCACCCCGGACGTCTCCACGCTCAACCTGCACAGCCTGGCCGAGCACGACGGCCGGGTCTGGTGGCTGGTGGTGGTCGACGCGGTACTGCTGCTCGGCGCGGCCTTCCTGATGGCGGCCCGCTCTCCGGCCCGGACGCGGGCCTGGCAGCACGCGGTGCACCTGGCGGTCGCGCTGGTGCTCACCGTCCTCATGATCTGTCTCGTCGGCCGACTCTCGGCGCACTACGGCCTGTCGATCCTCGGCCTCGGTGACATCGGCGGCGGCCTGAACGGGGAGATCTTCCTGAAACCCCAGGTGTGGGGTGCCCTCGGGTTCGCCGTGCTGTGGGGGCTCGTCGCCGGTCTCCTCGGCGCGCTCCTGGCCAAGGGAGTTCGCCGCAGGGGTGAGGTCGCGCCCCGCTGACACCGACGCGGCCCCGCCGGCTCCACGCCGCCGGACGGGCGGCGGAGGGCGCGCGGCGGACGGGTCGGACGGGTCGGACGGGTCAGGAGTGGAACACCGGCCTGGCCCACTCCGGCGGTTCCGGAGGCGGCCCGGGTGGCCCGCCTGTGGAAGGGGGCCCTGTGCGGGTACGCGGCCATGCGCCGTCGCCGGTCGCCTCGCCGTGGGCGGCGATCCGCAGCGCGCTCACGAAGCCGAGACAGGAGTCGTAACGGTCGTCGGGGCTCTTGGCCAGCGCCTTCGCGAGGACGGCGTCGACCGTGTCCGGGATGTCGCGGCGCTTCGTGGTCAGGGCCGGCGGTTCGTCGTACTGGTGGGCCCACAGCAGCGCCATGTCGTCGTCGCGCTGGAACGGCGGCCGGCCGGCCATCGTCTCGTAGACGACGCAGCCGAGGCTGTACACGTCGCAGCGTCCGTCGACGGGCTTGCCGGAGATCTGTTCCGGCGCCACGTAGTCGAGGGTGCCGACGAACTGGCCCACGCTGGTGAACCCGGTCAGCGACAGCGACTTCTTCGTCAGCCCGAAGTCCGTGAGGTAGACGTGCTCGGGGTGGTCGCTGTCGGTGCCCTGGGCGACCAGGATGTTGCCCGGTTTCACGTCCCGGTGGACGAGTCCGTGGTCGTGGGCCGCGTCGAGCGCCGAGGCGACCTGGAGGGCGATCCGGGCGGCCACCGTCACGGACAACGGCCCCTCGCGGTCGAGGAGATGACGCAGGTCGCGGCCCGCGACGTAGCGCATGGCGATGTAGAGGACGCCATCCGTCTCGCCCGCCTCGAAGACCGGCACGATGTGCGGATGGTCGATCGCCGCCGCCACGCGCGACTCATGGGTGAACCGGCCGCGGAAGGTGTCGTTGCGGGCGAGTTCGGGGGCGAGGAGCTTGAGGGCGACCGTTCGGTCCAGGCGCAGGTCCTTGGCCTGGTAGACGACGGCCATCCCGCCGCGGCCGATCTCCCGCTCGATGCGGTAGTCCGCGATGCGGCGGCCGATCAGGTCGGACGGCCGTCCCGCGAACGGGCTGGTCTCGCGCCGGGACCCCTCGTCGTCCATCAGCCGTCACCGCCCGCGCGCCCGGCGCCGGCCATCAGGGCCGGCCCCCGTCGTCGTCGAAGGTGACCACACGGGTGGGTTCGTGCCCGCCCGGTGCGGCTTCCGGCACCGCCCGGGTCTCCTCCTCCTCACGCTCACGGGCCCGCCGCCGCTCCCGCTCGTCGTCCCGGTCCGCGACCTGTCCGCGCTCGGATTCGCGGTCCGCGACCTGCGTGGGCTCGGGCGCCCCGCCCCGGCCCACGAGCCGCGTGGGCTCAGGCTCCTGGCCCTGGCCCCGGTCCCGCTCACGTTCCCCGTACCCGCCCGCCGTGGGCGCCGGCTCCCCGCCCCGGCCGACGAGCCGCGTGGGCTCGGGCTCCTGGCCCTGGCCCTGGTCCTGGTCACCTTCCCCGTACCCGCCCTCGGTGGGCTCCGGTTCCTGACCCACGAGCCGCGTGGGCTCGGGCGCCCCGCCCCGGCCCACGAGCCGCGTGGGCTCCTGGCCCTGGCCCTGGTCCTGGTCACCTTCCCCGTACCCGCCCTCGGTGGGCTCCGGTTCCTGACCCACGAGCCGCGTGGGCTCAGGCTCCTGGCCTTGGCCCCGGTCCCGTTCACGCCCCCGGTCCGCGGCCTGCTCGGGGCCGGGTTCCGGGCCCGTGACCCGCGGGGCCTCAGGTTCGCGTCCCTGTTCCCGGGGCTCGCCGGGTGGTTGATGTCCCTCTCGCGGTCCGGCGCTTGCCGGACCGCCCTGTTCCTGCTCCGGTGCCCGGGGCTCGGGGGCCTGCTCGGGCGGGACGGGCGGTGACGTGGTCGGGGTGCGCTCGGCCGCGAACGTGCTCAGCCGTGCCCCGTCGCAGTACACCCACCGCTCGTGCTCGGCGTCGTACAGCCACATCGACTCGCCGTCGACGACGACACCGATCCGCCGCCCCTGCGTCCGGGTGCGGAAGGTCTCTCCGTCGAGCTGTCCGGCGGCCAGTTCCTCGGCGGCCCCGCGGTACTCCGTGAGCGCTTCCTCCACCCGCGCCAACAGCGGGCGCGGGTCGGCCGTCCGCGCGGGCGGTCCGGTCGCGTCGGGCGGCACCTGCGGTACGCCGATGAGCAGTCGTCCGTCGACCCAGGCGGACCACCCGTTCGCGCAGACCACCCGCCCCCAGTCGCCGAGGCGGTCGACGAGTTGGACGGGGAGCAGCGCGTCCAGCGGGACCGTGGGCCGGGAGGGGTCCGGTGTCTCCCAGGCGGGCAGCCCGTCCTGCGGCACGACGTGCGTGGGGCGGAAGGCGGGGCTCGTCATCGGCGCCTACTTCCGCATGACGGCGGGCTCGTGCCGTCGCAGCAGTCGGGCGACCAGGTAGCCGAAGACGACGGAGAGCACGACCAGCATGCCCATGTTGAGCAGCCAGACGCCCGTCGAGTGCTTGAACAGCGGGTCACCGGTCAGCTCGCCGGGGACGATACGGGAGAGGCCGATGGTCCCCGCCATGGCGCCCAGGGCCCATCGCGAGGGCACCAGCCAGGCCAACTGCTCGATTCCGGGCACGCCGTGCAGTTTCAGCAGAGCTCCGCAGAACACCACCTGGACGATGGCGAGCAGCACCAGCAGCGGCATCGTCACCTCCTCCTTGCGCACCAGGGCGGAGACGAGGAGGCCCAGCATCATCGCGGTGAAGGCGAGCAGGGCCACGGCCAGGGTGATCTCGACGAGCGGGGGCATCAGGACCCCCTCACCGCCGGGCGCGTTGAGATCGACGCCGAACAGGGCGACGAGGGTGAGCACGACGGCCTGGAGCACGGTGATGGTGCCGAGAACGACGACCTTGGACATCAGGTACGCCGATCTGGACAGGCCGACGGCCCGTTCTCGCTGGTAGATGACGCGTTCCTTGACCAGTTCGCGTACGGCGTTGGCCGCGCCGGTGAGGACTCCGCCGACGCACAGGATGAGCAGCGCGTTCATCGCCGTCTCCTGGGTCAGCTTGCCGCCGGCCAGGGCACGCGCCATCGCGCCCATCACGAAGGGCAGCGCGATCATGATGGCGAGGAACGTCCGGTCGGCACCGAGCGCGGCGGCGTAGCGGCGGACCAGGGTGCGCAGCTGGGAGCCCCAGCTCTGGGCCTTGGGCGGCGGCCCGACCACGGCGCCGCCGGTGTCCTCCGCGCGGCGCGGCTGCGAGCTGGAGTTGTCGATGTACTGGCGGTGGAACGGCGAGTCCCGGTACTCCGTCGCCCAATCCCGGTCCGTGTCGCGCTCGAAGGCCTCGAATGCCTCGGGCCACTGCCGGTAGCCGAAGAAGGCGAGGGTGTCGTCCGGCGGACCGTAGTAGGCGACCTTGCCGCCGGGCGCGAGCACCAGGAGACGGTCGCAGACGTCGAGGCTGAGCACGCTGTGGGTGACGACGATGACCGTGCGGCCGTCGTCGGCGAGCCCGCGCAGCATGTGCATCACCGAGCGGTCCATGCCGGGGTCGAGGCCGGAGGTCGGCTCGTCGAGGAAGAGCAGGGACGGCTTGGTCAGAAGTTCCAGGGCGACGCTGACGCGCTTGCGCTGACCGCCCGAGAGACTGTGGATGGGCTGGTCCACCCGCTGTTCCAGGCCCAGTTCGCCGATCACCTCGTCGACCCTCGCCCGGCGTTCGGCCTTGGCCGTGTCCTGCGGGAAGCGCAGTTCGGCGGCGTAGCCGAGAGCCCGTCGGACGGTCAGCTGGGCGTGCAGGATGTCGTCCTGCGGGACGAGGCCGATGCGCTGGCGCAGCTCGGCGTAGTCGCGGTAGAGGTCGCGGCCGTCGTAGAGGACGGTGCCGTGGTCGGCGGGCCGCTGGCCGGTGAGCGCGTTCAGGAGGGTCGACTTGCCCGCACCGCTCGGGCCGACGACCGCAAGGAGGCATTTCTCGCCGACGGGAAACGACACCTGGTCCAGGAGCGTCTTGCGGCCCCGGTCCACCTCGACGGTGAGGTCCTGCACGTCGAGGGAGACTTCGCCGCTGTCGACGTACTCCTGGAGCTCGTCGCCGACGAGACAGAACGCGGAGTGTCCTATGCCCACGATGTCACCCGGAGTGACCGGGGCGCGGGCGACGGGCTGGCCGTTGAGGAACGTGCCGTTGTGGCTGCCGAGGTCGACGATCTCGTACGTCCCGTCGGGGCTCGCCAGCAACTCGGCGTGGTTCCGGGAGACGATCAGGTCGTCGACGACGAGATCGTTGTCGCCTCCGCGGCCGATCCGGACGGTGCGGGACGGCAGGGGCCGTACGGTCGTGGGCTGCCGGAAGGTGCCGGTGGCGGCGGGTGCGGAGACGGCTGAGGGGCGTTCGGCGACAGGGGGCGGCCGGCCCACGAGGACGGCGCGGGGGCCGTCGGCGGGACTGCCGAAGCGGATGACGCTGCCTGGTCCGACGCCCCATTCGTGGATGCGCCGGCCGTCGGCGTAGGTGCCGTTCGTACTGTTCTCGTCCTCCAGCGTCCAGTGGCCGGAGTCGGGGCGCAGCACGGCGTGGTGCCACGAGACCCGGACGTCGTCGATCACGACGTCGCAGAGGGGATCACGGCCGACGTGGTAGTCGTGACCCGGACTCATGACCGTCGAGCCCGTCTCGGTTTCGAGGACGAGCTCGGGTGCGGACGCCGCGACGGACCTCTCTGCCATGCCTGAATTCTAGCTATTCGCCCACATGTGCGCCTGATCTGCGCGGGCCGGTGGAACCACGCCGAGGGTCAGGCCGCGGAAACGCCGAGCGCCGCGGCGGTGCGGTGCATGCGCAGGGCGTCCACCGACTCGGCGAGCAGTTCGTACTCCGTGGTGTCGTCGCTGGTGGAGACGCGGACGAGCTTCCCCGCCGCCAACTCCTCTGCCACCAGCTCCTGTTGGGACGTGTCGCCGCACCAGGCACGCAGCATGGTGGGAACGTCCGGAACGCTTTCGCCCACGGGCGCGATCGAGTTGGGCGGGAACGTGGGGTCCTCGGGCTGCGGGTCGAGCCGTTCGGCCATCCAGGCCGCCCGGTCCCGCATCCACCACAGGGCGAGGGCCAGCGTGGGGGCGCGATAGGTACCGAGGGGTACACCGACGCGCTGACCTCCGCATACTCCGTACGCGGTGACGTGGCACAGGAATTCGTCGTGCACGATCGTTCCCCCATAGGCGTCGCTCGTCGCCGGTCCGGCCTCGCTTTCAGTGCGGCTCATGTGCAGTGCACCGTGAGGGTGCGAGGGCGTGGCTGAATCGCCCTGTTAATTGAGTATCGCCACTACTGACACTCTGTCACCATGTGATTCCAGCCAGTCTCTTGGCATATTCAGCATGGCTCATGGCCGAAAGGGCACCGGCACACTTCCGGTCCGCACGGCGGCCGGCGGACGGGCCATTACCCGCGGGGTAATCGACGCTCCGGGCGGCGCCCGGCAGGGTGGTCGCATCGCGTCCCGGAGCGGCACGAAGGCCCGGAACGCGGATCCCGACCATGGATACGTCCCTCGATGGAGGCTGGTTCACCATGTCCGCGAACTCCGACCGCTACGAGACCGCCGTCACCCGCTACCTGGAGGCCTGGAACACCGGTGAACCCGACGCGCTGGCCAAGGCGGTCGCCGCCGCCTGGACCGCTGACGGCCGCTACACCGACCCGCTCGCCGACGTCAGCGGGCACGAGCAGATCGCGGCCGTGATCGCCGCCGCGCACGAGCAGTTCCCCGGATTCGCCTTCCGGCTGCTCGGCACGGTGGACGGGCACCACGACACGGCGCGGTTCGGCTGGGAGCTGGTCGCCGAGGCCGACGGCTCGGCACCCGTCGCCGGCTTCGACGTCGTCGTCCTGGACGACGAGGACCGGATCCGCAGTGTGCACGGTTTCCTGGACCGCGTACCGGCCTGAGTCGCCGTACCACTGCGCGGGCACGGGTGTCGGCAGGGGCGCCGCGGCCTCCCGCGATGAGTTTTCGCCGGTCCGGTGGTCTCTTGAGGAGAGGACCACCGGACCGGGAGGACCACATGAACACGGTGAGCAAGGTCGACGCGGAGTTCACGGCGGTGCTGCGGAAGAGCCCCGAGAAGGGCGGCTGGACCTACGTCGTCTGGCCCGAGTCCGTGGCGTTCTTCGGGACCCGCGGACTGGTCAAGGTCGGCGGCACGATCGACGGGACGCCGTTTCGCAGTTCGTTCATGGCACTCGGCGACGGCACCCACAAGCTGCCGGTCAAGGCCGACGTGCGCCGGGCGATCGGGAAGGAGGAGGGCGACACCGTGACCGTGCGCCTGGAGGAGCGGCTCACCGCGTAGCGACCGTGTCCGCGCCGCCGGCGACCGCCGCGCGGGCGGCGTCCCGGTACCGGCGCGGGGCGACGCCGGTGGTGCGCTTGAAGGCGTTGCTGAACGCGCTCTCGGAGGTGTACCCGACCTGCTGGGCGAGCGCCGCGACGGGCGTGCCGCCCTCTCGCAGGGCGCGCGCGGCCAGACTCATCCGCCAGTTCAGCAGGTAGGTCAGGGGCGGCACCCCGACGGCCGCCTTGAAGCGCAGGGCGAACGTGGTCCGGGACATCGCCGCCGCCCGGGCGAGTTCCTCCAGCTGCCAGGGCCGTCCCGGATCGGCGTGCAGGAGGCGCAGGGCCGGGGCGAGGCCGTCGTCGGCCAGCCCGCGCAGCCAGCCCGCCGGCAGGCCCGGCGTGTCGTCGAGGCAGACCCGCAGCACCTGGACGAGGACGAGCTGGGCCAGCTGGTCCGCGGCGAAGTCGGCGCCCGCCCGGCCCGCGGTCATCTCCGCGAGGAGCTGCCCGACCAGCCAGCTCAGGACCGGCGCCTCGGCCTCGGAGGCACGCAGCCGGATCAGCGGCGGCAGGGCCGCGCGCAGCAGGTCGCCGCTGTCCCGGCTGAGGTCGATGTGGCCGGAGACGGCGACGAAGTCGTCCCCGTCGCCCAGGTGTGCCATGCGACTACCGGGGTCCACGACCACGTCGGCCGACCGCACCGGTTCCAGTCCGGGATCGCTGCACAGGACGTACGAACGCCGTCCGTCGGTGACGACGACGTCGCCCGCCTCGATCCGCAGGACCTCGCCGCCGTCCTCGGCGACCAGCAGGCAGCTGCCGCGGACGACCGCGTTGATCTTGAGCTTGTCCCGCCCTCTCAGCCGGATGGACCAGTCGCCTCCGGCCGTGAACCCGCCCGAGAAGACACAGCGGGCGTCGGCCACCGCCAGGGCGTCGGAAAGGGGATCGGCAGACATACCTGAACTATCGCGCAAGTATCGCGGACTCTCAAGCATTCATCGTCCCGATCGACGGATCTACGGTGGACGGGACAGCTCGGAGAACGCCCACGCGAGGAGACATCCCATGACCACCGCACAACAGCCCCTGCACTCCGGTTTCGGCCCCGCGTCCACCGCCGAGGAGGTCGTGGCCGGCATCGACCTGACCGGCCGGGTCGCGATCGTCACCGGCGGCTACTCGGGCATCGGCCTGGAAACGGTCCGCGTGCTGCGCGCCGCCGGGGCCGAGGTCGTCGTACCGGCCCGGGACCCCGCACGGGCCGCCGCCGCGCTGGAGGGGACCGACGGGGTCGAGGTCGTGGAGATGGACCTGAATGCCCCGGCGTCGGTGGACGCCTTCGCGGAAGGGTTCCTGGCCTCCGGACGCCCCCTGCATCTGCTCGTGGCGAGCGCCGGGATCATGGCGACACCGCTGACCCGGGACGCGCGGGGGTACGAGGCACAGTTCGCGACCAACCACCTGGGCCACTTCCAGCTGGTGTCCCGGCTGTGGCCCGCCCTGCGCGCGGCCGAGGGCGCCCGCGTGGTCGTGGTCTCCTCGCGCGGCCACCGCTTCTCCCCCGTCGACCTCGACGACCCGAACTTCGAGCACACCCCGTACGAGCCGTTCGTCGCGTACGGAAGGTCGAAGTCCGCCAACGCCCTGTTCGCCGTCGAGCTGGACCGGCGCGGCCGGGCGGAGGGCGTACGGGCCTTCGCCGTGCACCCGGGCACCATCGTCGACACCGGACTGGCGAAGCACCTCTCCGAGGACGCGCTCCGGGCGGCCGGTGCCGTCGAGGAGGACGGGACGCCCGTTCGGGACAGCGCCCGGCAGCTGAAGACCGTCCCGCAGGGCGCGGCGACCAGCGTGTGGTGCGCGACCAGTCCCCTGCTGGACGGGCTGGGCGGGGTCTACTGCGAGAACTGCGACATCAGCCCGCTCGTGCCCGAGGAGGACCGGGACGGCTGGCTGCGCGACGAGAAGGCACCGGCAGGCGTCCTCGCGTACGCGGTCGACCCCGAGCAGGCCGCCCGGCTCTGGGAGCTCAGTGAGCGACTGACGGCCCGCTGACCTCCGAGGGCCCGACGGCCCGGCACCCGGCCGGACCGCGGGCCGGCCGTGCGGCCACCCTCACCCGGCCCCGCGTCGTCTACTGCTTGACCAGCTCGTCGATCCGGGCCAGCTCGTCCGCGCCGAACTCCAGGTTGCCGATGGCCGCGACGCTGTCCTCCAGCTGCCGCGGGCTGCTCGCGCCGATCAGGGCCGAGGTCACCCGGCCGCCGCGCAGCACCCAGGCGAGGGCCAGCTGGGCCAGCGACTGGCCGCGCGAGGCGGCGATCTCGTTCAGGGTGCGCAGCCGGCCCACGAGCTCCTCGGTGACCGTGTCCGCGCTCAGGAACGGGCTGTCGCTCGCGGCCCGCGAGTCCTCCGGGATGCCGTCGAGGTAACGGCCGGTGAGCAGCCCCTGCTCCAGCGGCGAGTAGGCGATGGAGCCCACCTGCAGCTCGTCGAGCGTGTCCAGCAGGCCCTCGTCCTCGGGACGCCGGTCGAGCATCGAGTAGCGCGGCTGGTGGATGAGCAGCGGGGTGCCCAGCTCGGCCAGGATGCGGGCGGCCTCGCGGGTCTGCTCGGCCGAGTAGTTGGAGACGCCGACGTACAGCGCCTTGCCCTGCTGGACCGCCGTGTGCAGCGCGCCCATCGTCTCCTCCAGGGGAGTCTCCGGGTCGGGGCGGTGCGAGTAGAAGATGTCGACGTAGTCGAGGCCGAGGCGGCCGAGGCTCTGGTCGAGCGAGGACAGCAGGTACTTGCGCGAGCCCCATTCGCCGTACGGGCCCGGCCACATCAGGTAGCCGGCCTTCGTGGAGACGACCAGCTCGTCGCGGTGGTGCGCGAAGTCGGCCTTCAGGGCGTCACCGAGGGCGGACTCGGCGACTCCGGGCGGCGGCCCGTAGTTGTTCGCCAGGTCGAAGTGGGTGACGCCCAGGTCGAAGGCGCGGCGCAGGATCGCGCGCTGGGTCTCCGCCGGCCGGTCCGGGCCGAAGTTGTGCCACAGGCCGAGCGACAGCGCGGGGAGCTTCAGACCGCTGCGTCCGGTGCGCCGGTAGGGCATGTCCGCGTAACGGTCGGGGTCGGGGGTGTACAACGCGTACTCCTGGGGGCCGGGGAAACAGGCCTCCACTCTCGCGCGCGCCCCGGGCATCGGTCCAACGGGAGGATCGGATGGGATTGAGCGCTCCCGTCGCTCAATCGGTGCCGGCCCCGGGCCCAGGGGGCCGGTCCGGATCGGTCCGGGACACCGGCGCACGGCCGTCTACCCTTGTGCCCCATGGAACTGCGCCACCTACAGCACTTCGTCGCCGTCGCCGAGGACCAGCACTTCACCCGGGCGGCCGAGCGGCTGATGGTGTCGCAGTCGGGTCTGTCGTCGTCGATCCGCGCGCTGGAGCGCGAGCTCCAGGCGCCCCTGTTCGTCCGCACCACCCGCCGGGTCACCCTCACGGAGGCCGGGCGCGCCCTGCTCGTCGAGGCGGAGCGGATCCTCGCCCAGGTCCGCTCGGCGCACGACGCCGTGGCCGCCGTGCAGGGCGTGCTGCGCGGCACGCTCTCCCTGGGCACCGAACAGTGCATCGCGGGCGTTCACTGCGCGACCCTGCTCGCCGCGTTCCGGCGGCGGCACCCGGACGTCGAGATCCGGCTCCGCCAGGCGGGTTCCGAGGCGCTGGCCGAGGAGGTCGCGGCGGGCCGCCTGGACCTGGCGTTCGCGGTGCGGACCCGGGCCGACTCCGACCAGCTGCGGTCCGTGCCGCTGACGACCGAACCGATGACCGTGCTGTGCCATCCGGAACACGGCCTCGCGACCGCCGCCGTGGTGACGCCCGAGGAACTGGGCGGGGAGGACTTCGTCGACTTCCACCCGGACTGGGGCCCGCGGCGCACCACGGACGCGGCGTTCGCGGCGGCGGGGGTGCAGCGGACGGTGGCCCTGGAGGTCAACGACGTGCACAGCCTCCTGGAGCTCGTCCACGAGGGCCTCGGCATCGCCGTCGTACCCCGCCACTTCGGCCTCAAGCGCGAGGCCGACGGCCTCACCGCCCTGCCGTTCAAGGGCACGACGGAGACCTCGTACGAGACCGTCGCCATGTTGCCGCCGCCGGAGGCCACCAGCCCCGCCGCCCGCGCCCTCATGGCACTTCTCGACACCCCTGGACAGGAAGGCTGACCCCACCTCGGTCCGGGACCCGGCACTCCTGACCCGCCGCTGCCGCCGTGGCGGCAGCCTCGTGGACGACCTTAACGAACTGCCGGGCGGGAGTGCGGAGTTGAGAACGGCCGCTTCCTGCGCGGCGGCCCCGACGTCCTCGGCCCTGAGGACCCACGCGCCCACCACGGGATGCTCGGCGCGGGTATGGCGCACGGGGGTGGGGCTGCGCACGGGGTACGGCTTCCACGGGAGCTGGATCCCGGCCGCGTGAACGGCGGGAGGGCCGGGTGCCCCGCGACTCCCGGCCTTCCGGACGCAGAGAGGGGCCCGATGCGCGATGGTGGACCCATGCATGCAAAGGACATCCTCATCGACGCGTTCGGCCGCATCCAGGAAGAAGTCCACGCCACCGTCGAGGGCCTCCAGCCGGAGGACCTCAACGCCCGCCCCGGCGAGACGGCCAACTCGATCTCCTGGCTGATCTGGCATCTCACCCGCGTCCAGGACGACCATGTCGCCGACGCCGCCGGAACGGAGCAGGTCTGGCTGACCGGGGACTGGTCGAAGCGGTTCGGGCTCGACCTGCCCCGCGGGGACACCGGATACGGTCACACCGCCGCGAAGGTCGCCCGGGTCCGGGTGGAGTCGGGCGAGCTGCTGACCGGCTACCACGACGCCGTCCACGAGCGGACGCTCGAGTTCGTCGGCGGCCTGGCCGCCAAGGACCTGGAGCGCGTCGTGGACGAGCGCTGGGACCCGGTGGTCACCCTGGGCGTGCGCCTGGTCAGCGTCCTGTCCGACGATCTCCAGCACGTCGGACAGGCCGCCTACGTCCGCGGTCTGGTTCAGCGGGCGTAGCCCGGGAGCACGACGTCCTCGATGAGCGCCTTGCGCTCGTCGTGGGGGATGAACGCGCTCTTGACCGCGTTCACCGTGACCGTGCGCAGGTCGTCGATGCCCCAGCCCGCCTCCTCGACGAGGAGCGCCATCTCGCGCGTCATCGTCGTGCCCGACACCAGACGGTTGTCGGTGTTGAGGGTCACGCGGAAGCCCAGGTCGCGCAGCGCGGTGATGGGGTGCTCGGCGATCGAACGGGCGGCGCCCGTCTGGAGGTTGGAGGTGGGGCACATCTCCAGTGCGATACGGCGGTCGCGGACCCAGCCGGCGAGACGGCCGAGCTTGCCGTCCACGATGTCCTCGGTGATCCGGACGCCATGGCCAATGCGCTGGGCGCCGCACACCTGGAGCGCCTGGTGGATGCTGGGCAGACCGTGCGCCTCACCGGCGTGGATGGTGAAGGGGACGCTCTCGCGTCGCAGGTGCTCGAAGGCGGCCAGGTGGTCGGCGGGCGGGAAGCCGTCCTCGGCGCCCGCGATGTCGAAGCCGACGACTCCGGCGTCCCGGAACGCCACGGCGAGGTCGGCGATCTCCCGCGTGCGGTCGAACATCCGCATCCCGCACAGCAGCGTGCCGACGCGCACCGGGGTGCCGGCCGCGGCGGCCTTGGCCATACCGGCCGCGAGCCCCTCCTGGACGGTCTCGACGACCTCGGGCAGGGTCAGCCCGCCGTTCACCATCAGCTCGGGCGCGTAGCGCACCTCGCCGTAGACGACACCGTCCTCGGCGAGGTCGAGGACGTACTCCTCGGCCGTGCGCAGCAGCCCCTCGCGGGACTGCATCACCGCGAGGGTGTGCTCGAAGGTGGCTATGTAGCGCACCAGGTCACCGGAGTTGGCGGCCTCGTAGTACCAGTCGGCCAGCTCCTGCGGGTCCGTGGTCGGCAGGGTGTGGCCGACGGTCTCCGCGAGCTCGACCAGGGTGGCCGGGCGCAGGCCGCCGTCGAGGTGGTCGTGCAGCACCGCCTTGGGCAGGCGGCGGATGGTGTCGATGTCGATGCGGGGCGCGGTCATGTGCGGTGTTCCTCGGAAGGTCGTTCGGAGCGGAAGGGTGCGGGAGGTGCGGGGAGGCGCCGGGGACGGGTCACTCGGCGGGCTGGAGCAGGTCCCAGCGGTTGCCGTACAGGTCCTGGAAGACGGCCACCGAGCCGTACGGCTCGTGGCGGGGCTCCTCCAGGAAGGTCACGCCGGCGGCGAGCATCCGGGCGTGGTCCCGGGCGAAGTCGTCGGTGTGCAGGAAGAAGCCGACGCGCCCGCCCGTCTGGTCGCCGACCCGGCCGCGCTGCGCGTCGTTCTTGGCGCGGGCCAGCAGCAGCCCGGTCCCGCCGTCGACGGTGCCGGGCTCGACGACGACCCAGCGGGAGCCGTCCGGCCGCGGGGTGTCCTCGACCAGGCGGAATCCGAGGGCTTCGGTGTAGTGGCGGATCGCCTCGTCGTAGTCGTCGACGACGAGGGTGACCAGGGCGATGCGTCGCATGGGACCTCTCCAGGGTTATACGTAACACGTAGCGTACGGCATCCCGTCAAGTGCTCCGGCGAGGCTCGGGAGGGGGCGGAGGGCGGTCTCCCCCGGCGCCGTCGCCCGGCGGCGGTCGAGGGCACCCGGTCCGCGTCGCCGACGGTGCCGCCCACCCCACCCCGCAGCGACGACCGAGTCTCGGTCCTCGCGGCGGCGACGGACCCCTCCCCCGTTGCCGGTGCAGCGCGTCGCCCCGGGCTCCGCCCCGGCCGTGCGGGCCGGGGGTCGGTGGCGCGGGCGCGCATGACAGGGTGGTGATCGACTCGGGGCCGGCCCGCCGCGCCCCGCCCGACGCCGTCCCCCACGGGAGTTGAGTGACATGTCCGAGCTGCCGCAGCCGACCGGATCCCCGGCCCACCAGAACGTGACGTTCCCCAGCGCGGGAGGCACCGCGCACGGCTATCTGGCGCTGCCGCCGTCGGGGCGCGGCCCCGGCGTGATCGTCATCCAGGAATGGTGGGGTCTGACCGACCACATCGCCGACGTCACCGACCGGCTGGCGGCCGAGGGCTTCGTGGCGCTCGCGCCGGACCTGTACGGCGGGAACGTCGCCCACGACAGCGAGGAGGCGTTCCGGATGATGCAGGAGCTGCCCGTCGCACGCGGTGTTGAGCTGCTCTCCGGGGCGGTCGACCACCTGCTGGGGTTGCGCGAGGTCACCTCGGACACGGTGGCGTCGGTGGGCTTCTGCATGGGCGGCGGCTTCGTCCTCCAGCAGGCCGCGGCCGACCCCCGGGTGAGCGCGGCCGTGCCGTTCTACGGGGTGATCCAGGGCGAGCTGCCCGACTTCTCGGGCCTCACCGCGCGGATCCTCGGCCACTACGGCGAAGAGGACAACTCCATCCCCCTGGAGAACCTGGACCGGCTCCGCGAGGCGATCGAGGCACAGTCGGGCATCGTTCCCGACCTGCGCGTCTACCCGGCCGGGCACGCCTTCTTCAACGACCGCCGGCCGACCCACGACGCGAAGTCCGCGGAGCAGGCGTGGAAGAGCACCCTGGCCTTCCTGCACGAGCAGTTGGGCTGACACCCGAGGCGACGCCCCCGGCCCCGGCCCCGCGCGGATGCCCCCACGCGCGGCCGGGGGCATCCGGACGTACTTCTCGACGACATCCTTTCCGTGCACGGGAGTTACCTGACAGTAATCGCCGGTGATTTGATGTGCGGCGCCACTCAAGCCCCCCTCACCCTCAGGGAGACCCAGTGCCGCACTCCTCACTGCGCCGTGCGCAGTGCGCAGCCACCCTCGTTCTGTCGCTGACCGCCGCCGGGCTCGCCGGGGCCTCGCCCGCGGCGGCGGCCGGGGCCACGACGCCCTCGATGAAGGTGCTCACGTACAACGTCTTCCTCATGAGCAAGAACCTGTATCCCAACTGGGGCCAGGACCACCGGGCCGCCGAGATCCCGAAGACCTCGTTCTTCCGCGGGAACGACGTCGTGGTGCTGGAGGAGGCCTTCGACAACGCGGCGTCGGACGCGCTGAAGAGCGCGGCGGCGGCCGAATACCCGTACCAGACCCCCGTGGTGGGCCGCGGCAGGAGCGGCTGGGACGCGACCGGTGGGGCCTACTCCGCGACGACGCCCGAGGACGGCGGGGTCACCGTGCTGAGCAAGTGGCCGGTCCTGCGCAAGGAGCAGTACGTCTACAAGGACGCGTGCGGCTCCGACTGGTGGTCCAACAAGGGCTTCGCCTATGCGGTGTTGAACGTGAACGGGACCAAGGTGCACGTGATCGGCACGCATGCGCAGTCGACGGACTCCGGGTGCGGCACGGGTGAGGCGGCGTCGATGCGCGGCCGCCAGTTCAAGGCGATCGACGCCTTCCTGGACGCCAAGAACATCCCGGCGGACGAGCAGGTGCTGGTGGCGGGCGACATGAACGTCGACTCACGGAGCACGGAGTACGCCTCGATGCTCGCGGACGCGGACCTGGTGGGCGCGGACGCGCGGACCGGGCACCCGTACTCCTTCGACACCCGGCAGAACTCGATCGCCCTCGACCGCTATCCGGACGACCCCCGCGAGGACTTGGACCACGTCCTCCACCGGGCGGGGCACGCGCGCCCCGCCGGCTGGACGAACGAGGTCGTCAAGGAGCAGTGCGCGCCCTGGACGGTGTCCAGTTGGGGCACCGACTCCACGTACACGAACCTCTCCGACCACTACCCTCTGCGGGCCTCCGCCGGCTGAGTCGGCCGACTCCGCCCACGGGCCCCTGTCCCCGCTTCCGCTGATCGGAGCGGGGCAGGGGCCCGGTCTCAGACCTCCGCGGGCGACGCGTCGAGCCGGGCGAGTTCCGTGTCCGTCAGGCGCAGCGCGCCCGCGGCGATGTTCTCGGCCAGGTGGTCCGGGTTGCCCGTGCCGGGGATGGCGAGCACGTTCGGGCCCTGCCGCAGGGTCCAGGCGATGCGGATCTGCGCGGGGGTCGCGTCGTGCGCCGCGGCGACGGCGCGTACCTCGGCGTCCGTCGCGTCGCCCTGCGGGCCCAGCTCGCCGCCCTTGCCCGCGATGGCGTAGAACGGGACGAAGGCGATGCCGAGTTCGCCGCAGGCCCGCAGGAGGGCGTCGTTCTCCGGGGAGGTGCCGCCGAGCGCGTACCGGTTCTGCACGGAGACCACGGGGGCGATGGCACGGGCCTCGTCGAGGTGGGCGATGCCGACGTCGGAGATGCCGAGGTGCCGGATCATTCCGGCGTCGCGCAGTTCGGCGAGTGCTCCGAAGTGCTCGGCGATGGAGTCCTGGCGCATGCGGCGGAGGTACACCAGGTCCAGGTGGTCGCGGCCGAGCTGCCGCAGGTTCTCCTCGACGTGGGCGCGCAGTTGGTCGGGGCGGGCCGAGGTGCCCCACTCCCCCGCGTAGTCCCGGAAGGGCCCGACCTTGGTGGCGATGACAAGGTCGTCGGCGTACGGCGCCAGCGCGCTGTTGATCAGTTCGTTGGCGGAACGCAGCGAGGAGAAGTAGAAGGCGGCGGTGTCGATGTGGTCGACGCCCAGTTCGACCGCCCGGCGCAGCACGGCGATCGAGCGCTCGCGGTCGCTCGGCGTCCCGTGGTGGAAGGCCGCGCTGCCCGTCAGCCGCATCGCGCCGAAGCCGACGCGGTTGACGGTGAGGTCGCCCAGTGTCCAGGTGCCCGCGGCGGACGCGGTGATCGTTTCAGCGGTCATCGCGGCAGTCTCGCACACGCCCCGGAGGTGGCCGTTCGGGCAGGCGCGGCCGGTCAGGGCACTCACGTCGGGGGTGAGCCGGTGCGGTTCCGGTCGACGCGACGCCGTCTGCCGGCGCCCTTACTCACACGTGCAGTTGGGGGCGGCCTCCCCGAAGTGGCCCCCGGTGGGCCGGGGTTCAGGTGGGCTGGGTTCAGGTGGTGGCGGGACGGGTGATCCGTGCGGTGAAGGCGGCGACGTCGGCGACCACGCGTTCCGGCTGTTCCCAGTGGACGGCGTGCCCCGTGTTCTCGTACGGGAGGAGGTCCGCTCCGTGGACCGCGTCCAGGATCGTCTGCTGGTCCTCGCGGGTCAGGAAGCGGTCCTGCTCGCCCCAGATGACGAGGGTGGGCACCAGGATGCCCGCGAGGGTCGCGCCGAGGTCGGCGTCGAGGAGTCCGCGCCCGGTCTCCTGCCAGACGTGGGTCGGGAGCTTGAGGCCCTCCTCGACCATCGTCTCGACAAATCCGCGGGCGAGCGGGGCGGCGCTCGTGCCGGTGACGAACTCCTCGACGAACGCGCGGGGCACGGGGTCGGCGAGCCCGTCCAGGCTCTTCCGCCACGCGTCGGCCGCGGGCTTGTCCGCGAGGGTCCCGGGGACGCCGAGCAGGACGAGCCCGGCGACGCGGTCGGGGTGGCTGCCGGCGACGATCCGCGCGGGTATGCCGCCGGTGGACGCCGCGACGACTACGGCGCGCGGGATGTCGGCGGCGTCGAGGAAGGCGACCAGGTCGGCCGCGAAGTCGTCGGGGGTGTAACCGTCCGGCGGGCGGCCCGCGTCGCCGTGGCCGCGCTGCGTGGGCGCGTACCCGTGCAGGGACGGCGGAAGACGCCGCAGGAGGGGCTCGAAGGACCACCAGGAGTCGGCGAGACCGTGCACGAAGACGACCGGCGTACCACTGGGGTAGCCGGCTTCGGCGTACGGAAGGGTCAGCCCCTCGTTCACCTGCGCGGACTTCAGGGAGATCACGGTCACGGCGCGCTGCCTCCTTCCGCCCGGCCACCCGGGTCCTGGAACCCGGGAACGGAGAGCGGGCGGCGATCACCTCCGACACTACCGACGGGAGGCGCCCGGCGCGCTGCGGGTGGCCCGGCCGGGGGCCGGAGGAGCGGTGGGACCGGGCCCGGGCTGCCGCGCGCGACCGGGGGCCTGCCGGACCGGGCGGTCCTGGCGGAGCGATGGGGATGAGCGCAGGTCCGCCATACACAGGAGTGCGGGGATGGGGTTAGTGTGTCCGTCGTACCGGACACGGGGTGCCCCGTCCGAGGGCTGAGATCACACCCGTCGAACCTGAACCAGTTCGTACTGGCGGAGGGATGTCTTCATGCCTTTGGCGCATGTTTCCGGCGGGCTGCCCGCCGACAGCCGGCCGACCGTCTTCGACGGGTCGATGCCCGCGGCTCCCGGCGACCTGCGGGTGGAGGGGCACGGCATCGAACCGGTCCCCGAGGGCAACCGGTACGGCGGGCCCTGGCGCCTGTTCACCGTGTGGTTCGCCCCCAACCTGACGATGACGGGCGTGTTCACCGGCACCATCGGCATCGCGCTCGGTCTGGACTTCGGCACCGCCCTCGCGGCGGTCGTCCTCGGGACCGTGGTCGGTGCGCTGCCCACCGCCTACCTCAGTACCTGGGGCGGCCTCACCGGCACCGGCCAACTCCCCCTCGCTCGGCTCGCGTTCGGCCGGGCGGTGGCACTGCCCGGGCTCCTCCAGTGGCTGTCCTCGGTGGCCTGGGACGCGCTGATCGGGCTGTTCGGCGGGGACGCGCTGGCGCGGCTGTGCGGCTGGCCGTTCTGGGTCGGCGTCCTCGTGATGATGGCGGCGCAGGGGGCGCTCGGCGTCCTCGGTTACGAGGCGATCCATCGTCTGCAGATCGTCATGACGTTCGTGCTCGCGGTCGCGTTCGCGGTGATCGCGTGGCGGATGCTGGACGGGGTCCACCCCGCCGCGACCGGCTCCGCGACCGGCGCGGACCACATGGGGGCGTTCGTGCTCACCAGCACCATCGCGCTGAGCCTCTCGCTGTCCTGGGCTCCGTACGCCAGTGACTTCAGCCGCTATCTGCCGCGCACCACCTCCCGTCCGCGGATGTTCTGGTGCACCCTGCTCGGGCTCGTCGTGTCGTTCGTCGCCGTGCAGGCCCTCGGTCTGTGGGGCGCGTCCGTGCTGACCGACCAGACGGCGGCGGGTGTCGAGGCGTTGCTGGGCGGCGGGGTGGCGGGCGCGTTCGGGCTGCTCGCCGTGGCGCTGGCGGCGGTGTGCAGCAACGCGATGAACGACTACAGCGGTTCGCTCGCGTTGCAGACCCTCGGCGTGCGGATCCCGCGCCCGGTGGCGGCCGCGCTGGCGGCGGCGCTCGGGTTCCCGCTCGTGCTGTGGATGCACGCGGCGGACACCACGGCCCGCTTCCAGAACGTGCTGCTGTTCGTGGGCTACTGGATCCCCGGGTTCGTCGCGATCGTCGTCGTCGACTGGATCGCCCGCGCACGCGAGCGCGCCGGTGCACCCGTCGACCTCGCCGTCGAAAGCGCCCGCAGGTTCCCCGCATGGCCGTCCCTGCTGGCCTTCGTCGCCGCGTTCGGCGCGGCCGTTCCGTTCATGGACACCAGCCTGTACGTGGGTCCGGTGGCCGACGCGTTGCACGGCGCCGACCTCTCCTACTACGTGGCGTTCCTCGTCGCCCTCGCCCTCTACACACCCCTGCGACTGCGCCGCCGCGCCTAGGACGTGCCCAGAGGACCTCGGGCCGTCGAGCCGGGCGTCCCGCAGGTCGTGGAACTCCTTGCCGTACCCCGAGAGGAACCTCGTATGACCACGCCGCCCCGCGTCCTGACGATCGCCGGATCCGACTCCGGCGGAGGCGCCGGAATCCAGGCCGACCTGAAGACGATGCTGGCGCTCGGCGCCCACGGGATGAGTGTGCTCACGGCGGTGACCGCGCAGAACTCCGTCGGTGTGCAGGGGGCTTGGGAGTTGTCCGAGGACGCGGTGCGCGCCCAGTACCGCAGCGTCGTCGACGACATCGGCGTCCAGGCCGTCAAGACGGGCATGCTGTCGTCGCCCGCGCTCGTCACGACGGTCGCCGAACTCCTGGCGGACGTGGGAGCACCGGTCGTCGTCGATCCGGTCAGCGTCTCCAAGCACGGGCACCGGCTGCTGGCCGACGACGCGCTCGACGCCGTACGGCACCGGCTGTTGCCGCGGGCGACGGTGGCCACCCCGAACCTCGACGAGGTGGCCCAGCTCACCGGGGTGAAGGTGACGGACGAGGAGGGGATGCGGCGGGCCGCCGACCGACTCCTCGCGTACGGCCCGCGCTGGGTGCTGGTGAAGGGCGGTCATCTGCCGGGCGAGGCGGTCGACCTGCTCACCGACGGCACGGCGGAGCACTGGCTGCGCGCGCCCCGCCACGACAACCGGCATACGCACGGCACCGGTTGCACCCTCGCGTCGGCCGTCGCGGTGGGCCTGGCCGAGGGTCTGGCGGTGCCGGACGCCGTGCGGCGGGCCAAGGAGTACGTGACGGCGGCGATCGAGGCCGGTTTCCCGCTCGGTTCCGGCATCGGACCGGTGGACCACGGATGGGCGCTGCGCCCGGGCGCGTAAGCCGGGCTCCCGCTCCGGGAGTCGGCCTTCGGAGCACCCTCCGGAAGGACCGGACACACGCTCTCGTGCACCAGCCGGTGCCGGCGGTGAACATCACGGCCCCCGCCGTGCGTACTGATCGGCACAGCGACAGTCGTCTGCTCGCCCGTCAGGTACGCGGGGACGCAGATCCGGATCCAAGGAGCACACCATGAAGGCGACCGCGCAGATCGGCGTCACAGGGCTCGCCGTGATGGGCCGCAACCTGGCCCGCAACTTCGCCCGGAACGGCTACACCGTCGCCGTCCACAACCGCACCCCTGCCCGGACCAAGGCGTTGATCGAGGAGTTCGGGCACGAGGGGGCCTTCGTGCCCGCCGAGTCGGCGGAGGAGTTCGTCGCGGCGCTGGAACGCCCCCGCCGCCTGATGATCATGGTGCAGGCGGGTGCGGCCACCGACGCCGTCATCGACGAGTTCGCCCCGCTCCTCGAGGACGGCGACATGATCATCGACGGCGGCAACGCGCACTTCACCGACACCCGCCGCCGCGAGCAGTCGCTGCGCGAGCGCGGCATCCACTTCGTCGGCGCCGGGGTGTCCGGCGGCGAGGAGGGCGCCCTGCACGGGCCGAGCATCATGCCCGGCGGCTCACCGGAGTCGTACGCCTCGCTCGGCCCGATGTTCGAGTCGATCAGCGCCAAGGTGGACGGCGAGCCCTGTGCCACCCATATCGGCACGGACGGCGCCGGCCACTTCGTGAAGATGGTGCACAACGGCATCGAGTACGCCGACATGCAACTGATCGGCGAGGCCTACGACCTGCTCCGCCGGGTGGGCGGCTACACGCCCGCGCAGATCGCGGAGATCTTCCGGCGCTGGAACCGGGGCCGCCTCGACTCGTACCTGATCGAGATCACCGCCGAGGTCCTCGCGCACAAGGACGCCGCCACCGGGGAACCGTTCGTGGACGTCGTGGTCGACGCCGCGGGGCAGAAGGGCACCGGCCGCTGGACGGTGCAGACCGCCCTCGACCTCGGCTCGCCGGTCACCGCCATCGCGCAGGCGACCTTCGCACGTGCCGCCTCCAGCCAGGCCGGGCTGCGCGCCGCCTACCGTGACCTGCCCGGCGGCACCCACTGGGACCTGTCGGCGACGGAGGCCGAGCGTTTCACCAGTCAGGTCGAACACGCCCTGTACGCGTCGAAGTTGATCGCTTACGACCAGGGCTGGAAGATGATCCTGGACGCCGCCGCCGAGTACGGCTGGGACATCGACCTCGGCGAGGTGGCGAAGATCTGGCGCGGCGGCTGCATCGTCCGGGCCGCGTTCCTCGACCGGATCCGGGCCGCCTACGCGGTCGATCCGGGCCTGGTCAGTCTGCTCTCGGACGCGGGCTTCGCGACGGAGATCAAGGACGCGCAGGTGCCGTGGCGCGAGGTCGTCGCCACGGCCACCCGCAGAGGCGTTCCGGTGCCCGCCTTCTCCGCCGCCCTGTCGTACTACGACACCCTGCGCGCCGACCGGCTGCCGGCCGCGCTCACCCAGGGCCAGCGCGACTTCTTCGGCGCCCACACCTACCGGCGCACCGACCGCGAGGGCAGCTTCCACACCCTCTGGGGGGAGAGCTCGCGGGCGGAGACCGAGGTGCTGTGACGTCCGGCCGCCTACGAGCCGGTACGGAGCCGGCCGGACACCCGTCCCGGGGTCGTCCGGCCGCCTCGCCCCTGCACGCCACGCCACGCCGCGTCGCATGCCGTCGCGGACGCCGTCACGCGCAACTCGTCGCTGATGCCGACCGATGAGGAGGATCTCGGCACTCTGGACGCGGCCTGTCAGGAAGCGTCCGGGAGCCCCTCTACGCGGTCCCGGTCCGCGTTCGGCCGCCTCCACGGCAAAGGAGTTGGCGAAGACCTTCAGGCACGGGAATTCTGAGCGGGCGCCCCTCCCGTCGGTCAGGGGCGTTCCGCGACGCCGTGGCGACGGCTCCGTGAGAATCTGTCCACCAGACGCGGCGACCTCGGAGCGTGCCCGACGCGGTGGGACCGTCGCTGCCGGGCGAAGGGGCGAGACCGTGCGCGACAGAGTGGAAGCGACACCGCAGGACCGGCCCGGTCGCAGCCTGTCATGGCCGTGGTTCCTGGTCGTGGTGATCGTCTACGCGGGCGTCATCCAGGGCCTGGGGCGGATCGTCGGTGTGGACACCAGCTACTCCGAGAGCCAGTTCCCCAGCACCGCGTCCCTCGTGCGCAACGCGCTCGTCCCGATCGGGGCGTCGATCCTCTTCGGAGCCGGTGTCGTCACGTGGCTGGGCTGGTGGCGCGTGGTCCCCCACTACCGAGCGCCCGTCAGACGCTGGGTGCGCTGGGTACCGATCTCCATGATCGCCGCCGCCGTGATCGGCATGAACTACCCCCACCTCGCCGACCAGAGCGTCTCCCTCGTGGTCTGCCTGCTGCTCCTCGGCCTGTTCGTCGGCGTCGGCGAGGAGCTCATGTTCCGGGGCATCGGCGTCCACGTCTTCAGCCGGGCCGGATTCTCCGAGGGGAAGGTGGCGCTCTACTCCTCGGTCGTCTTCGGCCTCGTGCACATCAGCAATGCCCTCGGCGAGGGAGCGCAGGCCCTCGTGCAGGCCGTCGTCGTCTCCACCTCGGGCTACTTCTTCTACCTGTGCCTGCGCGTCGGCGGCACCCTCCTGCTGCCGATGCTCGTCCACGGCCTCTGGGACACCAGCCTGATCTCCAACCTCGTGGGCGACAGTCCGCAGGCCTCCCTGGGCATGGTCCTCGTCATCGTCCTCCAGGTCGTCCTGATCATCGTGCTGATCGTCAGGCGCCGGAGCGTCGAGCCCGCGTCCGAGGGTCTCTCCTCGCCCGCCGGGACCTCCCATCCGGGGCCTGACCGGGCCTGATGCCCGGGCCCGGCGTCGCCCGGTCCGCGTCCGCGGGCCGGGCGACGACCGCCCCCGCTCGCGCCCGCCCCGATCCGCTTGCACTGTTGGGGGTGTAGCTAGGAGGTGCGGTGCCATGCGCGGAGCACAGGGAGCACAGGGTGCGAGGCAGTGGTGCTGGCGCTGGCGGAGGAATCCGCTGCGGCGCCGGGACGACCTCGTCGAGGCGTGGATCGTGCTGGTCGTCTGGACGGTGATCGTGCTGGGCGGCGCCCTCGCCGGCCTGATGACGGCCCGTGCCGCCGGCGAGTCCTTCGACCGCCTGCGCAACGACCGGCATCCCGTCCCGGCCGTGCTGGTGGACAGCACCGGGTCGAACGTGCCGTCCGGTGAGGGCTCGGGCTACGAACAGGTCCGGGCCGGGGTTCGGTGGACCGCTCCGGACGGCTCGCCCCGGACCGGCCGCGCCCTGGTGGACGCCGGGCACAAGGCCGGCTCGAACGTCGTGATCTGGATGAACGGCAAGGGACAGCTCACCGGCGCGCCGCCCACCACCAGCGCTGCGGCCACCGAGGCGGCCCTGCTCGGAGCGGGCGCGGCGGTGGCGCTCGGTGGCGTGGCCCTCGCCGTCGGCGGCTTCGCCCGCTGGCGGCTCGACCAGCGGCGCTACGACCGGTGGGGACGCGAGTGGGAACGGCTCGGCCCGCAGTGGGGGCACAAGACACCGTGACGGCTGTCCGGCCGCACCCCACCGCTGACCCGCTCCCGTAGGTCGGCTCCTGAGCCGAGCGGGTCTGCCGGCCGGTCGTCTCCCGGTGCGTCGGGCCGCCGGCTCTCCCCGTTCCGCTCTCCGCTCAGCCGCTCCACGTCCAGTCCGCGACTTCGGGCAGGTCGGTGCCGTGCTCGCGGATCCAGACGTGGTGGCGGGAGCGGGCGTCCTCCATCCGCTGGCGCACGGTGGCGGCGCGGACGCCGAGACCGGGAACGCGGTCGATGACGTCCATGACGAGCCGGTAGCGGTCCAGGTCGTTGCGGACCACCATGTCGAACGGCGTCGTGGTGGTGCCCATCTCCTTGTAGCCGCGCACATGGAGGTTCGCGTGGCCGGTGCGGCGGTAGGCGAGGCGGTGGATGAGCCAGGGGTAGCCGTGGTACGCGAAGATCACCGGCTTGTCCGCGGTGAACAGCCCGTCGTACTCGAAGTCGCTCATCCCGTGCGGGTGTTCCTCGCGCGGCAGCAGCCGGGTCATGTCGACGACGTTGACGACCCGGAAGGCGACCTCGGGCAGATGGCGCCGGAGCAGGTCGGCGGCCGCCAGTACCTCCTGGGTGGGGACGTCGCCCGCACAGGCGAGGACGACCTCCGGTTCGCGCTCGACGCCCGGCGAGCCCGCCCACTCCCAGATGCCGGCGCCGCGCGCGCAGTGGTCGCGGGCCTGGTCCATGGACAGCCAGTCGAAGCAGGGCTGTTTGCCGGCGACGACGACGTTCACGTAGTCGCGGCTGCGCAGCACGTGGTCCGCCACGGACAGCAGGGTGTTGGCGTCCGGCGGCAGGTAGACGCGGACGACCTCGGGGCTCTTGTTCAGGACGTGGTCGACGAACCCGGGGTCCTGGTGCGAGAAGCCGTTGTGGTCCTGGCGCCAGACGTGCGACGTCAGCAGGTAGTTGAGGGAGGCGATGGGGGCGCGCCAGGCCAACTCGCGAGAGGTCTTGAGCCACTTGATGTGCTGGTTGACCATCGAGTCGACGATGTGCACGAACGCCTCGTAGCAGGAGAACAGCCCGTGCCGGCCGGTGAGGAGGTAGCCCTCCAGCCAGCCCTGGCAGAGGTGTTCGGACAGGACCTCCATGACGCGGCCGTGCCGTTCGAGGTGTTCGTCCACCGGAAGGGTCTCGGCCTGCCATGCCTTGCCGCTGGCGTGGTAGACGGCGTCCAGACGGTTGGAGGCGGTCTCGTCGGGGCCCACGAGCCGGAAGTCGCGGCGGTCCGTGGTCTCCCGCATGACGTGTTCGAGGAGGTCGCCCAGGATCCGGGTCGGCTCGTGCAGGGTGACGCCCGGCTTGTCGACGGGGACGGCGAAGCGCTCAAGGGGCGGCAGGGGCAGGTCCCGGACGAGGAGGCCGCCGTTGGCGTGCGGAGTGGCGCCGAGCCGGCGGTCGCCCTCGGGGACGCAGGCCAGCACGTCGGCGACCGGACGACCCTCGGCGTCGAAGAGCTCCTCGGGTCGGTAGGAACGCAGCCACTCCTCCAACTGCCGCAGGTGCTCCGGGTTTTCACGGACCGCGGACAGGGGGACCTGATGGGCGCGCCAGGTGCCCTCGACGGGCAGGCCGTCGACCACGGCGGGGCCGGTCCAGCCCTTCGGGGTGCGCAGCACGATCATGGGCCAGCGGGCGCGCTCGGTCACGCCCTCCTCGCGGGCCGTGCGCTGGAGGATCCCGATCCGGTCGAGGGCCCGGTCGAACGCCGCGGCCATGGCGCGGTGCACCTCGGCGGGGTCGTCGCCGGTGACGTGGATCGGGTCGTGGCCGTAGCCGCGCAGCAGCTCGTCGAGTTCCTCCTCGGGGAGCCGGGCGAGCACGGTCGGGTTGGCGATCTTGTAGCCGTTGAGGTGCAGGATCGGCAGGACCGCGCCGTCGTTGACCGGGTCGAGGAACTTGTTGGAGTGCCAGGACGCGGCCAGTGGTCCGGTCTCCGCCTCACCGTCACCGATGACGCAGGTGACCAGCAGGTCCGGGTTGTCGAAGGCGGCGCCGTAGGCGTGGGCGAGGGAGTAGCCGAGTTCGCCGCCCTCGTGGATCGATCCCGGTGTCTCGGGCGCGACATGGCTCGGGACGCCGCCGGGGAAGGAGAACTGCCGGAAGAGTTTCCCCATGCCCTCGGCGTCGCGGGACACGGAGGGGTAGGTCTGGCTGTAGGTGCCCTCCAGCCAGGAGTTGGCCAGCACGGCCGGGCCGCCGTGACCCGGGCCCCACACGCACAGCGCGTCGATCCCGCGCGCCTTGACGACCCGGTTGAGGTGGGTGTGGACCAGGTTGAGGCCGGGGGACGTACCCCAGTGGCCGAGGAGGCGGGGCTTGATGTGGTCAGGGGTGAGGGGCTCCGTGAGGAGCGGGTTCGCTAGCAGGTAGATCTGGCCCACGGCAAGGTAGTTGGCGGCCCGCCAGTGGGCGTCGAGGGTCCGGAGTTCGTCGTCGGTGAGTGCGGTGCTGTCCTGGTGTTCGGCCTCGGGCATGGTGACTCCGTACGTCATCGGGCTACGGCGGCGAGCAGGTCGTCGGGGAGCACGTCGGCGGGTCGGGCAGGCAAGGGCGGCACGGTCGGGCGGGGCGCACGGCGCGTCCGACGGGGGCCGGGCGGGAGCGCCGTTCGGAGCGGTCGGGCGGAAAGCGTCATGGCGAGTCGCCACCGGCGCGGTTCGGTGGTCCGGCCGAGCGACGCGGAGAGGCGGGGCGGGGCCACGGCCGTCACCTTCCCTCGCCGAACTCGAAGACGGTCCGGGCCTGGATCAGGCCGACCGACACCTCGTCGATCGGCTCGACGACCGGGTCGAGGGGTCTGGACCCCCGATCACCCGGGTCCGGCCCGCCGCGTGACGTGCCGGGACCCCGGCGAACTCCCGCCGGGTTCCCACAATCGAACGGATCACGCGGACGCCGTTCCAGCAGGCTGCCGAAGAGCGGGATCGGCATCGCGCCGTGCGTCGGCATCGCGTCGAGCACGAGCCTACCGTCCCGCCGCAACCCGCCCTGGACCTGCGAGAAGGGGGACTCCTCCGCCGCGAGCGCCGCCTCGGTGGGCGCCACGCCGTCGCCCTTGAGCACCTCGCGGAGGTTCTCCGGGCGGGCGCCGACGACGGTCTCGACGCCCACGGGCGGGCTCGGCCCGACCGGCCGGTCGCCGCGGACGACGCGGATCGCACTGCGGCACAGCCCGGGGACCTCAACGCGGACACGCACCCGGCCGGGGCCCGGCTCCGGGTCGGGGCGTTCCTCGATGACCGGCGGCTCACCGAACGCCCGGACGACTGCTGCCTTCATCGAAGCCTCTCCTCGCGCACGCCGGTCCCCTCAACACGGTGCCCGCAAGCGCGGCGATCCGCAGCGCGATACCGCCGATCAGGGCCCGCCCGATCCCGGGCGGGCCCTGCGGTGGACGGTGTTCCGGCCGCGCCTCACCTCGCGGATGACGGGGGGTGAGGCGCGTGGAGAGAGACTCGACGGGCCGACGGGTCGCCTGCTGCTCCCGTCGGCCCGTCGAGGGTCTCGGACCGCTCAGACCAGCGGCTTCTCCAGCACGGCCTTGCGGTGGCTGAACGTCTCGATCGAGTAGCGGCCGTGGTAGCTGCCCATGCCGCTCTCGCCGACGCCGCCGAAGGGGAGGTCGGAGACGGTCAGGTGGGCGAGCGGCAGTCCGAAGCCGAGGCCGCCGGAGGAGGTCTCGGCGGCGATCCGCTCCCGGGTGGTGTCCGACTCGGTGAACACGTACAGCGCGAGCGGCTTGTCGCGGTCGTTGATGAAGCCGATGGCCTCGTCGAGGTCCGCCACGGTGACGACGGGCAGGATCGGCCCGAAGATCTCCTCCCCCATGACGGGGGACTTCGGGTCGACGTCGGCGAGGACGGTCGGCGCGATGTACTTGGCGGCGCGGTCGCTGTCACCGCCGGTGACGGTGCGGCCGGAGCCGAGCAGTCCGGTGAGCCGGTCGAAGTGCCGCTCGTTGACGATCCGCCCGAACGCGGCGGACTCCTTCGGCTCCGGGCCGAAGAGCGCCGCGACGGCCTCGGCGAGCTTCGGCTCCAGTGCGCGGGCGGTCTCCGGGTCGGTGAGGACGTAGTCGGGCGCGACGCAGGTCTGCCCGGCGTTGAGGAACTTGCCGCGCACGAGCCGGTCGGCGACGACGGCCAGGTCGGTGCCGCGGTCGACGAACGCCGGTGACTTGCCGCCGAGTTCGAGGGCGACGGGGGTGAGGTGCTCGGCGGCGGCGCGCATGACGATCCGTCCGACGGTGCCGTTGCCGGTGTAGAAGATCTGGTCGAAACGCTCGGCCAGCAGGGCCGTCGTCTCGGGGACGCCGCCCTCGACGACGGCCACCGCGTCGGTGTCGAGGTACCGCGGGAGGAGGCGGGCGAGGGCGGCCGAGGTGGCCGGCGCCAGTTCGCTGGGCTTGGCGACCACGGCGTTGCCCGCGGCCAGCGCGCCGAGCATCGGGGTGAGGAGGAGCTGGACCGGATAGTTCCAGGGGGCGATGACGAGGACGACTCCCAGCGGGTCGTACCGCGTCCAGGCCGTGGCGTCCGCGCCGAGGTGCGCGGGGACGGGCGTCGGCTCGGGGCGCAGCCAGCCGTCGAGGTGCTCCAGGGTGTGGTCGATCTCGCGCACGGTGAAGTCGATCTCGGTACGGAAGGCTTCCGCGGAGCTCTTGCCGAGGTCCTTGTGGAGGGCGTCGGCCAGCTCCTCGCCGTGCGCGGTGAGCAGCTCGCGCAGCCGGCCCAGTTGCTCGGTGCGCCAGGCGAGCGGCTGGGTGCGGCCGGAGCGGAAGGTGGCGCGCAGCCGGGCGACGGTGGTGGCGGGCTCTTCGGTGGTCGAGTGGTTCACGGTGCCTCGCTGGTCGGGGCGCGGGCCGGGGGCCGGACGCGCACGTACTCCGCGGCCGGCGGGGAACACCGGCCACAGCTGGATGTATATGCCAACCTTTCACGGAGCGTGCGCATTCCGGGCCCGTGCCACTACTTTCCGCGACGACCCGCTTCAGAGCGTGCTGCGGGCGCCCGTCGCGTCGAGTGTCTCCGCCAGCCGTTCCAGCAGGGAGCGCAGCAGCGCGTCGTCCCCGTCGTCCAGCACCGGCCACCGCGCCCGGACCTCGCGGTCGACGCGCCGCCAGTACGTCACGCCGCGCGGGGTGAGGTGGGCGAGGACGCGGCGACGGTCGTGCGGATCGATCCGCCGGTAGACGAGGTTCTGGTCGACGAGATGGTCGATCAGCTTGGTGAGGGTGGCCGGGGGCAGGAAGACGGCCTCGGCGACGGCGGTCATGGGGTGGCCCGCGCCGTCGGAGAGCAGGACGAGCACCCGCCAGGCGTCGAGGGAGCAGCCGTCCTCGTCCAGGACGGCCCGCAGCCGCCGCGCGGCGAGGCGCTCGGCCCGGGTCAGCAGGTGCATCAGGTCCTGGGGCTGACGCGGCGATGGGGTCGGCATCCTGCTCCTCGCTCCCGTGGGGTGTACATGCTACGAGACGGATTGGAGTTCACCGGGGGGAGCCGGAATCATGACGCCATGTTCCGGCCCGCTTCGCCCTTGCCCGAGTGGTTCACGGCAGACGACTCCGTGTTCGGGGTGGCTCTCGTCCTCCCGTTGCAGGGACCGGCGGGCATGTTCGGGCCCACCTGCGAGTCGTGCGCGCAACTCGCGGCGGAGGAGGTCAACCGGGCGGGCGGAGTGCTCGGCAGGGAGCTGCGGCTGCTGCCGGTGGACGGCGGTGGGACACCGCGCGAAGTCGCCGACCATGTCGAGGCGTTGGTGGACGTGGGGGCCGTCCAGGGGGTGACGGGCTGGCACATCTCGTCGGTGCGTCAGGCGCTCGCGCCCAGGATCGCCCACCGCGTCCCCTACGTGTACACCGCGCTGTACGAGGGCGGCGAGCGGACGGCCGGCGTCTTCCTCACCAGCGAGACGCCGCGCGACCAACTCCGACCTGCCATGGGCCTGTTGGCGCACGAGCGGGGTCTGCGGCGCTGGTTCGTGGTGGGCAACGACTATGTGTGGCCGCGCCGCACGGCCCGGGCCGCCCACGGGTACGCCCGGGAGTCCGGCGGCAGCGTGCGAGGAGAGGTGTATCTGCCGCTGGGCACACACGACTTCGGAGCGGTCCTGCGCCGCATCGAGCGCACGGAGGCGGACGGTGTCGTCGTGCTGCTGGTCGGGAGTGACGCGGTGCGCTTCAACCGGGCGTTCGCCGCGGCGGGGCTCGACGCCCGGTGCGTCAGGCTGAGCACGCTGATGGACGAGAACATGCTGATGGCCAGCGGACCTTCGGCGACCTCCGACCTCTACAGCACGGCCGGGTTCTTCGCCTCACTGGCCAACCGGGACACCCTCGACTTCCACGGGCAGTACGCCGAGCGCTTCGGGACCGAGGCACCGGCCCTCTCCAGCCTCGGCGAATCGTGTTACGAGGGCGTGCTGTTGCTGGCCGCGCTCATCGGCCGGGCGAGATCCCTCGACGTGTCCGCGATCGGCGCGGCGGCCGAGACCGTGTCGTACGAGGGACCGCGCGGACTGCTGCATCTGCGGGACGGTCACGTACGCCAACGGATCTATCTGGCCCGGGCGGAGGGGCTGGACTTCGACGTGGTCGCCGAGCTCGACCTTCACGAACCCCGCCCTTGACAGCCCGTCACCTCCGCCAAGATACTTCCCGCAGGAACTAATCAAAATGCCTTGGGCTCATCATGAATTCGGCTGCCGAATTCCGCCCGGGGCATTTTCTGTTGCCCCGGGTGTTCCCCGCCGAGCCGCACCTGAGAGCGGGAAGATACGGCCGGGAAAGTAGAGTGAAACACCTTGGAAACAGGGTGACTTGAGGCTGTGGACCGCACTTCAGGAGGTTGTCTCCTCCACAGCCCGAGGGGGTTCTATTGTCCAGCGGTACCCGTATTCTGCGACGCCGGATGGCAGCCGGCGCCGCCGCACTCGCGGCCGTCGTCGCGCTCTCCGCCTGCGGCGCCAAGACCGACGCGGGCGGTACGTCGGACAAGGCCGCGCAGGCCGATGTCGGCGGCGACACCGTCAAGGTGGGCCTGCTCAACTCGCTGTCGGGCACGATGGCGATCAGCGAGGTGACCGTCCGCGACTCGCTGAAGCTGGCCATCGACGAGATCAACGCCTCGGGCGGGGTGCTCGGCAAGAAGATCAGGCCGATCAGCGAGGACGGCGCCTCGGACTGGCCGACCTTCGCCGAGAAGGCCAGCAAACTGATCAGGGAGGACCGGGTCGCGGCCACCTTCGGCTGCTGGACCTCCGCGAGCCGCAAGGCGGTCAAGCCGGTCTTCGAGAAGAACAAGTCGCTGCTCTTCTACCCCGTGCAGTACGAAGGACTTGAGCAGTCCCCGTACATCTTCTACACCGGCGCGACCACCAACCAGCAGATCGTGCCGGCCCTCGACTACCTCAAGTCGCAGGGGAAGAAGCGCATCTACCTGGTGGGCAGCGACTACGTCTTCCCGCGTACCGCCAACAAGGAGATCAAGGCGTACGCGAAGGCCAACGGCATGACGGTGCTCGGTGAGGACTACGCGCCGCTCGGGTCCACCGAGTTCAGCACGATCGCCAACAAGGTGAAGGCGTCGAAGGCGGACGCGGTCTTCAACACCCTGAACGGCGACTCGAACGTGGCCTTCTTCAAGGAGTACAAGTCCGCCGGTCTGACGGCCAAGGGCATGCCGGTCGTCTCGGTGTCGATCGCCGAGGAGGAGGTCAAGTCGATCGGCGCGCAGTACCTGGCGGGCCAGCTGACGGCCTGGAACTACTACCAGACCACCGCGGGGGCGGCGAACACCAAGTTCGTGAAGGCCTACAAGGCCAGGTACGGCAAGGACAAGCCGACCAGTGACCCGATGGAGGCCGCGTACACCTCGGTCTACCTGTGGAAGGCGATGGTCGAGAAGGCGAAGTCCTTCGACCCCGAGAAGGTGAAGGCCGCCTCCGACGGCATCACCTTCGACGCGCCCGAGGGCAAGGTCACCGTGGACGGCGCGACCCAGCACATCTACAAGACCGCCCGCATCGGAAAGATCGGCTCCGACGGGCTGATCGAGCAGGTCTGGGACTCCGGCAAGCCGATCAAGCCGGACCCCTACCTGAAGGGGTACGACTGGGCCTCCGGCCTCTCCTGACCACCCGTCGTGCGGGGGTCCGCGCTGCGGCCCGATCCCGAGGAGGTCGGCTCGACGGCTTTCGTGAC
>NZ_JBEZHO010000059.1:0-58216 GCF_040650615.1 Streptomyces sp. NPDC048643
GACGAGAAGGCTCAGGCCAAGGGTGAGCAGGTCGAGGGCAAGGTCAAGAAGGTCGTCGGCGGTGCGGTGGGCAACGAGTCCCTGAAGGCCGAAGGGCAGGCCAAGGAGTCCCAGGGCGACCTGCGTGCGGCCAAGGAGAAGGCCAAGGACGCCGTCCGGCCCAAGTAGGCGCGTAGCACTCCTGATCCCGGCAGCCGGTTGGCTGCCGGGATTCGTGCTGTCTGGGCCGGACAGCGGGCTCAGGCAGTCCTCTGATGGCGGCCCCCTGCGGAATAGGCAGGAGGCCGCCATCGAATCGGGTCAGACCGAGGGCATGAAGCGGTCCCAGGCGCGGTGGTGGCTCAGGAGTTCGGTGAGTTGTTCCAATGCCGAGTCAGCGCTGTCGGCGCTCACCACGCCGGGTGCGTCGAGTGCGATACCGGCAGTGGCCAGGGCGTCCACGCCATCACCCCACGCCCCAACTGCCTTTCCGTGGCGGTAGGCCTCCACCAGCATGAGGAGTACGCGGGAGTCGATGCCTACAGCCATCGCGACATCGTCGTCCACCTTGGCGTCACGGGCTCCGTAGCCGTCGGCTCCGACCGCTGGCGCGCCGGCGAGCAGGAGGGCGTCGAACTCGGTGGAGCGGGCGTTGGCGAAGGTGCGCTGCACGGTGACTGGCTCTCCGTCGGGGTCGAGAATTCCACCGGTGGGGGCGATGACCAGGGGCACCATGCCGGCGTCCAGGACGGCCTGGCGCACTGAGCGCACGCCGGTCAGGTTCTGGTCGCCTTCGGTGATGATGCCGATGATCCGGCCGTCCAGTGGCCAGGTGCCGCCGAGCTGGGAGAGTGCCGGGCTGGGAACCGGGTCGGCGAGCTTCACGGTCGGTGCGGGGGCGGGCAGACCCAGGCCGGCGGCGACTTGCGCGCACAGTTCGGTGTCGATGTTCGCCAGAACAAGCAGGGCGCGTTCCTTGATCGCCGTCTCCCAGCACTTGCTGAGTTCGAAGGTGTAGGAGGCGACGATGTGCTCGCGCTCGGTGGGCGTCATGCTCAGCCAGAACAGTCGTGGCTGGGTGAAGTGGTCGTCGAAGGAGGCTGCCGCGTCGCGCACCTTGCGGGATGCGGGTACCTCCTCGGGAACTTCGATGTAGGCGCCGTTGTCCGCGCCCGCGAGGAAGGGACAGCCACCGTCGAGTGAGTTGGGCCGGTAGGGCGCAACACCTCGGTGGACTGCCGTCTGGTGCATGCCGTCGCGGAGCATGTCGTTGACCGGGGCGTGGGTGCGGTTGATTGGCAGCTGGCCGAAGTTGGGGCCGCCCAGCCGGCTGATCTGGGTGTCGAGGTAGGAGAACAGGCGGCCCTGGAGCAGCGGGTCGTTGGTGACGTCGATGCCGGGGACGAGGTGACCGACGTGGAAGGCGACCTGTTCGGTCTCGGCGAAGTAGTTCGAGGGGTTCGCGTTCAGCGTGAGCAGTCCGATCGGCTGGACCGGGGCCAGCTCCTCCGGCACGATCTTCGTCGGGTCCAGGAGGTCGATGCCCTCGAACATCTGGTCGTCGGTGTCGGGGAAGGTCTGCACGCCGAGCTCCCACTGCGGGAAGGCCCCGGCCTCGATCGCGTCGGCGAGATCCCGGCGGTGGAAGTCGGGGTCGACCCCGGCCGTGATCTGGGCTTCCTCCCAGACCAGGGAGTGCACGCCCAGCTTCGGCTTCCAGTGGAACTTCACCAGCGTCGTCGCGCCCTCGGCGTTCTGGAGGCGGAAGGTGTGGACGCCGAAGCCCTCCATCATCCGGTAGGAGCGCGGGATGCCGCGGTCGGACATGTTCCACAGTGTGTGGTGCGTGGCCTCGGTGTGCAGGGTGACGAAGTCCCAGAAGGTGTCGTGGGCGCTCTGGGCCTGCGGGATCTCCCGGTCCGGGTGCGGCTTGCCGGCGTGGATGACGTCGGGGAACTTGATCGCGTCCTGGATGAAGAAGACCGGGATGTTGTTGCCGACCAGGTCGAAGACGCCCTCGCTGGTGTAGAACTTCGTCGCGAAGCCCCGGGTGTCGCGGACGCTGTCGGCCGAACCGCGCGAACCCAGCACGGTGGAGAAGCGCACGAAGACCGGCGTCTCGACGTCCTTGCCCAGGAACGCGGCCTTGCTGATCCCTTCGCCAGTGCCGTAGCCCTGGAAGATGCCGTGCGCTGCGGCGCCGCGGGCGTGCACGACCCGCTCCGGGATCCGCTCGTGGTCGAAGTGCATGATCTTCTCGCGCAGGTGGTGGTCCTGCAGGAGCACCGGTCCCCGCGGCCCCGCCTTCAGAGAATGGTCGGTCTCGTAGAGTCGCGTGCCCTGAGCTGTGGTGAGGAACTCGCCGCCCTGCGCCACCTCTGCCTGCGGGGTGCCCGTCTTCTGTCCGGTGGGGCTGTACGTGTCCGGGCCGCGCTGGTCGGACTTGGGCGGCAGCGGACCGGCCGGCTCGGTCGGCTCATCGACCGCAGGCGGCACCGGGCTCGGCGCGCCCGGGATCTCATTGCCGGGATGAGCGATCTCCTGCACCTTCTCGGCGACCTTGTCGGCTGCTGCCGCCACGGGATTCTTCTTCTTGGCACTCACGCGAGTTTCCGATCACTGAGGAAAGCGGGGAACGACATCCCGTCGCGATGACAGGAGGTTCGCTGAGTACCCGCTTCTGGGATCGCGACGCGCCGCCTCGCCCGCATGAAGCGCAGGTTCACCCGACGGGTTGACTCAGGCCGGTCCTGGCCGACAGCAACCGAGCACAGAGGGCGGCCACGCGCGCGTGAAGCGCCAGTGCCTCCTCGACGCGGACAGGAGACCGGGCGGTCGCTTGGCTCCCCATGACGAGGTGACCGCTTGCCATCCCGCGCAGCTCCAGCTCCGCACGTGAGCGGACCCCCAGGGAGCCCGCTCCTGGGGTCCGAGAGCAGGCACGCTTGCTGCAAGGTGCTGTTGTGCCACTGGAGCACCGAGTAGGGGCGTCCTGGGTGGGCGGGCGTGCGGGCTGCCGCCATTGCTGGGGGCGGGCACGCGGCCACTCAGATTCGCGTGCCGTTCTTGTCCAGTGGTGCCGTATCTGGGCCGGTGTCAGGCTGCCCGGGCAAGCTGGGCGCGTCCGAAGAGCAAGTCGTAGCCGTCGGGGAGCTGTCCGATGATCCGGGCCGTGAGATCGTCTCCGGCGAGGCGGGCGACGACGCCGAGGACCGATCCGGTGTCCCAGCGGGTTGTCGCCAGGGTGCCCCCGGTTCGATCGGCGAGGTCCTTCACGAAGCCCCAGCCGGTGAGCGGCCTGCCGGTGGGGATCTGTGAGGCGAGGTACCCGGCTGCTTCCTGGGGGAGGCGGCCGGCGAGCTCCACACGTTCGTCGCCGGTCAGCTGGCGGCCGAGGGCCTCAAGGACGCGTCGTACGACGTCTTGTGCTTGTCGGCGGGTGGGGTAGACGCCTTCGTAGCGCACCTTCTCCAGCATCTGGTCGAAGGTGACGGTCGTCGGAACAGAGGACGCAGGGGGAGAGAGAAGAGCCATGGCGCGACGACTTTCCTTGCGTGAACCGTTATTCCTGCTGCGGTGAACCGGTTGCCCCGGGTGAACACCGTGAATCGCGCGTTCCTCGCGGCAATCGGTTCACCGGCGTGGAGTGATGGAGCGGAGCCGCTGCCGCCGGGGCCCACGGCGAAGTGGTGGGCGAACCCTCCGTGGGCCCCGGACAGCAGGGGGGCGGCGGATCAGCTGTCGAGTTCCTTGCGGTCACCGGTGCCGCGGATGCTGATCTTGCGGGGCTTGGCCCGCTCCGCGATCGGGATATTGAGCGTCAGTACGCCGGCCTCGTAGTCCGCGGAGATGTGCTCGGTGTCGAGGGTGTCGGCCAGGACGAGCTGGCGGGAGAAGACACCGAGCGGCCGTTCGGACAGTTCCGTCTGGGCGTTCTCGGACCGGGGGAGTGGTCGGCGCTCCGCCTTCACGGTGAGCATGTTCCGTTCGACGTCGATGTCGAGAGCGTCGGGGTCGATGCCCGGCAGGTCGAAAGCGATGACGTACCGGTCGCCGTCTCGGTAGGCGTCCATCGGCATCGCGGAGGGGCGGGACCACGTTCGCGGACCCATCAGCTGCTGGGCGAGGCGGTCGAGTTCACGGAACGGGTCGGTGCGCATCAACACGGGATACACCTCCAGATGAGTTCAGCAGTTGCTGTGCGCTTCACCTGACACCGTTGTAGCATGTCATCTGAACGACGACAAGTTCCGAAGTCATCCAACGGATGACAAGCCTGCGACCTGGGAAGGAGAGGAAATGAGCGACGAGAAGGCCCCGGCACCGGCCTCCTTCGGAGCAGCGGTCACCGCGCTCAAGGCCATCGCCCAGGCCATGCGAACGGCACGAACCGCCGACGCTGCCTCCACGGACGACCCCGAGCAGGCCGTAGCCGCACTGCTCCTCCTGCGCGAGCTGCGCGAACAACTCGCCCACTGGGAGCCCGCCCTGATCGAGACCGCCCGGGAAGCCGGCGCCAGCTGGGCCGACCTGGCCCACCCCCTCGGCGTCTCCAGCCGCCAGGCCGCCGAACGCCGCTACCTACGCGTGCGCCCCGGCGAAGCCGGCACCACCAAAGAACAACGCGTGCAGGCCACCCGAGGCCAGCGCGCCGCGGACCGCACCGTCACGTCCTGGGCCAACGACCACGCCGCCACGCTGCGCCAGCTCGCGGGAACCATCACCGCCCTGCCGGATCTCCCCGCCACGGCGACAGAAGCGCTCACGGCCCTGCACACCGCACTCGGCGACAGCGACCCGGCCCAACTCCTGGGCCCCCTCTCCGCGACAGGCCCCCACCTACGGCCCGCTCACCCCGACCTCGCGGACCGCGTCACCGACATCGACCGCCACACCGGAGAGATGCGCGAGAGCGAGCACCGCCAGCGATCGGCCAGCGGACCTGACATGGAAAGACCGGCGGCGGACGTACGCCGGTCACCGTAGGCCCCACGGCGGCCCGAGAACGCGCCCGTCACCCGATGAGCTTGCGTGCATCCCGTCTACTGAAGATCGTGGACGACGACCGGCGATGGCGGGCGGGCCCCGTGAGCAGCCCCTTACCTTCCGTATCCGCGGCGGTCGAGGCGTGAGCCCTTCATCGACGCTTGGGGCGTGCAGTGCGCTGATCGACAGCTCCGGTGACACTGCCCCGGCGCGCAACAGGTGGTGTTTACCCCCCTGACCGAGGGGCAAAGGGACATCGCGCTTCGGACCGAAGGCGCTCGCCCGCGGGGATTCCTCGCCGGCCTGCTGCGGTTTGCGAGCGGGGCCGGGTAGACCTCCGCGCGTGATGCGAACACCCGAAAGATCGTTCGGGCCGTGTTCGGAACCAGTCACCGGGCACGCCTGACCCAGCCGTTCAGGAGCGATTCCCCATGCTCACTGATGTGATCGCAGCCCGTCCCCACAGCGACGGCCCTTCCGTGACTCCACAGGCCAGTGCGCGTCACGCCCACGATGACTCCCCCGACACCTCCGCCCTCTTCGCACGGTTGGTGGAATTGGACGACGGTCCCGACCGCGACGCCGTACGCGAAGAGCTGGTGGCCGCTTGGCTGCCCATGGCACACCGGATCGCCAGCCGCTTCCGTGACCGGGGCGAAGCCATGGAGGACCTGCGTCAAGTGGCCGCCCTCGGTCTGATCAAGGCAATCAACCGGTTCGAGCCGGCGCGTGGCGCCTTCGAGAGCTACGCCGTCCCCACGATCACCGGCGAGATAAAGCGGCACTTCCGGGACCGTATGTGGGCCGTGCGGGTGCCGCGCCGAGTGCAGGAGTTGCGCAACCAGGTACGTGCCGCGCGCCGTGAGTTGACCGAGCGCCCCGGCAGCCCCGAACCGGCCGTTGCTGAGATCGCGGCGCACACCGGTCTCACCGAGGAGGAGGTCGCCGAGGGTCTGGAGGCGCTGGAGAGTTTCAGCACCCTCTCCCTGGATGCCGAACTGACCGCAGGTGACGACGGCTACAGCCTCGGCGACACCCTGAGCACCACGGACTCGGCCTTCGACGTCGTCGTCGACCGCGAGGCTGCGAAGAAGGCACTGGGCCGACTGCCCGAACGGGAGCGGACTGTTCTCTACCTGCGCTTCTTTGAAGACATGACGCAAAGCCGCATAGCCGAGAAACTCGGCATCTCCCAGATGCACGTCTCCCGGCTCATCACCCGCAGTTGCCGGCAGGTGCGCAAGGAGGCGTTGGGGCATCCCGTTGAGCCTGCCGCCGCGTGACGTTCGACGTGATCAAGGAGGTCGGCCCCGTCCGGCCCCTGGACTGACGTCCGCTCAGTAGCCGTACATCGTTCGCCGAAGCCTCTTGACCAAGGAGCTGCACCCATGTTGATGCCCCTGCCCGCGACGTTGCGCCGGCTCGTCAAGGAGTACGAGACGCTCCTCGCCGAGGAGGCACTCGCCGGTGGCGCAGATCCCTGCGGCCAGCGTCTGCGGGATCTCGCCTACACCCTGTGCGTGTCCACCGGAACCCGAGAGATCGCCGACGCACTCGAAACTGCTCGCTCTTACCTGGCGAAGGCGCCCGTATCCACTCCCAGCTCTGCTGCGGCCAGGACGTCCGGGCGCGGACACCGAGCGGCCATCGCGTCTCCCAAGTCCCCGTCGCAGGCGCCGGGCTTCCACCACGCCGCCGTCGGCCAGTCTCCCGACCGGCGCGACCTCGCACTGCGTCCCGGACACCGACCCGCGGCGTCATCCGCCGCGAGCGCAGCAAAGGGCAGCCGAAGCTGAGGTCATGGCGGTGAGCGAACCATCCGTGCTCGTATCGTCTACCGGCCCACCAAGCGTGCGGGCAGTCAGGTGGGACTGGATGGCGAGCCGCTGGTACGCCGCACCAGCCTGACGGAGCTGTTGCGGAACGCGGGCTTGGGGGAACTGGACGAGGTCGACGGCGCCAGAGTTGTCTGTCATCGAGTGGCAATGTGGAGGGCCGGTGGTCCGGACCTCGTGGTCTGACCGCTGGCCCCCGCAGCAGCCACGATGGTCACCCCGGTGAATGACTCGGAGAGGTAGTCAAGCCTCGTTAGGTTCCTTCGCCCTGCCCCGAGGTCGCTCGAATTCTCCCGCCTTCGACCTTCACCACGAGGCCATCGCCAACATCGATCGGAAAGAGCACAGCCGACGGCGTCACGCCATCGCCCCCGCCGGCGAGTGACGTGAGGGGTGCGTGTCCGCCAGGGCCGTCGGCGTCGGCATCCGCAGGGGTCGGCGATGTCGAAGGCTTTCCGCTGCTGCAGGCTGCATTCGAGGCTGCACGGCGCGAAGAGGAGCGGTTCACCGACCGGATGGCCTGGCTGGCGACTGCCCGCAGAAAGGATCCGCGCGCCATTACGCCGAGGAATGGAGGCGGCTCACCCAGATGACGATGGCGGCCGGTGTGGCGCAGCCGCATTCTGGAGGACGAGTACGAGGCCCGCTATGCGGCCCTTCGTACACGGCTGCGAAAGCTGCGTGGCCTGGCGTCCTGCGTGGTAATCCTCTGTTCGGGCTGCCTGGCGGCGTGGATGAGCTGGGCCGCGGGCGACTGATCGCCCAGGCCGCCAGCATTCGGTGCACCACCCTCCCCGACAGCGCAGAACTTGCTCGGACAGCGTCCTGAGCGTCATCGAGCACTGAGGAGCCGAAGTGACCGCACGCAGGCCGGACGGCGGGCAGGCCTCCGGCCGTTCCCGGGGCGAGAACCGCCGGGGCACGCCGATGACCCTGACGGGGACCCTGGAGGCGGCAGAGGCCGCAGCCCCCGTGGAGTCGCTCGACGTGGTCGCGCGCATGCTCAAGGAGCATCTCGAAGCCGAATCGGTGTCGTTCCTGATCCTTGATTTCACCGGCAGCTCGGTGGTGAGGCTGGGAACGGCGGGCAGCGTCGACACCGGTACGCCCGCCCGGCGCATCACGGTGCAGGGCACCCTCTACGACGACGTGCTCCGCACCCAGCGACCGTGCGTGGAGGAGAAGGGCGAGGACACGCCGGTGCGGATTGTCGCCCCGGTTACCAACCGCGGGGACGCCATCGGCCTGCTCGAACTATTCCTGCCAACGGCACCCGACGCGACGGTGATGAGGGAGATCGGCGAGACCGCACACGCGCTGGGGTACCTCGTCATCGCCAACCGCTCCTACACCGACGTGTACCAGTGGGGGCGCCGCACCACCCCCTTGAGCCTGGCCGCCGAGATCCAGCACCGGCTGCTCCCGGCATCGCTGGCCTGCGAGGCGGCGCAGTTCGCGGTGGCCGGGGCGCTGGAGCCGGCCGACCAGGTCGGGGGTGACACCTTCGACTACGTGATCGACCGGGACACCGTCCAGCTCTCCGTCACCGACGCCATGGGGCACGATGTAGAAGCTGCGCTGCTGGCCACCCTGCTGGTGGGTGCCCTGCGCCGGGCGCGGCGGGCCGGCGCCGACCTCGCCGAACAGGCCCGCCAGGCTGACCAGGCCATCCACGACCACAGCCGCAAGGGCTACGTCACGGGCCAGCTCCTGCGCATCAGCCTGCTCGACGGCACGACCGAGTTCGTCAACGCCGGGCACCCCTGGCCGCTGCGTATGCGGAACGGCCAGGTGCAGGAGATCGCCCCGAAGGTCGATACACCCTTTGGTTTCCCTACGCCTCACGCCTACCGAGTCCAGTCGCTGGACCTGCGGCCCGGGGACCGGCTCGTCATGCTCACCGACGGCATGCTGGAGCGCAAGGCCAACAGCATCGAGCTGTCCGAGCTGATCGTACGGACCCGCGACCTGCACCCCCGCGAGGCAGCCCGCACCCTCATCGCAGCGATTGTCGCGGCCAACAACGGCCACCTCCAAGACGATGCGACCGTCATGTGCTTGGACTGGCACGGCACCCGTCACTCCCAGCGCGACGCCGCCACCGGTGCAAATCTCACCAATGCCTCAAAACAGTCATGGCCGGGGCCCGCCGTTGAATGATGACACCACCCGGCCTGACGCAGCCCTGTCAGGGCCGTCGGCCCAGGCGGGCGCGATCACGCGTGGGACTCGGGTGCGGTGTGATGATCCAGTCCCGGGTCAGTTCCATGACCGCTCCGGCGGTGCTGGTGCGGATCAGCTGTTGGGCCACTGCTCCTCTTCACCGCTGGGTCGGGGGACGTGAATGGCCAGAACGGCAGTGTCGTCGTCCACGCCGGTATCGAAGGTCAAGCAGGTCGCGGACCGCGGCGATGGTGTCGGATGCCGTGGTGAGGGCCAGAGCGCGTTCGCCAGCCCGAGCGGCGGAAGCGAAGTGGCAGCGCGAAGGGCCAACAATTGGCGGTGTCACGCAGTGGTGAGCGCCGTGGTGATGGCCGTGTCGGTGCGAGCGTGAATGACCAACCGCGTGCCGACATCGAAGGGCTGCGCATCCAGGGCGCGTCGAGCCCCGGCGCTGTGCGTCACGACGGATATCAGCATGCCGAGCTCGCTGCACATGCGATGGGCGTGCTGAACCGCGGTGATCACGGGATCAGTCGCATGGCCACCGAGGATGATGACGACGGGGCGAGGGTCATGGGCGCGCACCAAGTCGCTTATGCGCCCGGGCAGTTCTTGGACGCGGGTTCCCGGGTCGTCGTCCAGGGTCAGGACGAGTACGCCGCGCTGCAGTGCGTAGGTCACCATGGCTGCTTCAAGGCTCCTCTGGATGCCTGGGCAGCACTGCGGTGTGAGTGGCCCCTGCGGTTGTGGCGATGCGCCGTCACGCATCCCTGGGACGATCCCGAGCTGGACACGACGTTCTAGGCCCGGGAGTCCCAGCGCGGACGTTCCTGCTTCTCGCCGCGCGTGGTGCCGGAGTTGTGCAGTTGGTGCGGAGTGAGGCGCCGACCATCGTCCCCGGCTGCGGAGAAGTCGTCAGGGTCACGCAATTCAGAAGTTTCCTGCCTGGAGCCCGACTCCGGCCGAGTCGGCTGCTCTTTCGGCTCGGGCGGGGGCGGCTGACGGCGGCGTGCCTTGATGCCCATCTGAACCGCCCACACGAGGGCCCCCACGATGACCAGACCGCCCACGAGCGCGCCGATCATGCCGAAGGCCGCGTTGGGGAGGGCGATATCCCAGTTTGTCACTTTCATGAACGCCGAGTACCCATGCCAACGAGGTCAAGACGGATGTCGGGTCGCCGATGTGTGCTCGGGTTCGTGGCTCGTTGCGAGATGGAAGCAGGTGGGCTGCATCCGCCCTGCCCTGTGGCCGGGAACAGCAGGTGTGGTGGTTTGACTTGATGACACCCGGCCGGTGACGGGCTCCTCGACTACGGTGCACCGCCGGTCACTGCAGGGGGGACACGCTCGAATTCGGCTCATGGGACCGGCCATGGGGTTCGCGGAGAGCGCTGCGCCCGGCGTGCCAGGCGTTGAGGAGTTCCACACCGAGTCGGTCCTCCAGGAGCGTGGTGCTCTGGATGCCGAAGACGATGTCCGCCTCCATCTCGGGCTCACTCTCCAGCAGGCCGCCCACCACGTCGTGCCGCACGATCTGTTCGTGCACCGCGTCCGCCTCGACGTGCTCGTCGTAGAACCGGATGGCGGCCGGCCCGGCGCCCGTGCGGCTCAACGCTCCGGCGAGTCGGCGTGAGGCAGGTGAGGACGTCACTTCGACGGTCGCGAAATGCCCGACGAGTGCGCCTCGCAGAGCTCGGTGCAGCCCGAACAGGGACATCTGGTTCACGATGGCGAGAGCCGCGGCCGGCGCGGCGTCGAGGTAGTGGCCGTATGCCGTATCCAGGCCGAGGTCGTCCATCAGGTCGGCGAACAGCCGGGCGTGGATGTTCTCAGGGCGTCCTCCACCGAACTCGTCGTACTCGACCGCGACCATCGCCGCCTTGGCGCGGCCGTGCAGCCGGGGGATGACCCAGGCGTGGGGGTCCGCTTCCTTGAGGTGGTAGAGCGAGCGCAGCGCGGCGTATTCGGCCAACTGGGCCGGTTCACCGTCACGTTGCAGATAGTGGGACACACTCGTCTCGTCGTGGCCGACCGGTTCGGTCTGAAGGTCTTCGAGCGCCTGCTTCACGGGGACCGGGCCCGGGACGTCGGCGCGCAGGGCGGCGAGGAAGTGTTGTTCGAGCAGGCGGCGCAGGTCCAGCAGGGAGGGATCCCATTCGCGTTCGTCGTCGACGCTCTCGAAACCCTGGTAGTGCAGCTCGTACAGCACGTACAGAGCGAGGTGCAGATCGTCGCCGTAGGGGCCCGCCGCGGTCACGACGTCGTTGCCCGGCAGCGTCTGCCGGTGGTTGCGCAGCACGGAGACGACCGCGGCGGAGAGCGGCCCGCGCGGGGTGGGCAGCGGTGGGCTGTGCAGACGGGATTCCTGGCGGGTGGAGATCACGTGTGTCCTTTCGTCCCGGACGCGGGCCCGGTCCTGGCTTGGAGGTCTGTCAGGGCGTGCGCGACCGACTAGGTGGTCCGCTCCGTCCCGTCCGTTCGCTCGTCCGGTTTGGTGCGGCGACGGTGGCTGGTGTCGCACCACGGGTAGGTGCGGCTGCGTCGACACGTGCAGATGGCGACGGTGAAGCGGTGTGAGACCGCCACGCTGCCGTCCTCGCCGACGACTTCGACGGGCCCTTCCACGAGCAGCGGTCCCTCAGGGTCGAGGCGGACGCGACGCGGGCGCTCAGGTGTGTTCGGCACGAATGACCACCAGTTCCTCCTCGGCCTCCTCGCCGACCAGGCCGGTCCGGCGCAGCCAGGGCAGGCGGGATCGCAGCACCGGCCCGAAGGGCACCATCGCTCTGTCCGCGATCTGTGCGGACATGCCCGCACGCCCGAGCCGCTCCACCGTGGCGTCGACCCCACAGAGCCCGGAGTGGACCAGCAGCAGTGCCCCGCTCGGCCCCACGACCGCGGGGGCGGCATCGCAAATCCGGTCCAGCAGCAGCCGTCCGTCGTGGCCCGCGTCCCAGGCCCGAGCAGCACCCCTTTGAGGGAGGCGGGCATCGGGAGACGGCACGTACGGGGGGTTGCTGATCACCAGGTCGTACGACCGGCCGGCCACCGCCTTGGTGAGGTCACCGCGCCGTACGGTGACATGCTGCCCGGCCAGAATCGCGTTGAGGCGTGTGGCCATGACGGCACGCCTGGAGATGTCGATCGCAGTGACTGTGGCTCCCCGTCTCGCTGCCTCCAGCGCGAGGGCACCGCTGCCCGCTCCCAGTTCCAGCACTCGGGTGCGCGGACCGATGTCCTCCCTGCCCAGGGCACGTGCCAACAGTCGGGTGTCGTGCTGAGGGCGATAGACGCCGGGGGGCGCCAAGAGGAAGGTCGGAACCAGCGGGGTGAACGTATGGGTGGCCATTGCCAACCTCCGGTGTCCGGGTGCGGCGTGGGGTGACACGGACCTCCTCGCGCGCCCGGGCCGAGTCGGCTGAGACCTGAGGGAGCGGAAGCTGTGTCCGCGCATCTCGACGGTGTTCTGCGGCCCTGGTCCGCTGTCGAGGCGAGTTCTGTCCCTGTCGGCACGGGGGTCCCGTGGCTCTCATCGCCCTGAGTGCCCTCCTGGCAGTGATCCACACGTGCGGCGCGTGTATTGCCCGCAGGTCGGACGAGGATTCCGGCGGTGTGCCCGGGGTCGAGCTGCCTCGGAGGCGGGCCGACGGAGCGTGCGTGGTACGCCCACAGGGTGATGCCATGGCTGCCCGTCGAGTTCCACGGGCACGTGTGCCATGCTGCGGCCGTCCGCGGGTCTTTCGGAGCCCCCGCCGGGGCTGCCCGGGCTTACCGCCGGGCATCGGATCAGAACGCGTATGGCGTGTGAACGCTCAGGTCAGGGCTGGTGAGAGGTCCCCTTTCAGCACTAACTTCCCCGCGGACTCACAGGGGACGTACGTCCCGCGCGCTAGCCTGGCTCCATCGCAACCTGCACGTGCCGTCTCTCAGCGGAGGCGCTCTGGCCGTGACCCCGCCGTGGGGTGCGTGGAACGAACGCCCCGAGCAAGCGCCCCGGGTGTCGTCGGCCACGAAAGGTTGGGCCATCCATGACAGCGGAGACGTTCGCACGACCTGAACAGGCACGAGGCAGCGACTTCGGACGCCTGTCGAAGACGATCGCCGCCAGCGGCCTGATGAACAGGCGACCCGGCTACTACACCGCGAGAATCGCGACCGTCGCTGCTCTCTACACGGGCGGCTGGATCGCCTTCGTTCTGGTCGGGGCCAGTTGGTGGACCCTGGCGATCGCCGCATTCCTCTCCGTGGCCTTCGGCCAAGTGGCTCTCGTGGCCCACGACGTCGCGCACCGACAGGTGTTTCGACTACGCAAGGCCAGCGAGTTGTCGGGGCGTGTCGCCGGGAACGCGTGCATCGGCATGGGATACGGCTGGTGGCAGGACAAACACACCCGTCATCACGCGAACCCCAATCACGAGGAACTCGACCCGGACGTCAAGCCCGACCTGCTCGTCTGGTCGCAGAACCAGGCCCGTGCCGCGACGGGCATCCCCCGGCTGATCGGCCGCTCGCAGGCATATCTGTTCTTTCCGCTCCTGACGTTGGAAGGCATCAGCCTTCACGTCTCGAGCGTGCGTGGCCTCGGGCAGGACACGCTCAAGAGTCGTCGCCTGGAGGGAGTGCTGCTCATCGGCCACTTCGTGGCCTACCTGACGGCCCTCTTCCTGGTGCTGCCGCCCGCGATGGCCGTCGCATTCCTGGCAGTCCACCAAGGCCTCTTCGGTGTGTACCTCGGCTCGATCTTCGCCCCCAACCACAAGGGCATGCCGATCCTGACCGGTGAGGACCGGCCGGACTTCCTGCGCCGTCAGGTCCTCACCTCACGCAATGTGCGGGGCGGTCGCATGCTGGACATCGCACTCGGCGGACTGAACTATCAGATCGAGCACCATCTCTTCCCCAGCATGCCCAGCCCGCATCTGCGCCGGGCCCAGACGATCGTCCGCCGCCACTGCGAGGAACTGGGTGTGGCCTACCTGGAGACCAGCCTGATCGGCTCGTACCGGCAGGCCCTCCGCAGCCTTCACGAGGCCGGAGCCCCACTGCGCCGTCTCGACACCGCGACCTAGCGATCGTTGCGATCCCCGGCACGGTTGTTGCCTTCTTCGGCCCGATTCCCGGTTGGTTGCCTCCGAACTCGGTACTCGTACGTCAGGCAGTGACATGCGGGGCGCGGGGGTCCCGATGTGGGCCTGTGCCCTTTTGCATCTTCTCGGAGGTCCCTCATGACCGTTCACGCGTCCTACGCTCCGCTGGCGGATCTGTCCGCCGCCGGGGTCTCGATCTGGCTCGACGATCTGTCGCGCGAACTCCTGGCCGATGGTCGACTGGAGCAGCTGATCGCGGACAAGCACGTCGTAGGGGTCACCACCAATCCCACGATCTTCGCCTCCGCACTGTCCAAGGGAGAGCGGTACTCCGAGCAGTTGCGCCGTCTGGGCCGAGAGGGCGCGGATGTCGACGCAGCAGTGTTCGCGCTCACCACCGACGACGTACGGGCAGGTTGCAAGGTCTTCGCCCCCATCTACCGACGTACCGACGGTCAGGACGGACGGGTGTCCCTCGAGGTGGACCCGCGGCTCGCCCGGGATGCTGATGCCACCGTCGCGGACGCCACGAAGCTGTGGGGGGCCGTCGCCGAACCGAACCTGCTCGTCAAGATCCCGGGCACCGCAGAAGGTCTCGCAGCCGTCACCGACGTGATCGCACAGGGGATGAGCGTGAACGTCACGCTGATCTTCTCGCTGGACCGCTACCGCGCCGTGATGGATGCCTACATGACGGGCCTGGAGCAGGCTCTCGCCGCCGGACGCGATCTGCGAGGCATCCACTCGGTGGCATCGTTCTTCGTCTCGCGGGTGGACACCGAGGTGGATCGGCGTCTGGACGCCATCGGTACACCGGAGGCCCGCGCGCTCAAGGGCGGAGCGGCGGTGGCCAACGCACGCCTGGCCCACCGCGCGTACGAAGAGGTCACGGGCGGAGTCCGGTGGCAGCGCCTCGCCGCTGCCGGCGCCCGCCCGCAACGGCCCCTGTGGGCCTCGACCGGTGTCAAGGACCCCGCCTACCCCGACACGCGCTACGTCAGCGAACTCGCCATCGCGGGCACGGTGAACACCATGCCGGGCGCCACGTTGGACGCCTTCGCCGACCACGGCACGCTGCCCGGCCGCCCGCAGAGCGACGACCACGTGGCGGCACTCGCCCACTTCGACGCGCTGGAAGCGGTCGGCATCGACTTCGCGGACGTGACGGAGGCCCTTGAGCGCGAGGGGCTGTCCAAGTTCGAGAAGAGCTGGGCCGAGCTGGGCGCCACTGTCAGCCGTGAGCTGAGCGCAGTGGCAGACACCGACGCGTCACCCGGTAACGGCGACGCGACCGCAGCGAGTTCTGACGGCTCCGAGTTCCTGGCGATCTATCTCAACGACCATCTGACGGGCGCGACCACCGGCACCGAACTCCTGGGCCGGGCCGTCCGAGCCCAAGAGGGGCGGGACGGGGGAACAGCCCTGGCCGAACTTGCTCAGCAGGTCGAGCAGGACCGCGAGGCGCTGATACAGATCATGGCGGACCTGAACGTGTCCACCGACCACGCGAAGGTCGCCATCGGCTGGCTGGCAGAGAAGGCGGGCCGCCTGAAGCTGAACGGCCATCTCTTCTCCCGGTCCCCGCTCAGCGACGTCCTCGAGCTGGAAGCCCTGCTCGTGGGCGTGGAAGGAAAGGCTGCGTGCTGGCGTGTCCTGCGCGTGCTGGCGGAAACTGACGGCCGACTCCATGCCGACCGCCTGGACACCTTGCTCGAACGGGCCGAGCAGCAGGTCTCGGCCCTGGAGGAAATGCGTCTGGTGGCGGCCGCCGGCACCTTCGGTGTCCAGCCTGTCGGCCGGTAATTCACCGCGAGCGTGGGGACGGCGCTTACGCCGGAAGGTCGCGCAGGCCCCGGGCATGTTCGACCGCCTGGACGGGCCCTTGAGCGTCGGCGTCGTCCGGCTGTGCCGCATCGCGGATTCAGGTCCGCGGAGCCGGACACCTCAGTTCCTCGCCTGCCGTGCGCAGCGTCGCGCGGGCTGTTCCCGGCGGAGCCGGGCGGTGCTCACACCGGCCCGTTCTGCTGTTCGAAGATCTTGGAAAACTGCCGGGCGTGCTTCAGGGTGACCCGCGAGGGGTCGGCGATCTCCGGCAGCGACAGTACACGTCCCTCTACCTGGGTCTTGGTCGCCTCGGTCACGCTCACGTCAGGCCCCTCCCGCCGTTCCAGCCCCGTACGGCCGGCTGCTGGAGGCCGACGAGATCTGTCTGCCCCCGTCGTGGGAAAGCGCGCCAGGAGACTCGAACGAAACATGATCGTGACCAGCAGTGACGACTTCGCCTCTGCGGGTTCCCTGTCTGGCTCGTGAGCGGACTGAAAGGAGTCGCACATCACGGTTTTGGAGCCGGGCCTTCAGGTCACTCCAATGGCTTAAGGTTCGGACAAAAGGCCACCCGGCCTCCTGAAACAAGAAGGATGTGCTCTGTGGCTGGTGACGGCATTTCAGATCGTCTGGTCAACCTGCTGACGGTTCGAGGTGAAGACCTCGGCGCGCAGTGGGCAGACAAGGTCACCGGTTCCCTGGGCGGACGGGTGAGCCGCGCCGAGGTGCAGCAGGAACTGCAGGAGATCTACACAGCGTTGGTGGCCGCCCTCGGCGACGGGAGCCTGGACGGCCGCGGGGAGGCGTTCGGCGAGGTCCGTGCGCTGCTGACCGAACTGTCGCGCAACCGCGCACACCAGGGTTTCACCCCTACCGAGACAGCGGTGAGCGTGTTCGCCCTCAAGGAGGTCCTTGAGCCCTCCCTCGGCGGCGACGACGGTGACCTGCAGGCCTACCTGAAGTTCGGTGCGCTCCTGGACACGCTGGGCCTGTTCACCATCGAGGTCTACACGCGTACCCGTGAGGAACTGATCTCGGCGCAGGCCGAGCAGCTGCTGGAGCTGTCGACGCCGGTCGTGAAGCTGTGGGACGGAGTGATCGGTGTCCCGCTGGTCGGCACCCTTGACTCGGCACGAACCATGGTCGTGATGGAGAAGATGCTCCAGGCGCTCATCGATACGGGTTCCGAGCAGGCCATCATCGACATCACCGGTGTGCCGGCTGTGGACACCGAAGTCGCCCAGCACCTGCTGAAGACCGTGGTCGCGGCCCGCCTGATGGGCGCGGAGTGCACCATCTCCGGCATCCGCCCGCAGATCGCGCAGACCATCGTGGCCCTGGGCATCAACTTCGGTGACATCGTCACCAAGGCCACCCTGGCCGATGCCCTGCGGCACGCCCTGCGCCGCTCCGGAGTCACGTTCTCCCGCACAGCCCCGCAGGCCGGTGCCCGATGACCGAGCGCGTTCCGGTCCTGCAGATCGGGCAGGTCCTGCTCGTCTCCATCCAGACGGATCTGGACGACCAGTCGGTGATGCTCCTCCAGGACGACCTGGCCGCGAAAGTCGTCGAGACGGGCGCCCACGGGGTGGTCATCGACATCACCGCGGTGGACATCGTGGACTCCTTCGTTGGCCGCATGCTGTCGACCATCGCCTCCATCTCGCGCCTATTGGACGCGCAGACCGTCGTGGTGGGCATGCGCCCAGCCGTGGCTATCACCCTGGTCGAACTCGGCCTGTCGCTCGGCGGCGTGCGCACCGCCCTGACCTTGGACAAGGGCCTGCGGGTGCTCGAACATGCCCGCGCCGAGTCCCTCGGGGAGTCCGATCCCGACGGCCTGACCGACCCTGGTTCTGACGGCGTCGCGCCGGATACTGCGGCAGGCCTGTGAACGGCGCCTCCAGCGGTGCTCAAACGCTGGAGATCACCGCCAACGCCGGCGTGGTGCAGGCCCGTCAACTGGTGCGTGCCTTGGCCCTGGAGTGCCGTTTCTCTCTGGTCGAGCAGACCAAACTGATCACTGCCGCCAGTGAGCTGGCCCGCAACACCCTCATCCACGGCGGCGGCGGCACCATGACCGCCAACCTCGTCGAAGAACGCGGCCGGCGCGGTGTGCGCCTGGTCTTCAGCGACCGCGGGCCCGGCATTCCCGACGTGGACCTGGCGCTGACCGACGGCTGGACCTCCGGTGGCGGCATGGGCCTTGGCCTGTCCGGCTCCAGGCGGCTGGTCGACGACTTCGCCCTCGACACCAGCCCAGGACAGGGGACCACCGTGACCATCACCAAGTGGAAGCGATGACCAGCCCCGGCTTTGCGCCCATATTGGACTGCGAGGACGTGGCCTGGTTCCGCGACCAGCCGGAAGCCGCCCGCGGCGCGGCTGCCGCCCTGGGCCGGCGCATCGGCCTGGGGGAGCAGCGCAGTTCCGAGCTCGTGCTCGCGGTGGCCGAACTGGCGGGCAACATCGCCAAGCACGCCGCTGACGGTTCCCTGCTCCTGCGCGTCCTGCGCAACGAAGCCACCGCCGGCGTGGAAGTGCTGGCCGTGGACAACGGCCCGGGAATCGCTGACGTGCCCGCGGCCCTGCAGGACGGCATGTCAACGGCCGGCACCCTAGGCATCGGCCTCGGCGCCGTCCAGCGCCTGGCCGACTCCTTCCACATCCACTCCCAACCCGGCCTGGGGACCGTGCAGGTCGCCCGGTTCTGGCCGCGCCCCCAACACCCCTCCGTCGCCGGAGAGCCGATGGTGGGAGGCATCAGCCGTCCCATCAGCGGCGAGCAGGTCTGCGGCGATGCCTGGTCCATCCGCACGGACACCGGCGAACAGACATCCCAGCCAGGCTTCGAGGGCACCAACCGACCCGCCGCTCCCAGGACAGCTCCGGACTGGGCTGCTCTGACCGGCCGACCGCCTACAGCACGGACGACTGCCGCCTCGGAGCGTGATTCCTCCGCACGCTGGGGCAGGGTCGGACGTCCTGCGGCAGTGCGCGCCGCCGTCGCCGGGCCGGGCCAGGGTGTACTCGTCATGTCCTGCGACGGGCTGGGCCACGGCCCGATGGCCGCCAGGGCCGCGCAGGCGGCCGTCCACGCCTTCAAGACCGGCACGGCCCGCACTCCGGAACAGGCGATGGAGCAGGTCCACCGCGCTCTGCGCGGAACACGCGGTGCGGCGGTGGCCATCGCCCGCCTGGAACCGGACGGCCGGCTGCTGTTCTGCGGCGTCGGGAACATCACCGCCGCACTGGTCACCAGCACCAGCCGCAGCACCTTGCTGTCCCATCCCGGCATCACCGGACACCAGATGCACCAACTGCGCACCTACGAGCACCGCCTGCCCGCCCACGGGATCCTGGTGATGCACTCCGACGGTCTCAGCGAACGCTGGACCCACAGCGATCTGGCGGGCCTGCTCCATCACCCGCCCGCTCTGATCGCCGCCGCCCTGATGCGGCAAGCCGGAACCCGACGCGACGACGCCAGCGCGGTGATCATCAAGGCCGCCCGGTGACCGTACCCGCCCCCCGAGCCGCCGGCGCCACGGCCCTGCTGGTGACACCCCTCGGCACGGAGCAGCACATCTTCGCGCTGCGCCGCCACGCCAAGACCATCGCCCAGGCCGTCGGCCTGGACGACCGGGAGCAGGTGCGCCTCGCGACCGCGGTGAGTGAACTGGGACGGGACCTGCTGCGCCCGTCCGCGATGACCGCCGTGTTCAGCCTGCAGCAGGAGCCGCCCACGCTGCGCACCCTCCTGCAGTGGCGCGACGACCGCGCCCCCAGCCGCGAGTCGCTGACCGCCGTCACCCGGCTGCTGCCGCAGACCCGCTACGAGCCGGCCCCCGGCCAACCGGAGCACTCGGGCGGCGGCCGGATAGAGATCGTCTGCGCCATCCCCGAGCTCGCCGCGCGAGACCTGAAAGTGGAACAGGTCCTCGCACTGTTGGAGTCGGACGGCCCGGCCAGCGCGATCGACGACCTGCAGGCACAGTCCCGGGACCTGATCAACGCACTCCAGGAAGCCCACGCCCAGCGCGACGAGCTGGAACGGCTGAACGAGGAACTCACCGAGACCAACGCCGGGGTGATGGCTCTCTACGCGGAACTGAGCGTCGAGCACAAGGACGTCGTGGAGCGCTTCGGACAGGAGCACGAACTCGCCCTGGCGCTGCAGCGCACCTTCCTACCGGCAACCCTGCCTCAGACACCCGGCGTGGAACTGGCAGTGCGCTATCTCCCGGCTGCCACCACAACCGAGATCGGCGGAGACTTCTACGAAGCCGTCACCACGCAGAAGGGCCTCCTGCTCGCGGTGGGGGACGTCGTCGGCCACTCACTGCAGGCAGCCATGGTCATGGGCGAAATACGCCACGCGCTGCGCGCGTACGCCGCACAGGACCACCTTCCGCACGTTCTGCTGGAGCACCTGGACCGCCTCCTGAGGCTGCATCAGCCGGGATGGACCGCCACGGTGTGCATCGTGCTGGTCGACCCGGGCAACGCACGTCTGCACATCGCCAACGCCGGCCATCTCCCGCCCCTGCTCATGGCGCAGGACGGGGCACCCCGCTACCTGAGCGAGCACGGCCCGCTCCTTGGCCTGGGCCTGCCGCAGCCGAAAGCTGTCAGCCACCCCATCGAACCGGGCAGCCGGCTGGTCATGATCACCGACGGGCTCATCGAGACGCGGGTCAGCGACCTCCGCGACCGCATGGAGCTCCTGCGCGCCGCAGTGGCCGACGGAGCTGGGGAGCCGGAAGCCCTGTGCACCGAACTGGTCGACGCCTTCGGTACGGACGCGGACGACGACGTCATCGTCTTCACGGCCCGCCTGCATCCGCCCGGTCCGGGACTCGGCTGAGGAGAGGAACACAGTGCGGGCGCGCGTGATCCATCGCGCTCGCACAGCAGCGGGCGGGTGAACGCACACCTTCTTCTCATCCGCCGCCTGCGCGCAGCTGCTGTGCGTAGCCGGGACCGGGGGAGACGCTTCATAGCTGCGGTCAGGAGCCGTGCTCAATCATGGTCGAGTCGTTGGAAGCTGTCGGCGCACGTGGCCGTCTCGATGAGTCCGGCGATCACTTGGGTGCGCTGTCGATGCCGGGGTCGCGGACGATCAGGCCGTCGGACCCGGAAGTAGGCGCCGCCGAGAGCCTCGTCTTTGCCTGCCCCGGCTTCGTAGCGGCCGTGTGCCCGTTCGACGAGGGATTTTCACCCCGCTGGGCCGGTCGCAGTGACCGGCGGTGCGGTCGCTCGTTCCACCGAACACGATCTTCAAGAGCGTCCCACTCGTGGGGGCGGCAGCAGCCCCGCTGCTGCCGCCCCCACTCAGGTGGCCGACGCCCCCGAGCCACGGTCATCAAGGGACAGGGCAAGGCGGCGTGCCCCAAGGAGTCGGTGTGCCTCTACGAGGACATCCACCTCAGCGGCGGCCGGGCCGACGCCCGGATCGGGAGCTAGATGAGGGGGAGTTCACCGCCGTCGACCGTCAGGCTTACTCCGGTGACCCACTGGGCCCGGTCCGATGCGAGGTAGGCGACGGCCTCGGCGATGTCGCGCGGGTCTCCGGGACGACCCAGAGGGATGCCCGCTGTGGTGGCGTCGAGCGGGACGTCCATCGCGTCGGCGAAGTTCTGGCGGATCGCGTCGGCACCCGGGGTGAGCACGTTGCCGGGGATGATGGTGGTGACGCGGATTCCGGCCGGCGCGAGTTCGGAGGCGAGCGCTTTGCCGTAGGTGTTGAGGGCGGCCTTGGCGGCACCGTAGTGAGCCAGTGGCGGCGCCGGCGTGAGGGCCGCTCCCGATGAGATGTTGACGATCGCGCCGCCCGACCCGGCCTCGCGCAGCGCCGGCAGCAGCGCGTTGTTGACCCTCACGGCGGACAGGTAGTTGAGGTTGAGCGCGTCGATCCATTCCTCATCGGGGATGGATGAGATTCCCCCGATGTGGGCGCGTGCCGCTGCCGCGTTGTTGACCACGATGTCGACGCCGCCGAGTGCGTCGAGCGCTGCCGCAGTGAATGCCTGCACGCCGGCGAGCGTGCCGATGTCGCCCTGGATGAAGGTGGCGGCCTTCGGTGTCTCGTCGGAGGCGTTACGTGCCGTGGTGACGACGGTCGCGCCGCCGTCGAGCAGCCGCTGCACGATGGCCGCGCCGATCCCGCGGCTGCCTCCCGTCACGATCGCGCGCTTTCCTGCGAACTCGGTGGGGTCGGGTGAAGTGCTAGTTCTGAACATACGGTCCACTATAACAGCTTCTGGACCGAACGTTCAGAAAGGATTTGGACCGATGGTTCAAAACGGCGTATTGTGCAGACATGGGGCGACCAAGGAAATTCAACGAACAAGACGTCCTGGCCGCTGCGCGCCGACAATTCAACGAAACCGGCTACCACGGCACCTCGGTCGACGACCTCTCCCGCGCGACAGGGCTCAGCAAGGGAAGCCTCTACGGCGCATTCGGCGACAAGGAGGCCCTGTTCCTGCGAATATTCGAGGCATACTGCGCAGACTCTGACGAGAGCGCCGCCGCCCTGCTCGAAGGCCCGGAGGACCAGGCCCTCGACCGCCTCCGCGCATGGCTCACAGCGCCGGACGACCACACCGGTCAACCTGGCTGTCTGCTGGCCAAAGCCACGGCCGAACTGGCGTCGGAGAACGACGCCATCGCGACCAGGTCACTCGCGGCGTACGAAATGCTGCTCGACAGCTGCCGCCGGCTTGTCGCGCAGGCGCAGCGCGCCGGTCACGTGGATCCGGCCGCCAACGCCGAGGCGCTCGGCGGACTGATCCTCACCACGCATCGCGGGCTCGAAGCGCTCGCCAAGGCAGGGGTCGACGCGAAGACCAGGAACCGAATCGCCGACGCCGCGATCGACAGCATCACACTGCCCGTTTCTTGAACTTGGAGCCGCCAGGTCCCGCCTGGGGCGCGGGCAGACCTTGGTACTCGGTCCTCTGCGGGAGCAGCCGGTGGCACGGTCGTGGGGCTCGCCGGCCAGGGCCCTCTTCTGTGGGCCGCGGCCGCGCGCTGATGAGTGCGCACGACGGTGCAGTCCACCGAGACCGCCCCATTCAGGCCCTCATCGGCGTCGGCCTCGGTCATCAGCTCGGTGAAGACCGCTCCCAGGTGCCGTCGACCGCCCACACCCGCAACCGGATGTAGACCCCGCGCGCGCCACCTTCCGTACTCGCGGGTGATCTTCGATGGGCACGGCTGCGATCAACGCACCCAGCGGATGCGAAAACCGATCGACGGCCAGTCCTCCTGCGTGACGTCGTGAACGGCACCCGTGGGAGCGTCGGGTCGGCCCGTTCGGAAACCCGGGGCGGGGTTCCGGAACGGGCCGACGCTGCCATTTCGCCGGCCCCAACCGGCGATTCCCCTGTCCGTCCCCTTCAGGGGTTTCCCTCTCCACGGCGCAACCAGAGCCGCACGGACGTGAGTAGCCCCGTTCTCACAGGTCAAAACGCTCTTCTTCCCGACCGGCGAAGCCGCGGGACGGCTGGCATGAAGCAGCCGGTTGGCTACTTCATGCGTTGGGGGTGGTCCGGCCTCGAGTCGTACTCCGAGACCGGGCCGAGAGTGAGGACCCCCGGCGATACCGGGCCGTGGTCCTCACGGTCACGCGGCCGGCCGAGGCCTGCGTGATGCTCTGTGCAACGGCGCCCCGGTGTGCTGCTAATCTCAGCCCGCTGACCAGCACATCTGTCTGTAGCTGGTCTTCAGCGCGGACCTTGAGAGGGGCGACGTGATCAAGCGGATACAGCGGGCCGCCGGGGTCGTGGCGACGATTGTCGCCTTGGCCGGTTGCGGTGACGCGGGGGGAGCGGACGCGAAGTCCTCCCCGCAGCCGACTGCCACGCCGACCGCGGACGGCGTAGCCACCCTGCCCAGCGCTGAGGGCACCAGCGATGCCGCGGCAGTCACGCTCGTCGGCGAATGGAGCTCCTCGGGCCCCGAGCTGCTCGTGCTCCATGTGACCGGCTTGAGAGCCGAGACGATGGGTCAACATCACTGCCGGGGCAGGGTGGCGAAGGACGACGGGGTGTACGTCATCAGGCTCAAGTGCGACGACGGCAATACCGACCGGGCTGTGGGTCGGGTCTACGGACTCACGGCGTCAGCCATGACGGTCGACTGGCAAGGCTTCGGCGCAGATAGTATGCAGCGGTTGAAGTAAGGCAAAGCGGGCGCGCGGCCGAACCTGGAGCAAGAGCTCAGCCCCTGACGTGGAACTCGTTGCCACCCGCGTCCCGGAACTCGCCCGCGTTCGTTAGAATGGGCCGCCTCCCGCCAAGGTCCGCCCCCCTCCACGCTCGCCGCCATACCGGCGCGGTCGCATGGGTGACGGCCCGAGTCCGGTGCACAGGTTTCGGGCCCTCTGTAGCGCGCTTCCGAAGGGTGAAGCCGGATTCCGCGCGCGACGACGTGTCCAACGACATCATCGACTCTCAGGCACGCCCCCACATGTCTGCGGCGGTGAGCTGGAGGTTCAGCTGCGGGTGTTGTTGAAGCGGACGGCCGGTTGTCAGCCCTCCTGTACGGGAGTCATGCACCACGGGCGGAGCGGGCTGGCGCCGTGACCGCACTGGTGGGTCTTGCGCTGGCAGGCGCCGCAGGGGCGGCCCTTGTCAGCGGGGCAGATCAGTGCGGAGGGGGCGGCTCGCTGATCGGCGGTGGGGGAGTGGTCACGACCGGCATCCTGTTCCGTACGCTCTACGGAGATCCCGCTGTACAGAAAACCGAGCCCCCCGTACAGACGTCCGATGACGCCGCCCGGCCCCGTACTCCCTGCCAAGCTGTTGACGCGGCCGGGTTCAGATGGACGGTGTCCGACGGTACGGTCCGTTCCTCGGGAGCCGCAGAGATGCCCGGCATCCAGGTAGCCCGGCCTTGCTGATGCGCTAGGTAAGGGCCCGGACCTACGGGGAGACCAGTCCGGGCCCTCCCGCGTCACGCTTCCCCGAGCGCGACGCTCGCTCATCGCGCTTCCTGTCCGCCGACAGGCGCGTGAGCGGCGAGAAACGGTCAGGAGGCAGGGTGGACCGTCCCTCGCCGCCATGATGCTGCCGGGCCGCTGACCTAGCGATCCTGGGCCCTCGATCCTCCCCCAGAACGGCACACACAGAGCACGGATCGTGCTTGATCGTAAGATCGCGCACCGCGGCCGACGCACTGATGGCGCACGCCTCGGCTGGTCACTTTCCCTGTTCCACTCCGCACAAGGCGTCGGCGAGGACCAGGGCCGCGTCGACGTCTTCCGCCACGAGGAAGCAGTCGATCGTGCCGGTGATGGTCAGAAGCCGTGTCACCAGCGAATGCAGTGGTCCCGCCAGGATCAAGCACGTTCCCGCCTCCTGATGGGCGCGGCGAGCCGTGAGGAGCCAGTGGAGAAATGCTGTGTCCCCGAACGCCAAGGCCGACAGGTCGATGATCATCGCCGGAAGCATCTTCCCGCTGGTCTCATCCATCGCGGAGCGCAGCACGTCCTCTCGCTCGAAGTATGACAACCCCATGGGGGTAGCCGAGCAGGTGCAGCATGGCCGCCTGATAGCTGCGCGCGGTCTCTGGAGCTCGTGGGCCGCGTTCTTGCGGGTCTGGGTGCGTGAGTCATAAGCACCCTCGCACTCCGCTCGTCGCGGCGCTGCGCGAAAGTCTGGTGACGCGCGGTGGGCGGTACGGTCTGTTCGCTGAAGTGGGGGCCGACGATGGGCAGTTGCGTGCGTGTCGCTAGCATCCACGATCATGACCATCCGGGGGTGGCGGCTGGGTGCCGCGTTGATGATTACGGCGCTCTGTGTCTCTGGTGCCGGCGGGCCGGGCGTCATCCGTACGGCGTCGGACCTCGGCTCCCTCCCGGGCGACCGCTACGACTACACGCCGCAGGACTACCAGCAGTCCAAGCGGGCAACGGCGTTGCTGGTCCGCCAGTGCATGGCGGAGCGCGGCCACCCGGACTTCCCGCTAGACCCTCGTTATCCCAGCGATCCCATCGTCGCCACCGCGGTTGCCACCGACTACGGAGTCCTGAATCTTGATGCCGCTCGCCGCTGGGGCTACGGCTGGGACCCGGCGACGGCCGTGGCGCCGCAGGCGAAGGGCCGCAGGATGACGAACGCCGAGTATGCGGGCTTCCCCGCATGTAAAGCCGAGGCGGACGAGAGGCTGATGCGCGGCATCGACGTCAAGCGGGACTGGCTCTACGCCAGTAGGCGGGCGCTCGAGGTCGACGAAGTGGTCAAGCGTGATCCACGCCTGCGCGCTGGGTGGAGGGTGTGGTCCCGGTGTGTGGCACAACAAGGATTCACGCGCTATCCCGACCCTGTGGCCGCGTACTCGGACACCGCCTGGCGGCGTGGCAGTGACGGCAACACCCGGCACACACCGCAGGAGCGAGCGACCGCTGCGGCGGACGTCACCTGCAAACGGCGCCACCATACGGCCGAGGTCTGGCACGCCGCCCGGGCACGGGGGCAGAGCGCAGACATCGCCAGGCACCGTGACCGCTATGCCGCCAGTCTCGAGGCGCTGCGAGCGTACCGGGCGACGATCGTCGAGGTGCTGCGGAAATTGGGCTAGGCGGATTCGGCGACTGAACCGTCTCCCGCCCCAGGCTGTTCAGCCGCAGCGTGAGCCGTTGAATCTCACGGTGGGGACGTGGCGGACAGAACATCCGCAGGGAAGGGGTCTGTGCGGGAGCGGTGCCATCGGACGGGTGGCATCGGCGGCCGGCGTCCCGGGCCACGTCGACGCCGCCCTCGCCCACCCAGGTCCGGCTCCACAAGCGGGACGTCCAGGGCCACGTTCCGTGCCCCGGCGTCGACGTCTCCTCGCGGACAAGGCCTACGGCATCCCTCCTCTGCGGCGTTGACTGTGGGGCAAACACACTGGTGTTCGCATCGCCTGCAAGGGCACCGAATCCCGTGAACGCCTCGGCCGTCGACGGTGGGTCAGTGAACCGCACCATGTCCTGTCTGACCGGCTACTGTCGCCTCAACCATCGCTACGAGCGGAAACCGGGCAACTACTGGGCCTTGGCCGGTCTGGCGGCCGCGCCCTGCTGCTGGCTTTCCTCAGGTGCGCCGTCAGCCGGGCCAGTAGGGGCAGTGCCGCCGCGAGCGTCGCGCGTTCCTCGGCGCTGAGTGTGTCGCCGATGGCGCTGCCGAGCGTGGCCGCGCGCCCGCGCCGTTCCTCGGCAAGGCGGTCGCTTCCCGCGGCGGTGAGGTGCAGAAGTAGCTTACGCCCGTCCGCGGGGTGTGCCTCGGTGCGTACGAGGCCCTGGGCAAGGAGTTCCTTCACCGACTTGGCGACCGATTGGTGGCTCACGCCCCGCCGCTGGGCGACGTCGGCGGTCGTCAGCGGGCCGTCGCGGTCGATATAGCCGAGGACGGCGGACTCGGCAGGGGGCATGGTGTCGACGGTGCGCACGGTACGCACCAGTTGTCCGACGGCGAGCCGGAGTTCCTCGGCCAGTCGGTCGTCGTCCAGGGGGTTGTCGGGCATGGAGGCAACTTACCTCGCTTCGAAATCTACAACCTAGGTGTACAGTTTGGGTGTAGAACTTGATCGACTTGAAGGGAATCCCCATGCAGCTCACCAAACACGCCCACGCATGCGTCACCGTCGAGAAGGACGACACCCGCCTTGTCATCGACCCTGGCACCCTCACCCCGGACGCGGCGGACGCCGTCGGCCGGGCCCGGGCGATCCTGATCACCCACGAACACTTCGACCATTTCGACGAGAAGCTGGTCGCTGCCGCCCTCGCGGACCGGTCCGAGCTGGAGGTCTACGGCACTGCCAGCGTCGCGGCGGCCCTCGGCAGCCAGGGAGGCCGCGTCCACACCGTCGCCGCGGGCGACACCTTCACCGTCGGGGCCGTCACCGTCGCCGTGTACGGCCGCCGCCACGCGCTGATCCACGCCGACGTCCCGTGCCCCGACAACGTCGGCTACCTCCTCGACGGTGGCACCCTGTATCACCCAGGCGACGCGTACTTCGTCCCCGACGCCCCCGTGCGCACCCTGCTGCTCCCCACCAGCGGACCCTGGACCAAGCTCAGCGAAGCCGCCGACTACGTCCGCGCGGTCAAGCCCGAACAGGTCGTCCAGATCCACGAACTCATGCTCAGCGACCTCGGACAGCACTCCGTCGCCAATCTCCTGGGCGAGAATGGCCTGACCGGCATCGCCATCCAGCGCCTCGCACCAGGCACAGCCATCCAGCTGTAAAGAATCCTTGTCCCCAGACGAAAGAGCGCCCTGCGCGGCCTGGGACTCGGGGCTGATGGCTGGAGTGTGATGCTGCGTGAGGCGTACGCGAACGACCAGGGCGCGTCGAACACTCTGATCGCGGTCTCGGGTGGTAACCGGTCGAAGGCGGACAAGTGCACGAGTCTGCTTCCCGGTGCCGGCGGACCGGTGCGCGTATGCGGCGGAGCGAGTGGCCGACAAGCTGCGTTGGGAGCTGACCGACGGATGCCGAGGAGCGGGACGTGGCTCGCCTCGCCGAAGCCGGTCCGACATGCGCCGTCACCCGCGAGCAGGTCACGGTTCCGTTCTCGACTCCGGATCGACAACCCCGTCCCTCTCCATGATCGGGATGGCGTAGACGGAGAGGGCGCAGCGGTCCGCGCCAAGGGCCCCAGCGGCGTGCCTGCAGATCCACATCCGCGAAGCCTTCCTCGGCCGCACCACCTGCCCTACCTTCACGCCACATCCAACGCCAAATCGGCTGTCATCGAGGCGCCGGCTGTTGGGAGGACGGGTTCGGGCGTAAGTCGTCACCCGCCCTGTGGGGCAGGTGACAATTGAGGCATGGCTCTCGGCTCTTCTCGTTTCCCGGTACCTAACGCGTTCGAGCTGCTCCGCGAGCAGTACGCCAAGCGGCTGCCCGCGCGCCTCCAGGACCTGACGGGTCCCACCCACGGTTCGGTCGACCTGCCACTGCATGTGGCCTGGTCAGGACGCCGCTCCTATGACGTCGAGCAGCCGCGCTCGCGGATGAGCCTCTACCGCACCGTCCTGACCGAAGGGCAGCGCCAGGACCTGGTCGCCTTCCTGAACCGGGATCTCTTGCTCGGGCAGTGGCCGGTGCTGCGCACCCTAGTCAGTCGGCCACTGCGGGAAGCCTGGGAAGCCGCCTTCCCCGAGCTGGCCGACGCCCGAAGCGTGCCGGCCGCGTGAACCTGACCGAACTGCACCGTCGGCTCCTTGCCGACGTACTCACGATCGGCACTCCGTACCCCTTGGTGATCACAGGCGGCTATGCCGTTCAGGCTCACGGTCTGGTCGACCGCATCAGCAGGACCTCGACGTAGCTACCGAAATCCCGCCTCGATCGCCGAGATCGTCGCCGTGGTCAGTGACGGCCTCGTCACCCGTGGCTGGAGCGTCCGCCAGATCGAGACGGGCGCCATCTCTGGTCGCCTCATCGCAACCGATCCGCAATCCGGGGAGGAATGTGAGGTGGACGTCCTCAAAGAGGCATTTTGGAGTCCGCCCACGCAGACCGAATATGGACCAGTGCTGGCCGTAGAGGACGTAATCGGCACCAAGGTCCGCGCGCTCGCGGACCGCGGCGCGGTCCGCGAGCTCATCGACGTCCACGTTGCCTCCCAGCACCACACCATCGCCGACCTCGAAACACTCGGCCGCCGCCACGCACGCTTCGAGTTCAGCCTCGAAGACCTACGCGACCGCCTCAACGGTGCGGAATGGTGGGACGACAAGGACTTCACCGACTACGGCCTCAACCCCGGCCAACTGGCCGACCTGCGCGCCTGGGCCGTCGCCTGGGCGGCCGATCTTGACGCCCGTCTGTACGCCGAAGAGGACCCCGACGAGGTGTGAGGGTCGTGGGGACGGCCGATCACTGGCCGGGCGAAGGCCCACAGCCTGCGCTGCTCATCTGCCGCCGGGGACCTCAATGGCTAAGCCAACTGTTCTTTAGCAGGCTGGCGGTCAGGCGAGTCCCGCTCGCCGTGGTGGGCGGGGCAGCTCCCCGCCGGTGGGCGGCCGCAGCCCTGCCGATCGAGATGATGAGTTGGCGCACAACGGGAAAGATGTGCTGATGACGAACAGCAGCAAGCCGCGTCGGCCGGACGTCACGGCGGTCGAGCTCATCGGTGGTCCAGAGGTCCTCCAGCTGAATCTTCACAGCTACGACCCTCGGTGGGCTCAGGACTACCTGGAGCACCGGCGCCGGATCCTCGATGCGCTGGCGGCGATAAACGTCGATGTCGAGCACATCGGATCCACTTCGGTTCCCGGCCTGGCCGCCAAGCCGATCGTTGACATCGTCGTCGCAGTGCCCGACATCACCGCAGAAGAGGACTACCTCGACGGGCTGCTGGCCGCCGGTTACGAACTGCGGGTTCGCGAGCCAGGGCATCGGCTCGTGCGCACACCGACTCGCGACGTCCACGTGCACGTGTATGAACGAGGGGATGCAGCGGTCCAGGAGTACCTCCTTCTCCGCGACCACTTGCGCACCAATGCAGACGACCGCGCCCTGTACGAGGGCGTCAAACGGGCTCTGCTCAGCCGGCGGTGGGACGATATGAACGACTACTCCGACGCCAAGAACGACGTCATCCTCGCGATCAAGACTCGAGCCAGGGCAACTGGCCCATGGTGAGTGGTCGTGGCTGCGGACGAGAAGGCTCAGGCGGAGGGCGAGCAGGTGGAGGGCAAGGTCAAGAAGGTCGTCGGCGGTGCGGTGGGCAACGAGTCCATGAAGGCCGAGGGGTACGCCGAGGAGTCAAAGGGCGACCTGCGTGTGGCAAAGGAGAAGGCCAGGGGCGCCGTCCGGCCCAAGTAGGCGCGTAGCACTCCTGATCCCGGCAGTCTGTGGGCTGCCGGGATTCGTGCTGTCTGTGCCGGAGCCCGGGCTCAGGGAGTCCGGATGCGGTGTGAACCGTGGTCTTCGCAAAGTCGGTGGCCACGCGAACGGAGCGCCGGCGGCCGGATCGGGGCACGCCCGGGCTCCTGCTCGAACGGCACCCAACTCCATGAACTCGTGACCTGCGAAAACGTGATGTGCCCCGGGGCGCGAAAAGCATTGGCGGTCCCATGGGGCGGGCCGACATTCTGTCCGTATGCTGATCAGGGAAGCCAACACCGAGGACTGGGCTGTCATCTGGCCCTTCTTCCACAAGATCGTTGCCGCTGGTGAGACCTTCACCTATCCGATCGACCTCAGCGCGGAGCAGGGCCGCGACTGGTGGCTCCTGCCGGCCCCGAACCGCACGGTCGTCGCCGCTGACGATGCCGGAAAGGTCCTCGGCACGGCAAAGATGAACAACAACCACATGGGCAACGGTTCACACATCGCGAGCGCCAGCTACATGGTCGACCCGGCGCACTCGGGGCAGGGCGTGGGCCGAGCACTGTGTGAGTACACGCTGGAGTGGGCGCGAGCGGCCAGCTTCCGGGCGATGCAGTTCAACGCGGTCGTCGAGACGAACGTGCATGCGGTGAAACTGTATCGGTCTCTCGGCTTTGAGGTGGTTGGCACGTTGCCGGAGGGCTTCCGGCATCCTTCGAAGGGCTATGTCGGGCTCCACGTCATGCACCGCACACTCTGAGGCACAGCACAAACTGAGTCAAAGGATCCAGAACCCGTCACCCGCCGTTCGGGTCAGCGTCAATGGACGCCGGTCCGAACGGCAACCGGAGACCTGTCGCACTGCATAGCCTGTGAGCAGCGCAAAGAGGTTCAGACACAGCTCTCACCGCGACGAACGGTTCACGCCTCGCAGAAGCCACCTTCCTTCAGCGCTTGGTTGATCTGCTTGCCCTGCGCTTTGGACGTCGTTACGTCCTTGTACGTAAAGCGCTGAGCGGCGAAGTAGTCGAGGCGCTGGGCGCCGCCGTTGATCGCCCCGCACTGATTGCGTGCCGCGTCGATGGCCTTGTCCTCGTACTTCACGGTGGCCGGGTTCGCGGCGGCGAGGGCTCGAAGCAACTGCGCACGCTCAACCCCGGTGGGTTCGGGCGGAATACCGTTACCAGCCTGCCCAACGTTGTCCGGGGTTACCGTGGCCCTGGGACTGCTCAACCTACTGGGCTGCGAGGCATGCTCACCGCCCCCTTCCCCGTCAGCATGACCGGGGCCGGAACATCCGGCGACAGCGAAGCAGGCGACAGTCAAAAGTGCAGCAATGGTGGCGCGAGTGTTCATGATTCCCCCGGTGCGGTGGTGTTGAGAGCGAATCATCGCAGCCGCCACCACGACGTTCAGGTATCAGTACATGACCGCCGCTTCACCACGCCGAACACAACCGCGGGCTACCAGGGCATGCCGAGCTCATCGGGCTCCGCCCGGCGCTCCGGGCGACCCTTTTTTCGGCCCGGCGTCGCGCGTTGCCTGAGCTCCGACCCACGCCCCAGCGGTCAGCGAGCAGCCGCACGCCGCGGCCTCCGGAGTGGGACCCGGGTCACGAGCGAAGCCAGGGAGGGTCGGAACGCGGTGCGCGACCCCAACTCCCTTGCAGTGCCGGTGTACCCGCCACCCGGCGGTGAAGCGGTCTCGTCCGGTGGCAGGGCGCCGCGGGTCCCCGGTGGAAGCTGATGCGACGCCGGATCGCGGGTATCCGGAGCTGCATGAGTCTTTCGAGGCCGGTGAAGTTCCTGCTGCTGTTCCTTCTCGCGTTCGTGGGAGGCACGCTGTATCTGCACTTCGGCAAAGACCAGGGCTGGAGCAACTCCCTGCTCCTCGGTCTCATCACGGCACCCGTCGTCGTGGCCGCATGGAAGTTCCGCGACTGGTACATGGACCGCGCCCAGAGGGCTGGACGGAACTGGCGTGAGGCCCGCGACGAGCGCAAGCGCGCACGGGGCGTCTGAGCAGTCGTCGCCGCTGTGGGAAGGCGCGCAGGAACCGGTAGCACTGCACTTCGCGCTGCGCGCCGTGCCGGGTATCTCTTCCTGTTTCCCATCCCTTCCTCGGTTGAGAAGGGATGGGCCGTGCGCGCCCGCCCGGCCGGTGCAGCGGCGGCCCCGGCTTCTTCGGGGCCTGCCGGTAGCTCAGGGACGCAAGAGTGTCTTGATCATGCCGTCCTGCTTCGCCTGGAAGGTGGCGTAAGCCTTGGGCGCGTCTTCCAGCGGCAGGTGGTGGGTGGCGAATCCGTCCACGCCCAGGGTGTCTTCATCGGTCAGCAGCGGCAGGATCTCCGGGACCCAGCGCCATACGTTGGCCTGGCCCATCCGGAACTGGATCTGCTTGTCGAACATGCGCAGGAGAGGCATCGGGTCCATGGCGCCGCCGTAGACCCCGGACAGGGAGACGGTGCCGCCGCGTCGTACGAGGTCGATCGCCGCGTAGAGCGCGCCGAGCCGGTCCAGGCCCGCCTTCTCCATGAACGGCTGAGCCAGTGCGTCGGGGAGCAGTCCGGTCGCCCACTGGGCGGCTTTGACGGCCGGGTTGCCGTGCGCTTCCATGCCGACGGCGTCGATGACCGCGTCGGTGCCGCGGCCGCCGGTCAGTTCGCGGACCGTGTCTCCGAGGTCCTTCTCGTGGCGGCGCAGGTCCAGGCAGGTCACGCCGTGGGCGGAGGCGCGCTCGAGGCGTTCGTTGACGAGGTCCACGCCGATGACCAAGCCCGCCCCGCGGTGCTGGGCGATGCGCGTGGCCATGTCGCCGATCGGGCCGAGCCCGAGCACGGTGAGCGAGCCGCCGGGCGGAATCGCCGCGTACTCGACGGCCTGCCACGCGGTGGGCAGCACATCGGAGAGGTAGACGAATCGGTCGTCGGCCGGCCCTTCGGGGACCTTGATGGGCAGGTGGTTTCCGAACGGCACCCGCAAATACTCGGCCTGCCCACCGGGCACCTGCCCGTACAGCTTGGTGTAGCCGAACAAGGAGGCGCCGGAGCCGTAGGCGTGGACTTGCGTCGTCTCGCACTGTGAGTGCAGGCCTTGGGAGCACATGAAGCAGGTGCCGCAGGAGACGTTGAACGGGATGACGACGCGATCTCCAGGGGCGACGGCACGCACCTCGGGGCCGACCTCTTCGACGATCCCCATGGCCTCGTGACCCAGGATGTCGCCGGGATCGAGGAAGGGTCCCAGGACTTCGTACAGGTGCAGGTCCGAGCCGCAGATTCCGGTGGAGGTGATCCGCACGATCACGTCATCAGGCTGCTGCAGGACAGGGTCGGGGACCGTCTCCACCCTGACATCCCGTCGGCCCTGCCAGGTCAGTGCACGCATGCTGTCCGCCTTTTCGCTCGCTGATCGCCGGTGACGTTCATGGCTGGGTATCCAAAGAGGGCGCTCGCAACCTAATGCGGCTCAATCGGGTGCTTTGCCCGCAGTCAGGCCGTACCCCGCCACCCGACCTCAATCGCGCCGTCGCGATCACCGCAGTCGGAAGGCATATGTGGTGATTGGGCGTACGCCGGCCGACCGGCCGGAGGGATGAGGCGGCCCGGACCACGAGGGGGGAGGGACAGTTCCGGGCCGCCACCTCACCAAAGTGCCCCCAGCCGGCGGCTGCCGCGACACCAGCAAGGTCACACGGGTGAGAGGCCGCATTGGGCGGACACGACCTGGCCCCAGGCTCCGGCCTTGACGCCGGTGGCGGCGTGCAGCTGGCCCCGCGACACTCAGGGCAGAGCAGCGGAGTCCAGGAACGGGCTGTGGACACGTACGGGTGGGTCGTAGACGGGGAGGACACCGGCATACGACGTCACGCTGTCCAACTGGAGGTGGAGGAGGCAGCAGCGCTGAGACTCCACGGCAGGTGCCGCCCTGGCCGCCTTCGATGCCGAAGACGCCCCCGGACAGGCCAGGGTCCGCATGGAGGGCGGGTGCTGCGGCCGTGCGCAGCGGGCGTCACAGGCCGAAGGCTCCGCCTTCAATGAGGATGAGCAGGCCGATCGCGATGAGGACCAGGGGGAGCAGGATGTGGCCCCAGCGGGCGAGGGCTCTGGCGATGACGGGGCGGGTGGCGAAGTACCGTCCTGCGAAGCACCACACCGCGACCAGGACGAGGAACACCACCGCGTAGACGGTCATGCCACCGAGGCCGGCCGCAGTGAAGACGGGCACGTAGACGCCGATGTTGTCGCCGCCGTTGGCGAAGGTGACCGCTGCGACCTCCAGCGGGCTGGGCCCGCCCTCTCTCGCCTGAGCCTCCTGTTCGTCCCCACCACCCTCGCGGTGGTTCTTCCACCCCCGCCAGGCAGCCTTGAGGCCGAGCGCGAGGGGCAGCAGACCGAGATAGGGGATTGCCGACTCGGGCAGGAAGGTGGCGCCGAACGCGGCGGCCACGGCCACGGCCAGGATCGCGGTGAAGCCCAAGTACTGGCCGAGCACGATACGCCGGGTCGAGCCCGGGCGGCCGGCCCCTTGAGCGAAGAACAGTGCCAGTACCAGGATGTCGTCGATGTTGGTGACGGCGAACAGCCCGACGGCCTGCCCGATGATGCCCAGGTCCACGAGTAGGTGCCTCTCCTTCGGTACGGGTGGCGCTGGGGACGCTATCGGGAGCCCGCGCCGCGCTTCGCTCCGGCCTGAGGATCAGTACTGTCGCTGCTCGTGAGAGCGGCAGGCGCGGTAGGTGAGATTGCGGCGATGAGTCAGGGCCCGGCACCAGAGCGCGGACCCCGGGCCCTCTCACCGCGCGCCACCGAAGGTTGGACTCGGATCCGGCACACGACGCCTGTCCAACCTGCGGGAGTCCGTGAAACGCACGGCCGGTCCAGGGTGGCGCTCCCTAGCTGCACCGCTGACTGGCCCCACGAGCACGCCGGGGGCAGTCTGGAGCGGTGACCGGTGCACCGATCGTCGTCCACCGGCCGTCACCCTCGGGCGGCCGGCGCGTGAGCGTGCACCGGCACGGCCGCGACGAGATCCTCGGGACCGCCTACAGCGATCACGATCTGGTCGTCTTCCTGGCAGCCGCGGGCGTCCAGGATCCCGACGGCATCCTGGACGACGGTGGCTGGATCGAGTGGCGTGGCGGTCGCGCGCACCAGTGGAGCGCTGCCTGAGATCCGCCCCACGCCCCCATTACCCCCTTACCCCACGGTGTCGCGGACGGTCGGGCTCGTGAGGGGGCGGCTAGGCCGTGTTTCAGGAAGCAGCGGTGTCCTCTCTGGGCTGGTGCGGCTGGCGTGGGGTCATTAGCCGGTGATTTCGATGGTGAGTTTCTGCAGGTGGCCGGTGAAGGGGTTGGCGCCTTGGTATGCGGGGGTTACGGGGCTTCCGGTGTTGCGGCCGATGTCGAAGGTCTCGGTGGCGGAGTAGCGGGCCGGGACACTGTGCTGGATGCGGCTTTCGGCGGTGGTGCGTCCGTCGACGGCGAGGCGGATGATGCCGCCGGAGCCGAGTTTGTCGTCGTGGTCGGACATGAACTCCAGACCGACCTGGATGTCGCCGGCGGGCACGGGGCTGGGGGTGGTGACAGTCCAGTGGGCGCGGTCGAAGAAGTTGTAGTGGTGGACAAGGCGGCCGTCGTCGTCGAGGTAGAGGCTGTAGCCGGCTCCCCGGCCGCCCTGGGTGACGAGGACGCCTCGGGCGCCGCCGTCGGGGACGGTGAGGTGGGCGGTGATGCGGTGGGAGCGGGGGTAGAGCTTGGGTGCGCTGCCCTCGGGGACGCGGGTGGTGCCCGGGTAGTAGGTGAAGACGGTGCGGCCGCGGGTCATGGAGGGCCGCAGCGGGTCGTTGGCCCGTTCGGCGAAGCGGTCGTCAAGGGGATAGACGTTGTTGTCCCAGGCTTCCTGGTCGAAGAGACGCTGGTACTCCTCGACCTTGTCGGGGTGGCGGGCGGCGAGGTCTCTGGCCTGGGAGAAGTCGGTGGACAGGTCGTAGAGCTCCCACGGGTCGTGGTCGAAGTCGCCCTGCTTGCCGATCAGTTGCCAGGGGACGCCGTGGCGGGCCGAGGCGATCCAGCCGTCGTGGTAGAGCGCCCGGTTGCCGCCGTGCTCGAAGTACTGGGTGGTGCGCCGCGGCGGGATCTTCGCGCTGGGCCAGCTGTAGGCCATGCTGACGCCGTCCACGGGCAGCTGTTCGATGCCGTCGACGTGCGTGGGGGTGGGGATGCCTGCGGCGTCCAGGATGGTGGGCAGGATGTCGATGATGTGGTGGAAGTGCGGGCGGACGCCGTCGGCGGGGATGCGGCCGGGCCAGGACATCGCGGCGAGGTTGCGGGTGCCGCCGAAGTGTGAGGCGACCTGCTTCATCCAGGCGAACGGGGTCGCCCCGGCCCAGGCCCAGCCGACGGGGTAGTGGTTGTCGTGCAGACGGCTGCCCAGTTCGTCGATCTTGGGGAGCATGAAGTCCACGGTGTCGGGGAGGCCGTTCATCGCGGCGACGGCGTTGACCGTGCCCGCCGGCCCGCCCTCGGCCGAGGGCCCGTTGTCGCCGACGACGAGGACGACCAGGGTGTCGTCCCTGATGCCGAGTTCGTCGAGCACGCCCAGGAGGCGGCCGACCTGGTCGTCGGTATGGGTGACGAACCCGGCGAAGACCTCCTGCATGCGGGCGAACAGCCGCTTCTCCTCCTCGGGCAGGGAGTCCCAGTCGGCGATGCCTTCGGGCTTGGCGGTGAGCTCGGTGTCTGCGGGGACGATGCCGATCGCCTTCTGGCGTTCCAGGGTGAGTTCCCGCTCGCGGTCCCAGCCGTGGTCGAAGGCGCCCTTGTACCTCTCGATGTAGGGCTTGGGCACGTGGTGCGGGGAGTGCAGCGCCCCGGTGGCCAGATAGGCGAAGAACGGCTTCTCGGGGGCGAGCGACTTCTGCTGGGTGATCCACATGCGGGTGCGCTCGACGAGATCCTCGGTGAGGTGGTAGCTCTCGTCGGCCGGCGGCTCGACAGGCGTGGTCTGCTCGTACAGTTGCGGCTCCCACTGGGAGGTCTCCCCGCCCAGGAAGCCGTAGAAGTACTCGAAGCCCAGGCCGGTGGGCCAGCGGTCGAAGGGCCCGACCGCGCTCGACTCCCAGTCGGGGGTGTTGTGGTTCTTGCCGAACCAGGCCGTGGAGTAGCCGTTGGCGGTCATGATCGCGCCGATCGAGGCGGCGCTGCGCGGCAGGGCGCAGTTGTAGCCGGGGTAGCCGCTGGAGCCCTCGGTGATCGTGCCGAAGCCGACCCGGTGGTGGTTGCGGCCGGTCAGCAGTGCGGCGCGGGTCGGTGAGCAGAGCGAGGTGGTGTGGAACTGGTTGTAGCTGACCCCGGTCGCCGCGAGGGCTTCCATGTGCGGGGTCGCTGCGGGGCCGCCGGAGACGGACGCCTGGCCGAACCCGATGTCGTCGAGCAGGATCAGCAGTACGTTCGGCGCTCCCGCCGGGGGTCCGGCCGGCTGCGGGTAGTCGGGGGTGGAGTCCTGGTAGGTGCGGCCGATGTGCCCGGTGAACGGCGGGTCGGGGTAGGGGATCGCTGTGTCGGCCGTCGCGTCGGTCATGGCTGTCCTCCTGCAGTCGCCGAAAATTCGAAATGACATTAGGCATATAACGGTCACATGCCTGGAAGGCGTGGCGGCAGTCGGCCGGGCAACCCGGCTCGGATCATGACCGGATGGACGAGACCACCACCGCCCCGAACCCGCCGGCCCCGCCCGGGCCCGCATCGCTGGACATGGTCTGGATCCCCGGCGGCATCTTCCTGATGGGCAGCGACGGCTTCTACCCGGAGGAGCGCCCCGTCCATCCGGTGGCGGTGGACGGCTTCTTCCTCGACGTCCACCCCGTCACCGTCGCCGCGTTCCGCCGCTTCGTGGACGACACCGGCCACGTCACCGTGGCCGAGCGCCCCCTCGACCCGGCGCTCTATCCCGGCGCGGACCCTGCCCTGCTCGTGCCCGGCTCGCTGGTGTTCCGACAGACACCCGGCCCGGTGCCGCTGGACGACTACCGGCGCTGGTGGGCGTACGTCCCCGGCGCGAACTGGCGCCACCCCGAAGGCCCGGGCTCCGTGGTGGACGGCCGCGAGGACCACCCCGTCACCCACGTCGCCCACGAGGACGCCCTGGCCTACGCCGCCTGGGTGGGCAAGGACCTGCCCACCGAGGCCGAGTGGGAGTACGCCGCGCGCGGCGGCCTGGAGAGCGCCGCGTACGTCTGGGGCGACGACTTCGCTCCCGGCGGCCGCCGGATGGCCAACACCTGGCACGGCGACTTCCCCTGGCGGGCCGACACCCCCACCGGCCGTCCCGGCACCACCCCCGTCGGCCTCTTCCCCGCCAACGGCTACGGCCTGCACGACATGGCCGGCAACGTCTGGGAATGGACTGCCGACCACCACAGCATCCGCCACCCCGCCGCCCCCGCCACGTCCTGCTGCATCCCCCGCAACCCCCGCGTCGAGCACCGCCCGGACGGCGGATCAGAGACCTTCGCCCACCGCACCATCAAGGGCGGCTCCCACCTCTGCGCCCCCTCCTACTGCCTGCGCTACCGCCCCGCCGCCCGCCAAGGCGAGAGCGAGGACACCTCCACCTGCCACCTCGGCTTCCGCTGCATCCAACGCCCGTGAACCGCCAGGCCCGCAGGCCCCGCAATCCCAAGCCGGATCGATCCCCACCGGTCAGAGCCACTGCTGAAGCGCCGCGACGTGGACCGTCGCTTCGAACCGGCAGGCCAGCTTCTCGTACCGGGTGGCGACGGCACGGTGCTGCTTCAGCCGACCGATACCGCATTCCACCGCGTGACGCGCCTTGTAGTCCTCCCGGTGAAAGGCCGGTGGACGCCCACCGAAGCGGCCCCGCCGCCGACGGTTGCCGACCTGGTCGGCGGGCTCGGCAATCGTGCACCGGATCCCACGCCTGCGCAGGTAGGCCCGGTTGAAAGCCGACGAGTACGCCCTGTCCGCCCGCACGCGTACCGGAGTCCTGCGCGGCCGCCCTGCCCCGACCCTGGGCACCCGGATGGCTTCCAAAACCGGCACGAACTGCGGGCTGTCACCTCGCTGACCTACCGTCACCAGCAGCGCCAGCGGCCTTTGACCCTGCTCGCACGCCAGGTGGATCTTCGTGCCGAACCCGCCCCGGGACCGGCCCAGCCCGTGATCGTCCGGCTCTCGGACCACTCCGCCCGGCGGCTCCTTCTGCCCAACCCCGTCCCGCGGTGCGCCGGCCGCGTGCTGATGGGCCCGGCACACCGTCGAATCGACACCCACCTCCCACGAGATGAGCCCTGCCGCATCCGCTCTAGCCTGCAACAACGTCAGCGCCCGCGCCCAGACACCCTGGCGTTGCCACCTGCGGAACAACCCGTAGACCGTCTGCCAAGGACCGTACTCAAGGGGAAGATCACGCCACGGAGCACCGGTCCGCACCCGCCAACGAACCCCATCCACCAACCGCCGCCGGTTCTCCGATCTCCGGATCACACCCGCCGCAGGCAACACAGACTCCAATACCGCCCACTGCTCATCAGACAGATCCCCACGCCCCACACCGAGATCATCACGCCTCAGCAACCGCGGGGATCCTCAAAACCTAAAACACGCCCTAGGTGCCCGGCGATGGGCGACTGGCGTTGCTACCTGCGGCGGAGCAACCCCGCGCTGCCACAGCTGCGCCACCGAGCTGTCTACAGGGGGTTGTCCCGCAGCCAGGCCAGGACCTGGTCGGCGTGCTCGTTCGGGGGGAAGATCGGATAGAAGGCGTGCTCGACCACGCCATCACGGATGATCAGAGTGAGCCGCTTGTAGAGCGTCAGCCCGCTTGTCTCGAACGTGGGCAGGCTGAGTTTCGCAGCCAGGCTCCGGTCAGGGTCGGAGAGCATCTGGAACGGCAGTTGGAGCCGCTCGACGACCTCTCGCTGGTAGTCGGTTTCCTGGCTGGAGAGGCCGAACACGCTGTCTGCGCCGGCGGCGAGAAGATCCTGGTGGTGGTCGCGGAAGCCGCATGCCTCGGGGGTGCAGCCGCGGGCCCCGGGGATCGAGTCCCAGCCGTCGGGCAGGTCGACGCCCGGGCGTCCGGTGAGCGGGTAGACGTAGATGACAGTGCGGCCTGCGCCGAGCGCGTCGAGGCGGACGGCCGTGCCGCCGGTGCCCCAGAGTTCCAGGTACGGCACCTTTGTGCCGGGCAGGTGAGCAGCCGCGCCGTCGTCCTCGAGGACGGGCAGGTCGGCGGGCAGGCTCGTGAAGTCGGTCATCAGGTCCTCTCCTTCGTCGGCCGGTGAGACGTGGCTGCCGCGGTGGGCGGCCTGTTGCAGGTGTGCGACCAGTACCGCCCGGCGGGCGGCGAGTCCCTCGATCCGCTGGGTGAGCTCGCCGATCGCGTCCCGGTAACCGGCCAGCGAGGCCGGACAGCCGTCGGCGTGTCGGTGGCCGGCGGTGAGACAGTCCAGGAATGGGCGGGTGCGCTCAACAGGAATTCCGAGACTGCCGAGCGCCCGGATCTCCAGCGTGAGTCGTACGTCGTGCTCGTTGTAGTCCCGGTAGCCGTTGGCCAGCCGTCCCGGCGTGAGCAAGCCCAGCGATTCGTAGTAGCGCACCGCTTTCGTTGTCACGCCTGCCCGGCGGGCCAGCTCACTGATCTGCATGCCTCTCACCTCGAAGAACGCTAAACCTTGCCCCTGAGGGTAAGGTCAAGTCGGGTTGAGGTGGGAAGTGCTGCCAGCCCGCCAGGGGCCCCTCGCACGTGGTGCTGTGGGCGGGTGCCCGGCGCCGCGCGAACACCCGCTACTCCACAGCCAGGTACCGACAGGTCGCAATACTGCCCTCGGCAGCGTGACCGAGTCCGGACACCAACGCTTCTGCTGATGAAGACACCCACTGGGGCCTTCTCCAGCAATGCCTCCGCGACGAGGAACTCACCCTGGAGGTACGCGCGGCAGGGTCACGTCCTGCTTCTCGTCGACTTCCTGGACCTTGGCCAGGAAGGTGAAGTAGCTATGTCGTAGCTGCTCTCGCGCCGGACGATCCTCCAGACGCCGTCCCGCTTCTCGACCTAGTCCAGGAAGCGGTTGTGGGTGGTCGCTCCCAGTTCGAGGGCCACGTTCTCGGCGACGATCTTGGCGTTGGTCTCCACGAAGGCCCTGTCGCTGTTGAACGTGATCGAGGGGGGTGCCCACTAAGTGCTTGTTGCGCAGGTCGGAGGCGCCCATACGGGCCGAGCCCTCGACGAAGGTGGCCAGGCCGTCGAACCAGGTGATCGCGATGGTTGCGCCGGGGTGGAACAGATCGCCGAGCAGCCCGGGCTGCTGTCCACGGGCGGACGAGGACATCGCCTCAGCGGCGCTGGCGTTTCGGGCCCATAGGAGGATGCCAAGGGCGACAGGAGAACTACTGTCATACTGCCTGTCCTCCTCATCGCCGTCGTGGTCGTCGCCCAGCCGGCCGCGGTGCACTGGTACGTGCGGCGTCGGCTCGTCCGGCCACCCCCGCCAGTCCCTGCGCTGTCCGCTGCTTCACGGCCGACTTCGGCTGGCCTGTTCGAGCCCGATTACTTCCTCACCAACGACACGGAAATCTATGTTGGCTGGAGTAGACATTGGTTGATCGGCTGGCTATGGTTTCTCTCGTAGTCGAGATCAGCGGGGCCCGGCAGACACGAACTGTCGGGCAGTGTCACGCAGTAGCAGTTACAAGGACGGTGCGGTGGTGGAGCTTCGAAGCCAGGTTGTCGCAGGTCGGCGACGGGGCTGACGGCCGGACCGGGTGGCCTGCGGTGATCAGGGGCCGCCACGAGCAGGACCGCGATTGAAGGTGTAGTACCCGTTAGTGCCGTTCGCGGTATCCAGCAGTGAAGGTAGGTGAGTGGTACCTCGGTGAAGGCGTCGGCTGCGGGCGCGCGCATCGGGAGGTTCGGCAGTGGGGTTCTAAGCCAGAGCGGTAGTTGCAGGACGGGCGACGGGGCTGGCTGCCGAAGAGTGACGCTTCCGCAGGTCACCGAGCAGTTCGCATCACCAGAAATAGACAGCGCCTCCCGAAGGCGCTGGATCAAGAGGGAAAGAACGGAGGAGCCGAGCGCCATCAGGATCGCCCGGGTGGAATGACTGAGCCCGGGTACCGCAGGACATCGATAGTGAGGTGGTCTCCGGTCGAGCAACCGCGATCCCCGCGCACCCGACAGCAGTCCCGTCGGGCCCGCGGAAACAGAAGGCCGGCGCAGTACCAGGGCCGGCAGATGGTGTAGCAGTTCCTTCGGGGCCCTGGCACAAAAGGTGCCAGGGCCCCTCCACGCGTTCCATGAGACGGGTGCAATGACAGCAGACGAATCGCTCAACCGGCTTGACGATGACGACTACCCCGCCTACACCATGGGCCGGGCCGCCGAACTCCTCGGCACCACCCAGGGCTTCCTCCGCGCGATCGGCGAGGCCCGCCTGATCACCCCGCTCCGCTCGCCGGGCGGCCACCGCCGCTACTCCCGCTACCAGCTGCGCATCGCCGCCCGCGCCCGTGAGCTCGTCGACCAGGGCACACCGATCGAGGCCGCCTGCCGCATCGTCATCCTTGAAGACCAGCTCGAAGAAGCACAGCGCATCAACGCCGAGTACCGGCGCGCCGCGGGATCGGCGGATGCGACGGCCGCGGCCTGAGACAGCTGCGTTCGGCAACGCGGTCGTGCGCCGGTGCGCGGGGTGGAGGCGCCTATCGGGAGCCGCCGCTTAGGCGGAGCTTCAAGGCTGTCATTCGTCATACGCGAGAGAACGGGATACTCGGCGACCGCGCCCATGGGTCCTATCCGCCCGGACCGGACCTTGCTGCCGTCCGGCCGCGCGTGCATGGCCCGGATCAGGAATCGGGCCCCGTGGAGGGTCCACGCATGACCGAGCGGACTTGCCCCGGCTTCGACCCCGTCCGCGTTGCGGCCCGCCAGGCCTGCAGCATCGCAGAACTCCTCGACGTGATGTGCGAACAGGACCGCAACGACGGCCCGCCCCCGCACGTATCTTCCCCCTGGCCAACGGGCACCTGCTCATCCTGGACTGACCGGCCTGGAGATACTGCGACTCCAGCGGCCTCACGGTCCTGCTGACCGCCCTGACCTGGTCGGCATGCTGATCGGTCCTCTCCTCCCGATCAGGGGCCGCGCCGGAGCCATGTCCCCGGTCTGCCCCTTCTGAACAGCCAGGTCCCCCAATCGCCTGTAGGCCGGCAGCGGTGAGGTGACATCAGTGGTGGTGCGTTTGCCAACTGCGTTGCAGCTGACAACCCCGCTCTCCTTTTTTGGAACGCTGCACTTGAAGTGCGCCAATATCTGTGCTCGTCAGCTGAGAGTTTGCCGGACCGTGTGGTGAGGGTTTTTGCGTCAATGAGTGGAGTGGAATTTCTTAACCGGTGGAGGCCGTTGCGGCGTGCTACTGTCCATCTCAGTTGCAGTTGTGGTTCCCAAACTTCAAGTGCCCTTCCCGGCTTCTGTCGGGGAGAGCGCTTTTGTATTTCCGGTCATTTCCGGGTGGGGCAATCATCGCGGCGACACGGTGCCCGCACGGTGCGGACACCGGTGTACTGCCCCAAAGGAGATATGACATGGCTGCTGGTACCGTGAAGTGGTTCAATGCGGAAAAGGGTTTTGGCTTCATCGAGCAGGACGGTGGCGGCGCTGACGTGTTCGCCCACTTCTCGAACATCGCCGCCCAGGGTTTCCGTGAGCTGCTCGAAGGCCAGAAGGTGACCTTCGACATCGCGCAGGGCCAGAAGGGCCCGACGGCCGAGAACATCGTTCCGGCCTGACGCACTCGTGTAGCTGGGGCCCGCACCCCTCGGGGTGCGGGCCCCAGCTACACGTTTTTTCCCGCAGTGGTCCGCCCTGCTGGACGGCTCGAAGTATCCGCATTCTCAAGCGGCTACTCCTTCAGGATGCAGACTCATCCTGAAAGCTGCACCGACCCGGCGTCCGAGACTTTACGTCCCCGCCGCGTCACCTATTTCAGCATTTACGTTGCCGACGGATTACCGTCGGCCGGATTTGCTTTGCCATCGGTTCATACCTGTAATTCCGTGCTGCTCATCGCTTGCGGGAATTCCTTGATATGTGCCACATCGAGGAAGGTTCCGCATGAATCGCACACGTACGAACGACCGCTCGCCCCGCACCCGTAATGGCAGTGCCGCCGCAGGCAGGGCCGCCGGACGCTTCGGCTCGCCGGCACCGGGCCGCTCCGGCGGCCCTGCCCGTTCCGGTGGCTACAGCCGCCGGCCCGCCGCGGTGCAGGGTGAGTTCGCGCTCCCCAAGACAATCACCCCCGCGCTGCCTGCCGTGGAGAGCTTCGCTGATCTCTCCATGCCCGCGCAGTTGCTGGCCGAACTCGGCAGGCAGGGCGTGAGCGTGCCGTTCCCGATCCAGGGCGCGACGCTGCCGAACTCCCTCGCGGGCCGCGACGTCCTGGGCCGTGGGCGCACCGGTTCCGGCAAGACCCTCGCCTTCGGCCTCGCCCTCCTCGCCCGTACCGCCGGACAACGTGCTGAGCCCCGCCAGCCGCTGGGGCTGATCCTGGTCCCGACGCGTGAGCTGGCGCAGCAGGTGACCGACGCGCTCACTCCGTATGCCCGGTCCGTCAGGCTGCGGCTGGCCACGGTGGTGGGCGGGATGTCGATCGGCAGGCAGGTGAGCGTGCTGCGCGGCGGGGCCGAGATCGTCGTAGCGACCCCGGGCCGGCTCAAGGACCTCATCGACCGCGGCGACTGCCGGCTGAACCAGGTGGGCATCACGGTGCTGGACGAGGCCGACCAGATGGCCGACATGGGGTTCATGCCGCAGGTCACTGCGCTCCTCGACCAGGTACGCCCAGACGGCCAGCGGATGCTGTTCTCCGCCACCCTGGACCGCAACGTCGACCTGCTGGTGCGCCGCTACCTGACCGACCCCGTCGTGCATTCGGTCGACCCCTCGGCCGGTGCGGTCACAACGATGGAGCACCACGTCCTGCACGTCCACGGCGCCGACAAGCAGGCCGCCACGACGGAGATCGCCGCCCGCGACGGCCGCGTGATCATGTTCCTGGACACCAAGCACGCCGTCGACAGGCTGACGCAGGACCTCCTCAACAGCGGTGTACGGGCCGCGGCGCTGCATGGCGGCAAGTCGCAGCCGCAGCGCACCCGCACGCTGGCGCAGTTCAAGACGGGGCACGTCACTGTCCTGGTGGCGACCAACGTCGCGGCGCGCGGAATCCACGTCGACAACCTCGACCTGGTCGTGAACGTGGACCCGCCGACCGACCACAAGGACTACCTCCACCGCGGCGGCCGCACTGCCCGGGCCGGCGAGTCCGGCAGCGTCGTCACCCTGGTCACACCGGGCCAGCGCCGTGGCATGGTCCGCCTCATGTCGGACGCCGGGATCCGGCCGCAGACCACTCAGATCCACTCGGGCGACGAGGCCCTGCACCGGATCACCGGCGCCCAGGCCCCGTCCGGCATCCCGGTCGTCATCACCGCACCGGTGGCCGAACGCGCCAAGCGCGGCGCCACCTCCCGAGGCCGGCGCCGCCCCTCCTCGACGGGCCGGCGCGCGGGCGCACGCCAGACCGCCTTCGATGCGGCGGCCTGAACTTTGGTGATCAGGAAGCTGACCCATCTCTTCAGGAGGCACCTTTTGACGCTGGTTCAGATGCAGCCCCGCCCGGCGAGCGCCGGCCCCGTGCACGCCACGCTGGTGGTGGCTGATGTCATGGATGCGACCGGACCGCAGGTCTGTGACGACATGAGCGTAGAGGTGGCGCTGTCCGTCATGGCCGCCGCCCGCACGGGCCGGCTGGTCGTCTGCGACCAGGACGGCCAGTGCACCGGTCTGGTCACCCACACCGAACTCACCGCGATCCGCGACAGCTCCGCCTACACGGACCGCGTCCGCCTGCGCGACCTCCTTAGCGACCACGGGGCGTTCACCTCACCCGTGACCACGATGGCCGAGGCTGAGCACGCGATGCGCGCCCGCCGGCTGGGTGCCCTGCCGGTGGTCGACGAGCGAGGCAGCGGCTGGGTGCCCTGCCGGTGGTCGACGAGCGAGGCAGCGCTCTGGGCGTCCTCGCCCTTTCCTGCTGAACCGTCACACCCTGGCCGACCCGTTATCCCTCTTTCTCTCTGTGAGGTCACATGCGCTGCGTCATCGCCCGCTTCCCCTTCGAGCTCACCAAGGCCGGAGTGCTGGAGTCGATGAAGGGCATCAAGCCGGAGCCGGGCTCTGGCGAGTCCGTGATCGTCGGCCGCCGCCACTACCCCGTCAAGCAAGTCGGCCAGGTCGTCACCCGCCAGGACCGCCGCGATTTCACCGCCGCCGAGGTCCTCCGCGCGATGACGCAGCTGGGCTTCACCTGCCGCACCCTGCCCAAGACCGCACCCGTACGCGTCCTCAGCTCCCTGCAGCACGCTTCCGCGATGCTCGGCACCCCCGTGTCCGCGTGACCGGCTAGGTGCGCAGCGAACCGACATCAGGACAGCAGGCTGAGCCCGAGCCCACGGGCGCCGGGCCAAGCCTCCTTGTAGCGGATTCGTGTCGCAGTGATCGTTCAGTGGTCGGAATAGCTGAAGTCGCCCATGGTCCAGGCGCTGACATCGGCGATCGCGACGCGGTACATGCCGCCCGTCTCGGGGATTCCGACGGTGCCCTGCAGGATGCGGGCGACGTGGAAGTGCAGGTGGGTGGGTGGTTCGTCCCTCTTCGCGGGGGCGGCGAACACGCTGGAGAACTGGCCCAGGCGGGCGGAGTCTGTCAGTACGTCCGACACTCTCTGCCTCCACACTGCTTCGGGAGCCAATCGGCCGGTGATGACTGCACCACCGGTGACCACGGTCAGGGACATCTGGTTGCTCTGCCCGGACTCCACCAGGGCGGCGACGGAAACGAGCAGCTCGTCAGGCTTGGACATGAGGCAGATTATATTGGCCGGCCACCCGGGCCCTTCACTGCAGGCAGCTCTGAGGCCTTAATCCGTCGGTTGCTGCACCACAGAGCCGCCCGCACGGCGTCGAGGTGCCTTGGGCATGTCGTGAACGCATCGCAGACAACCTCAGACGCTTGTCCAGGCGTCGAGGAAGGCCTTGCGGCCGGCGGGATCGTCGGACCTGCGGTCTGCGTGCAGGACGCGCCAGGCGGTGAGCTCGAGATCTCTGAGCCAGAGCTCGCCGATGACCTCTGTTTTGAGGTCGGGGAAATCGTCGGACTCGACGAGGGCCTGACCGATCACTTCGCTTGCTGCGAGGCGCTGGGGCGGGGTCATCTGGTCGACGGCGGAGAGGATCTGCCGGGCCAGGGCAGTTCCGTCTCCGGTCAACGATCGCAACACCAGGGACTTGATGTTGGCGGGCAGCAGATACGCGGTGCCCGACGACCTCCACAGCTCCGACCAGAAGCGCTCTCCCGCCTTGGTGGGGGCAGGCAGCGCGGCCAGCAGCCCGAGGAGATGACCGGTGGCGGCGTAACCGTCGGAGTGGGCGGCTGCGACGACGGCGATGCCGGCGACGCGCTCCACGTCGAGATGGCCCGCCTCAAGATGCGGAGCCAGACCCAGCTGGTGTTCCAGCTGGGTCGTGAGGGGCGTGGATACGTGGGGTCGGACCTCAGGAAGCATCGACGATCCTTGCGCGTAGGCGGGCCCAATGCCCGTTCGGAAACCCTGATCGTTCCCACGACGGGCTGGTCTATTCGGCTCCGGCAGACCCGATTGACGCCAGGATCAACGAGGATGCAGTACGAACCGTTGCGGACAACCAGGCCGTTAACGGTGAGCGCGGGGTTCGCGAGCGCCCTCCCCAATTACCGTCCGAGTGTCACCTTCTAGCATGCCTTCATGATCACCGGTGATGCCCAAGAGTCCGAAGGAGGACGCGAAGCAGTGTCACGCGACGCCGCTGAAACCGAAAACATCCATGTTTCCTCAGGGCGTGGAGAGGGTCGTGAAGGCGGGCGGTCCATCGGATCGCAAGCCGACGAAGAAGAGCACGCTCACCCGGTCGCGGCGTTGGTGGAGCGTGCGTCCGACCTGGTCGAGCCGATCAAGCCGAAGCTGCGTGGCTGGCTCCATGCGGGCATGGTCCCCGCCTCGGTGGCCGCCGGCATCGTGCTCATCTGCCTGGCCCCCACCTCACAGGCAGCCGCGGCCTGCGCCGTGTACTCGGTCACCGCCTGGCTGCTCTTCGCAACGAGCGCCATCTACCACCGCGGTACCTGGGGGCCGCGCGGCGAGGCGATCCTGCGGCGTCTCGACCACGCCAACATCTTCCTCATCATCGCCGGCACCTGCACGCCCCTCGCGGTGGAACTCCTCCCGGCGGGACAGCGATCCCTGCTCCTGTGGATCGTGTGGACGGGTGCGCTGGTCGGCATCGCCTTCCGGGTCTTGTGGGTGGGAGCCCCACGTTGGCTCTATACCCCGTGCTACCTGGCTCTTGGGTGGGCACCGGTGCGTTACCTGCCCGACTTCCTGCACAACGGCGGAGCGGCCGTACTCACCCTGGTGGTGGCCGGTGGGCTTCTCTACAGTGCGGGCGCGGTCGTCTACGCCCTTAAGCGCCCCGACCCCTCACCGGGCTGGTTCGGCTTCCACGAGGTGTTCCACGCGCTGACCGTGGCAGCCTTCACCGCGCACTACATCGCCATCTCCCTGGCCACCTATTGACCGTGCTGGCTGCCCGGGACGCGAGAGCGTTCCGGGCGGATGTCGCCGCGACCAGCGGAGGCGACCGGCGTAGCGGCCACCGGCCGACTGGTTCCCTCCGCGGATCACGGCCCCTCAACACCTCGGGCGTGAGGGCCCGAACCCCGGGCAGCTTCGGGCCCTGACGCAACTCACGCACCCTGTTTGCGCGATGGCTGTGTCAACGAACGCCGTAGCCGCTGGACGCGCCAGAAGCGGCATACCGCGCAATTCCAATAGCGCTTCCCGCCAACTGGGGCCGCGGACGGGACGGCCTCCCCGTGGGACCGGGAGGGATGGCTCGGGCTGGACGCGTTGGCGGACGTTGTCGCGGGGGACCGAACGTCGTCTGACGGTCAGTGGCCGAGGGGCAGGGAGTCGGCTGCATGGGCGATGACATTGCCGTTGGAGCAGTCGTTCTCGTGGTGGCCGGTCCAGTTGGTCGGGGCTGGCCACCGCGCGCCCTATTGCCTCGGGGCCAGGCGTAGCGCTCACCCGGGCGGGCGGCTACGAAACTGTGGTGCGGAAGAGAGACAGCAAGTTCCGGGCCGGCGGGGCTTCCGGGTCGAAGAACTGCGTGGCCAGAGTCGCTGGAACAGCCGTGCCGTGCATGCGGACCTCGTGGCAGGTGAAGCAGAACGCCGCCTCGAACAAGGCCAGGTCGAGAGAGTCGTCGTACGCCCGGACGCTCCAGCCGGGCCAGAAGCCGCAGCGGTGCTGCGCACTGCCGGGCAGACTCTCGATCAGGGTCAGGGCAGCGGCTGCTTCGCTCCCGGTCCAGTGAGCAACCGTCTTGCCTGGGTAGGCGACGTCCCGCTCTGTGGGCAGGCCGGAGATCTGTACGACCTGAATCAGCACGGTGGCGGCAACGGCTTCGGCGGGGAGCTGCATGTGCGCAGTCTGCCTCCCGGGTCGGCGTCTGGGTACCAGAAGGGCGGTCGATGACGAGTGAGCCGGCAGCTCGAACAGATGCTGGTGTGCCCTGCTCCAGGCGATCGCCGGGGCCGACGCCGGCGATACTCTCGTGAGCGGGCAAGTGATCTGTGAGGACGAGCACTTGAGCCTGGCGAGCACCAGCAGGCTCGACCAAGTGATCGCCTGATCCGGGGCCCTTGGCGGGTACGCCCGGGCCGAGGCACAGACGGCCAACGTGGGCTCTGTCTGTCGGCCACGTGGTGTCGGAGGATCGGCGAGAACGCATGACCGCCACAGGTCCGACGTGGCGGCCTTGCACATGCTCCTCGTCGCTCCAGCGCCACTGGTTCGGTCCTGAGCCGGGCTCGGATGGGTTCCTCGGGGATGTGGTGGTGAGGGTTGTCTGACCGGGAGAGGGTTCACGGGCCGACTCGGGGCGCGATCGCGACAAGGGCGATGTCGTCGGTGAGGCGAAGGGTCCACTGCTGCGCGTCGGCCACCAGCGAGCTAAGCAGGCGAGACAGGTCACCGGCCGGGATGTCCAGCAGGCGCGGTAGGAGGGGGTAGAAGTCGCCGGACGCGTTGCGGGCTTCGCTCAGGCCGTCGGTGGAGAGCAAAAGGACGGTGCCCGGCTGGAGGGGCACGGAGGTGGGGGCTGGTCTGGTGTGCTGGTGGAGTGCGGCGAAGCCCAGTGGCAGAAGGACGGGGAGGTCGACTTCCTCGGCCCGCTGTTGGCCGAGGAGTACGGGTGGGACGTGGCCGCAGTTGAGGACGCGTACTTCGTCGCTGTGGTCGTGGTGTTCGAGCAGCAGTGCGGTCGCGAAGAGTTCGGTGTCGTTGCGGGCAGCAGCGGTGCGGGCGACGTGGCGGTCGAGGTGGGTGGCCAGTTCGGTGAGGTCCGCGGTGTCGTGCACGCGGCTGCGGAAACAGCCCAGAACGTCGTTGACGATGCGCAGGGCATCCAGTCCTTTCCCGCGGACGTCGCCGAGAAGGATCCGGGTGGTGTGGTCGGTTCGGGCGACGTCGTAGAAGTCGCCGCCGATTCCGGAGTCGGTGGTCGCCGGACGGTACAGGCACGCGAGCTCGAGGTCGCCGACGTGTTCGGGCGGGTGCCGCAGGACGGCTTGCTGCAGTGCGGTCGCGCCGGCGATGGTGCGGGCCAGGCGCTCGCTCTGGCGCCCGCGGATCCACACGGCGATCCCGACGATGACGCCGGTGAGGACGAACACCGCCAGGGACAGTGGCCGCTGGGCGTAGCGGGGCTCGCTCAGCAGCGTGACCAGGACGTACTGGACTGCTGCGGCGCCGGCGACCGCGAGGGCGACTGCCGAGCGTCCGAGCAGCACGGCGGCAAGGGCCAGGACGACGACCGTGATCCACAGCAGTTGGCTGATCGTGGCGACGCGGGTGGCGTCGGTGATGACCGTCTCGTAGGGGATGCCGGAGACCGCGGCGCCGCCCAGGACGACGGCTGCCGGGTAGGCCGCCGCGGCGACACCGCGCGATCCGGCCGGCAGGGCGGCCAGGTACTCGGTGGCCGAGGCGACCTGGGCCATGGCGATCCCGGTGCCGACCACCATGGCCAGTGCCGTGGCCAGGGTGGTCGCGAGGACCGGCTGGTGGTGGGGAAGCGTCGACATCAGTGCGACGCTGACCGCTGCGAGCGTCAGCCCCAGAGCGGAGGCGGTGCGTTGGGTGACGGCGTGCCGCAGGCAGACGAGTCCGGCCACGACAAACCCCGCACCGAAGCCCGCGAAGGCGATCAGGCCGGCCGCCTGCCCTGCGCCACGTTCGCTCAGCAGGACCAGGAGCACCGTCGCGAGCGCGGACTGCCCGAAGCCCCAGACCCCACCGGCGGTCACCGCCGCCGCGACCGGTGCGTGCCGCTTGGTCGGCGCCGCGGCGTTCCTGGGTCTCCTTCGGAGCGGCCAAGCGGGCCACTCGCCGCATGAGCAGGCGAACAACACCGTGAGTGCGAGGGCCAGCAGCACCACCACCTGGGCGTCGAGCCAGTTGCGCAGCGGGGTGGCTTGCAGGCCGGCTCCCAGCACGACGACGAGCACGGAACGGATCGCGAACCGTTCCGGTGCGGGACGGGGCCGGGGTGGCGGGCCTGTCAGCGAGCGCAGTCGTAACGAGGCGATGAGCAGTGCCAGGCACAGCAGGACCGGCACCGACTCGCCCGCCCGCCAGCCGCCGACTCGCTCGGCGATCAACGCCAGCCCGACGCCGGCGATCAGAGCCGCGGCCAGGGCGGCGAAGGCTCCCGCCACTTGGTGGCGGATCCGGCCCGTCAGTTGCGCAACCGGCACCGAGGCCAGAAACCCCACGACTGCGGCCATGACGGCAGCGCTCTGCAGCAACACGCCGCCCCAGTAAGCCCAGACGACCGGCGCGGCAGCCAGCCCGACCCCTCCCGCGCAGGCGGCGGTCAACCCAACCAGAGCGACACGGCGCGTGCCCCACACGTCAGTGGCCCGTCCTCCCGCCAACACCCCGGCCAGAGACGCGGCAACCACCAAAATCTGCGTTGCCGCCCGATCCGTGGCGTCCATCCCCAAGGACGAGCCGGCGCGCACCAACGTGGCGCTGTGCAGGGTCGGGACAAGCAGCCCCAGCGCCACCCCTGCCACCAGCACCAGCCGCTCGAGCAACCTCAAGCTGTAGCCCGTCACATCACTGACCCGTGCAGCTGACACTGCCGCTACCACCTCCACACCCGCGTCCCTGAACCACGTTCATCAGACACCAGACGCGGGTCTGGGCTGGTCATTGAAGCCGCCGCGGAGGGAGGCAACGGCCCGAATGTTCCGCGATGAGAACGCCACTGTGCGGCGTTGAGAACGCCACCGTCTGCCAGGCTGATCCCGTCCGGCCCCAAGCCCTGGCCCTTGCGCGCAGCCGTACGGGCACCGGCGTCTCTGCACGAGGATGCCTGGTCCGACAGCACGTACCGTGCTCGTGACGGTGGACGATCCGAGGCAATGTGATGCGCCGCGGAGGCTCCGCCGATGAGTTTCAGGCGGCTGCGTCGTCTACCCGTCGACGAAGGGAGCGCGCCATGCGCAAGATCATCTTCTGTACGTTCCTGACGCTGGACGGCGTCATGCAGGCGCCGGGCGGTCCGGACGAGGACGCCGAGAGCGGCTTCGCCTACGGCGGCTGGCAGAAGCCGGTGTCCGACGACGAGGTCGGCGGGGCCATCGCCGGCTGGTACGAGGACTCCGACGCGATGCTGCTCGGCCGCAAGACGTACGAGATCTTCGCGTCGTACTGGCCGACCGCCGATCCCGAGAACCCGTTCACCCATCGGATGAACAGCATGCACAAGTACGTGGCGTCTCGGACCCTGACGTCCGTCGAGTGGCAGAACTCCACGCTGCTGGAGGGCGACACGGTCGATGCCGTGCGCAAGCTGAAGGCGTCCGACGGCGGCAACATCAATGTCGTCGGCAGCGGCGACCTCGCCCAGACCCTCATGCGGCACGGCCTGGTCGACGAGTACAAGCTGACCATCCACCCGGTGATCATCGGCACCGGCAAGCGGCTTTTTGCCGACGGAGCGATCCCCACCGCCCTGGAACCGGTCAGCGTCTCGACAACGAAAAGCGGCACTGTCGTCGCCGTCTACCGGTCGAACGGCAAGCCCACCTACGACAGCTATTAGCCAACGGGGGACGGGCGAAGGGCCCCGGTCGGGCTGGTGCCGCTCGTCCGTGGAACGGCGCCCGGGACGGCCAGACGGGTGCCGTGACCGTCGAACGTGATGATTCCCCGCCGGTAGGGGTACCCGGACCGCATGATCAATGCAGCAGAAACCACTTTGGCCGCGTCTTCCACCGGCGCCCTGTGGCTGATCGTGGCGGGAGTCGTGATCGTCGTGGGGCTCTTGATCGCGTTCTTCGTCGGCAGCCGACGCTCCGCCCGGCGTCAGATCTCCACGTCGGTGCAGGATCCAGCGCACGTGCCGCACGGTACGGCCGACCCCGCACAGCAGGGCGACGGATGGCAGACCCCGGAAGGCGACCCCGACCAGGGGCACCCGCACCGCTGACCCCGACGGACCGCTGAGCACGCGACGGCCCGGGTTGGGGGTCGGGACATACGTGGGGCGGCGGGCGCTGTTGCGCCCGCCGCCCTTGAGCCATGTGCTCTAGCGCCGTCCCGGTTCCGGTTCCGGGTGATCGTGGATGAGCTCGGGCTCCAGGCCGCCGCCGATGTCCGCGTGACCGCGGCCGGCATCGGTGCGCCAGGCTTCGAAGGCCCAGGCCGTGAGCGCGACCACGGCGATGCCGAGGAGCCAGCCGCCCACCACGTCACTGAACCAGTGCACGCCCAGCGCGACCCGGGTGAAGCCGACGCCCACCACGGACAGTCCGGCGACACACCAGCAGAACACCCTCCACGAGCGCGGCACCATGGGCAGCAGAACCAGGAGCCCGATGGCGAACGAGGTGGTGGCGGTCATCGCGTGACCCGAGGGGAAGGAGAAACCAGGGGCCTGGGCCACCGGGTCCTCCAGCGACGGGCGCGCCCGTTCCACGATCGTCTTGACCAGGAGTCCGATAACGCCGCCGGCCACGGCCGTGACGGCGGACCAGGCGGCGAGCCGCCACGCCCGGCGGTACAGCAGCCACACGGTGAGCGCGAAGACGGCCACGCGCAGCGTCGTGGGATCCCACACCCAGTCGGACAGGAACCGCAGTGTGCTCGTCCACGCCGGGTGGTCCAATGCGGTGGCGTGCAGCGAGTGCGCCGCATCCGAGTCCAGCCGGCGCAGGGGCTGCCACCGCCCCTCCACCAGAACCAGGAGCAGACCGAAGGGCACGGCGGCGACGGCCGCGACGGCGGCCGAGCCGAGAAGCCGGGCGCCGAACCTGCGGTCTGCCTCACGGCGGCGGCGCTCTCGAAGGGTGCGGACGGCGACACGCACAGGCATCAGACTCCCGGGTCGGATTGGATCGGACCGGGGCGTCGGGCCCGCGAGGCCTCCAGCTGTGCGGCGAAGGACAGTCCGAGGAACAGGGCAATGGACGTCAGATAGGCCCACAGCGCCAGCGACATGAACGCGCTGAGCGGTCCATAGATGGTGTCGAAGGAGCCGCTGATGTCCAGGTAGAGGCTGAGTACCCAGGTCAGCGCGGTCCACAGCACCAGGTACACGGCGGCGCCGAAAGCGAGCCAGGTGTAGCCGGGCTGCTGACGGCGCGGGGAGCGGCGGAAGATCGCGCTCGCCGAGATGAGGGCCAGGAGCAGCCCGAGCGGCCAGCGGATGATCTCCCAGGCGGTCTTGGCGCCTCCGTCGAGGTGATAGACCGCCACGACGGAGGACGCCAGATCACCACCGGCCACCATGATGATGAACCCGAGGCCGAGCGGGATCCCGGCGCTCAGCGACATCACGAGACCCCGCAGATACTTCTGGTAGAAGACGCGGTCGCGCTCGTTGCCGTAGATCCGGTTGGCGCCGCGCTCTATCTGGCACATCGCGGTGGTGACGTTGACCAGCGAGAACAGCAGGCCGAACCACAGGGCGACCTGCGCGCCGTCGCCCGCCTTGTGCCGGCTGCGGCGCAGCGCGTCGTCGACCACCTCGGCGCTCGGACCGGCGGCGAGCTGGTGGATCGTCAGTTCCGCCACCTTGCCGATGTTCTCGGTGTGCACGGCGGCGGAAAGGCCGACGAAGGCGATAGCGAGGGGAATCACGGCCAGCACCATCTGCAGGGCGAGCGCCCGTGAATGGCTGAACCCGTCGGCGTAGCGGAACCGGACGAACGAGTCCCGCACCAACCGCCAGCTGCCGTAGCGGCGCAGGGACACCAGCGCGTCGTCGGCGGACAGCTCCTCGCCGCTCATGTCCCGGGTCACCGGGACCTTGGTGGCCGTGCCCATTACTTCTCCTGCGACGGCAGTAGGACGGTCAGCGCGCCCGGGCGGACCTCGGCGGTGATGCGCCGGCCGGGGCCGACCGGGTCGCCGTCGAGTTCCCGTGACTGCGGGGTGTCGAACGTGATGTCGGCGCGCTTGAACGTGAAGAACTCCACCGGCACCCCCTTCCCGGAGTCGTCTCCGGTCGGCAGGGTCCGCGCGACGGTTGCGGAGGATGTGCCGGGTCGCCGCATCAGGGTGCGGACGGCGCGAATCCAGCCGCCGGGGCCCCGCGGGTCGAGGACGAGCAGGTCGAGCAGCCCGTCGTCGGGCGCGGCGTCGGGGAGCAGCGTCATCCCGCCCTGCACCGTCCCGACGTTGCCGACGAGCACCATGCGGGCCGTACGGCTGAAGGCCGGCGCGTCGTCGAGCCGGACCGTCAGGCGCATGCGAGGGGTCCGCAGTGTTCCGACACCGGCCAGGACGTAGGCGGGCCAGCCCAGGTGGGCCTTGGCGCGCGGGTCGGTGTGTTCCATCATCGCGGCGTCCAGGCCCGCTCCGGCCATGGCCGCGAAGTGGGTGGCGGGAAGGTCGTCGCCCTCGATGTGGCCCAGGTCGAGCCGGTGCGGCCGGCCGGTCAGCGCTGCTTCGAGCGCCGCCTTGGCGGAGAGCGGCAGACCCAGGTTGCGGGCCAGCAGGTTGCCGGTGCCGCTGGGGACGATGGCCAGCGGGACGTCGCTGTCGGCCATCGCGTCGGCGACCGCGCGGACGGTTCCGTCGCCGCCGCAGACCACGACGACGCTCGCGCCGTCGCGGATCGCTCGGGTGGCCTGTCCGGCGCCGGGATCGTCGGCGGTGGTCTCCAGGAAGACGGGTTCGCGGTGGCCGTGCCGCTCCAGGGTCTCCCGCAGCTCCTCGCGTGCGGCGGCGTCGGTGACGGTGGGATTGACGATCACGGCGGTGGTGCCGGCCGGGCGCTCCTCGTGACCCTCGGCGGCGGATCGCGCGGCCGGGACGGTGGCCTTGGCGGGCGGCGCCGCCACGGACTTGTCGACGAACAGGGCGCGGCCGACGATCAGCAGGGACAGACCGCCGTTGGCCATACCGCCCAGGACGTCCGTGGGGTGGTGCATGCCTCGGTAGAGACGGGCGACGGCCACGATCAGCGGCAGGAGCAGCAGCAGGCCGCCCACGACCTTGCGCCAGGGCCCCCGCATGCGCGACAGCACGATCACCGAGAGGCCCGCGTACAGAGCGGTCGCCGCACCGGTGTGGCCGGAGGTGTAGCTGGAGGTGGGCGGTGAGGCGTCGAGGCGGTCCACCTCCGGGCGGTGCCGGTCCACCGACATGGTGATCACCAGGAACACCAGCGACTGGAGGGAGACTCCCACAGCCAGGAAGACGGCCTGACGCCACATCGGGAGTCGAGGTATCAGGATCAGGGCCAGGCAGGCCAGCAGCGTGCCGATGACGACCGTGAGGGTGTTGCCGGCCTCCGAGGCGATGAACGACAGGGTGTTGAAGGTGCCCGTACGGACGCCCTCGAAGCCCTCGTTGACGTCGTCCTCGACCGTCAGCGGCCACAGGCCTTTGACGGGGCCGGTGATGAGCAGGCCGATGCCCACCATCAGGGCCGCCTGGCAGACGGTCAGCACACCGATACGCGCGGCGGTCTTGCCGGTGCCCCGGGGCAGCGTGAACGAGCGGGTGGAACGCGCGTCCTCCGCTCGGGCGCCGGTGGTCCCGGCGGATCTGTCCGGCACGGTCGTAGGCATCAGGGGCTCCCAGGGTCAGCGCTGTGCGGCTGGCTTCGACCCGGGCGGGCGCTTCCTCCCGGGTCCACCGCCGTTTGCCCCCGAACCCCTGGAACAGGCCTGTCGGCGCGTGGAAATACGCCAAACCCCTGATTCCGGCCGCGGATACGCGTCCTGGTCCGATCGAAGAGAGAGATCCGCGTGTACGCCATCGTGCGCAGCGGTGGTCGCCAGCACAAGGTTGCTGTCGGCGACATCGTT
>NZ_JBEZHO010000060.1:0-56437 GCF_040650615.1 Streptomyces sp. NPDC048643
CCCGGTGCGACAGCAGATGCCGCACGAGGACGCCCTGCTTGCCCGCCGCCGCGAACTCCGGCCAGTACGCGGCCACCGGGGCGTCGAGGTCCAGGCCCCGGAGCCGCCGTATGACCGTGATCCTCGGGCAGTTGTTCACCGGCGTCAGCATCGGTGCCGTCCTGCTCCTCATCGCGCTCGGCCTCTCACTCACCTTCGGCCAGATGAATGTCATCAACATGGCCCACGGCGAGTTCATCATGGCCGGCGCCTACACCACCTATGTCCTGCAGAAGTCCATTTCGAGCGCGGGAATGTCGCTCCTCGTCGCGTTGCCCGTCGCATTTGTCGTGTCGGGCGCACTCGGCGCGCTGCTGGAATGGCTGTTGATCCGGCGCCTCTATCTGCGGCCTCTCGACACCCTTCTCGTCACCTGGGGCGTCTCCCTGATGCTCCAGCAACTCGCCCGTGACATTTTCGGGGCGCCCAATGTGCAGACCCGGGCGCCCGACGTCCTCACCGGGCACATCACGGTCGTCGGCGGCGACGACCCGCTCACCTTCGCCAACAGCCGGCTGTTCATCCTCGCGCTGGCGGTGGCGGCGGTCGTGGCCCTGTCCCTGACGCTGCGGCTGACCCCGCTCGGGCGGCGGATCCGCGCGGTGGTGCAGAACCGGGACCTGGCGGAGGTGTCCGGCATCTCCACCGCCCGGGTGGACCGCACCGCCTTCTTCATCGGCTCGGGCCTCGCCGGGGTCGCCGGGGTCGCGCTGACCCTGGTCGGTCCGATCGGGCCGACGATGGGCACCAACGTCATCATCGACGCCTTCCTGGTGATCGTGGTCGGCGGCATCGGGCAGCTGCGGGGCAGCGTGATCGTCGCCTTCGCGCTGGGCGCGCTGCAGTCGGTCCTCGAGTACTCGACGACCGTCAGCGTCGCGAAGGTGCTGGTCCTCGTGGCCATCGTCGCGTTCCTCCAGTGGCGGCCGCAGGGCCTGTACACGCTGCGCACGAGGAGTCTCGTATGACCACCACCGCTCCCCTCCCTCCGAAGGCGGAGCAACCGCCGCCTGTCCGGAGCCGTTTCGCCGCCGCCCGTCCGGCGGCGGGGTTCGCCGTGGCGGCCCTGGCTCTCTTCGCCTGCGCCCCGCTCGCGCTGTCCGACTTCCGGCTCGGGCTGCTCGCCAAATACCTGTGCACCGCGATCGTCGCGGTCGGCATCTGTCTGGCCTGGGGGCGCGGCGGACTGCTGACGCTCGGCCAGGGGGTCTTCTTCGGGCTGGGCGGCTACGCCATGGCCATGCACCTGAAGATCGCGGACGCCGGCCCCGGCAACCTGCCCGACTTCATGCAGCTGTACGGCAGCGCCACCGAACTCCCCTGGTGGTGGCGGCCGTTCGCGAACCCGGTGTTCGCCGTCGCGGCGACGGTCCTGCTGCCCATGGCGGTCGCCGCGATCCTCGGCTCGTTCATCTTCCGGCGGCGCGTCAAGGGGGCCTACTTCGCCATCCTCAGCCAGGCGCTCGCCGCGGCCTTCGCGATCTGGCTGGTCGGCCAGCAGGCCACGACCGGAGGCACCAACGGACTGACCGACATCCAGGGCTTCTTCGGCTACGACCTCAACGACCCGGTCAACCAGCGGCTGGTGTACTTCGTCATCGCCGCGGTGCTGCTCCTGCTGATCGCCCTGGCCCGTCAGCTGATGCACAGCCGCTACGGCGAACTCCTGGTCGCCGTAAGGGACTCCGAGGAGCGGGTGCGCTTCCTCGGCTACAACCCGGCCAACGTCAAACTCGTGGCGTACGTCGTCGCCGCGGGCATGGCCGGTCTCGCGGGGGCGCTGTTCGTCCCCGCCGTCGGCATCATCTCCCCCGCGCTCGTCGGCATCGTGCCGTCCATCGAGCTGGTCATCGGCGCGGCGGTCGGCGGACGGGCCAGCCTCACGGGTGCGGTCCTCGGCGCGATCGGCGTCGCCTGGGCGAAGACTGCCCTGTCGGAGGAGTTCCCCGCAGCCTGGACCTACTTCCAGGGACTGCTGTTCATCGTCGCCCTGGCGTTCCTGCCGGGCGGGCTCGCCTCGCTGGCCGCCGTCGTCAGGCGGCGCCGCGCGGGCCGACGACTCGCTGGAGACACGGCATGACCGAGATCAGGGACAACGAGCCCGCGGGACTGGAGATCCGGCAACTGCGCGTGAGCTTCGACGGGTTCACCGCCGTCGACGGGGTGGACCTGGACGTCCGGCCCGGCGATCTGCGCTTCCTGATCGGGCCGAACGGCGCCGGCAAGACGACACTGGTCGACGCGGTCACCGGGCTGGTGCGCGCCTCGGGCTCGGTGCGCTTCGGGGGCACCGACATAGTTGGGCGCAGCGTGCACCGGATCGCCCGCTCGGGCATCGGCCGCACCTTCCAGACGGCCACCGTGTTCGAGGAGCTGACCGTCCTGCAGAACCTGGACATCGCGGCGGGCGCGGGCCGGAGCGCCCTGACCATGCTGCGCCGCCGCAGGGGTGTGCCGGAGCCGGTCGCCCGCGCGCTGGAGACGGTGGGCCTGACCGGTCTCGCCGGCAGCACGGCGGGGACGCTCGCGCACGGCCAGAAACAGTGGCTGGAGATCGGCATGCTGCTGGTCCAGGACGTACGGCTGCTGTTGCTCGACGAACCCGTCGCGGGCATGAGCCACGACGAACGGCAGGCCACGGGTGAGCTGTTGCGGCGTATCAGCGAGGAACGCACCGTCGTCGTCATCGAGCACGACATGGACTTCATGCGCTCCTTCGCGCGCAGCGTCAGCGTGCTGCACGCGGGCCGGGTGCTGAGCGAGGGCACCGTCGCCCAGGTCCAGGCGGACCCGAAGGTGCAGGAGGTCTACCTCGGACACCCGGCCACCGGAGCCGCCCCGGTGACGGAGGCTCCCGCGGCGACCGTGCCCGCACCGACCGCCGTACAGGAGGCGTGATGCTGGAGATCGACACCGTCCACGTCGGATACCACCGCAGCCTCGTGCTGCACGGTGTCTCCGTCCAGGTGCCGCGGGACGGGGTGGCCGCCGTGCTCGGCCACAACGGGGCGGGGAAGAGCACGCTGCTGCGGGCCGCCGTCGGACTGCTGAGCCCGCAGAGCGGCACCGTCCGCCTCGACGGCGAGGACATCACCCGCCGCACGCCGCATGAGCGGGTGGCCCGCGGGATGGCGTACGTCCCCCAGGGCCAGCAGGTCTTCCCGCATCTCACCACCGCGGAGAACCTCCAGCTCGTCGCGGACGGACGGCGGCGCGGCAGGGAGGCCGTCGCCGAGGCGCTGGACCTGTTCCCCGCGCTGCGCACCCTCTCGGGCCGCCGCGCGGGGCTGCTGTCCGGCGGCCAGCGGCAGCAACTGGCGATCGCCCGGGCGCTGGTGACGGAGCCTCGGGTCCTGCTCCTCGACGAGCCGACCGAGGGCATCCAGCCCTCGGTGGTCACCGAGATCGAGCAGACGATCCTCTCCCTGGCGGCCCGGGGCGGTCTGTCGGTGCTGCTGGTCGAGCAGCACGTGGGCTTCGCGATGCGGGCGGCGCAGCGCTACTACGTCCTGGAGGCGGGCCGGGTCACCTCCTCCGGAGAGGGTGGTCAGGACGCGGAGCGGTCGGTGCGGGAGGCGCTCAGCGTGTGAGCGTCCGGGCCGCCCGTGCGGGAGGCGCCCGCCCGGCGTGCGGCCGGGCCCCGGGTGCCGTCGCGGTCAGCTCTTCGCGAGGGCGGCCCGGATCCGTTCGAGGTGTGCGCGCTCCGGCGCGCTCTCGGTCGACGCGACGGCGGCGTCGTACGCATCGACGGCCTCGCCGGTGCGGCCGAGCCGGCGCAGCAGATCCGCCCGTACGGCGTGGAAGGCGGGGTAGCCGGCGAGGTCGAGATCCTCGACGAGGGCGAGGGCGGTCCCGGGTCCCTCGGTCTCGGCCACGGCGACGGCGCGGTTGAGGGCGACGACGGGGCTGGGCGCGAGGGCCATGAGCTGGTCGTAGAGGCGGCGGATCTGGTCCCAGTCCGTGGCGGCCGCGGTCGGCGCGTCGCTGTGCACGGCGTTGACGGCGGCCTGGATCTGATATGGCCCGGGCCGGTTCCGGCGCAGACAGCGGCGCACCAGGTCCTGTCCCTCGGCGATCAGGCCGCGGTCCCAGCGGGAGCGGTCCTGGTCGGCGAGCAGGACCAGGTCGCCGTCGGCGCTCGTGCGGGCGGGGCGGCGGGCCTCGATGAGCAGCATCAGGGCGAGCAGGCCGAGTGCCTCCGGCTCGTCCGGCATGAGCTCGACGAGGAGGCGCCCGAGCCGCACCGCCTCGGCGCAGAGATCGGCGCGGCCTGCGTACCCCTCGTTGAAGACGAGGTAGACGACGGCGAGGACCCCGTCGACGCGGTCCGGGAGGTCGGCGTCGCGGGGGATGCGGTAGGGGATGCCCGCGTCGCGGATCTTGGCCTTGGCTCGGACGATCCGCTGGGCCATCGTCGGTTCGGGGACCAGGAAGGCGCGCGCGATCTGCGCCGTGGTGAGGCCGCCCAGGAGCCGCAGGGTGAGGGCGACCTGGGCCTGGGGGGCGAGCGCCGGGTGGCAGCAGGTGAAGATCAGACGGAGCCGGTCGTCGCGCACGGGACCCTCCTCCGCGGGTTCGTCCGGGGCGTGCAGCCGCACCGCCTCGGCCTGCCGGGCCTCTCGCGAGGACTCACGGCGGAGCCGGTCGACGGCGCGGTTGCGCGCGGTGGTGATGATCCAGCCGGCCGGGCTCGGCGGTGTGCCGGTCTCCGGCCACTTCGCGACTGCCGTGGTGAACGCGTCCTGGACCGCCTCCTCGGCGAGGTCGATGTCGCCGAGGAGGCGGATGAGGACGGAGACCGCCCGGCCGTACTCGGCGCGGAAGACGGCCTCGATCCCGGCGGCGTCGACGGTCATCGGTCGTCGGCCTCGTGCATGAACGGGCGCACCTCGATGGGCAGGGTGGTCGCGAGCGTCGCCTTGCGTCCCCAGGTGAGCGCGGCGTCCAGGTCGGGCGCCTTGATCAGGCAGATCCCGCCCAGGTACTCCTTGCTCTCGGTGTAGGGCCCGTCGGTGACCAGCACGTCGCCGTCCCGGGCCCGCAGCACGGTCGCGGTCTCCGGGCCGTGCAGTCCTCCGGCGAACACCCAGGCCCCGGCCTCGCGCAGCTCCGTGTGGAACACCTCCAGGTTGTGCATGATCTCCTGCATGATCTCGGGCGCGGGCGGCTCGCCCTGCGGCTGCATCACGCTCAGCAGGTAGTACTTCATGATGTGTCCTCCTCGACGCTCGCTCGGTCGGTGTCTCACTGACTACACGAACGGGAGGGCGCCGGATCGACACACGCCACGACGACAGCGGGAGATTTCTTCGATGACCGCCACACCGCATCCGCTGGTCACCGCCGCCCGCCGGCTCGCGGCCGACGTGCTGGCGCCCCGCGCGGAGCGCGTGGACCAGGACGGCGTGCCCGTGAGCAGCATCGAGGCGGTCAAGGCGTCCGGGCTTCTCGGGGTGAGCGCCCCCGTGGCGTACGGCGGGTCGGCGGCGCCGGCCGCGGTGGTGCGGGAGACCGCGGAGATCCTGGCCGGGGCGTGCTGCTCGACGTGGTTCGTGCAGACCCAGCACCACACACCGGTGGCGACCCTGGCGAAGGCCGACCTCGGCCTCCCCGTGCGGGAACGGCTGCTCGGCCCGCTCGCGCGCGGCGAGCTGCTGTCCGGTGTGGCGTACGCGCAGCTGCGCGCCCATCCGCGGGTGCCGGTGCGGGTCACCCCGGAGCGCGGTGGCTGGCGCTTCGACGGGACGGTCCCCTGGTACTCGGGCTGGGGGCTCAACGACGTCATGCTGCTGGCGGGGGTGACGGACGCGGACGAGGCCCTGTTCGCGTTCACCGAGGCGGGAGAGCAGCGGGGGATGCGCCCGTCGCCGCCGATGCGGCTCGCCGCGCTCTCCGCGTCCCGCACGGTCTCCCTGGAGCTGGACGGGCTGTGGCTGCCCGACGATGCGGTGGCGCTGCGCCTCCCGTACGCGTCCTGGGCGGCCGGCGACCGGCCGAAGAACACGAACGCCTCGCCGGCCGTGTTCGGGGTGACGGCGGCGGCGATCGGCCTGCTGGAGGGCGACCGGGCGGCGAAGGAGACCGCGGAGGTGCTGCGGGCGCGTATGGACGAGGTGCGGCGGCAGGCCTACGCGCTCGCCGACCACCCGGTGCCGACGGAACGGATCGACGAGCGGCTGGTGTGCAAGACGCGGGCGTACGACGTGATGCGGGCGGCGACCACGGCGGCGGTCGTGGCCGGGGGCGGGCGGGCGATGGACCTGCGCAGCCCCGCACAGCGACTGGCGCGCGAGGGGATGTTCCTGCTGGTGCAGGGGCAGACGGCCGAGGTGCGCAACTCACACCTCGGCTCGCTGGGTTCGCCCTGATCGCCTCGCCTTCCCGGCTCTTGCGGCTCCCCCGCTCGACCCGTGCTCCCGGTTCGCTCAGCTCGTGAAGGGCACCTGCGTGGCCGGGGCCGGGGCGGTCGCGAACGGATGGCGCCAGCGGCCCCGCGCGGCGAGGCGGGGCAGTACCCCCTCGCCGAACCAGTAGGCCTCCTCCAGGTGCGGGTAGCCGGAGAGCACGAACTCGTCGATGCCCAGGGCGTGGTACTCCTCGATGCGGTCGGCGACCTCGTCGTGGCTGCCGACCAGGGCGGTGCCGGCCCCGCCGCGCACCAGGCCGATGCCGGCCCACAGGTTGGGGTGGATCTCCAGGCCGTCGCGGCCGCCGCCGTGCAAGGCGAGCATGCGCCGCTGGCCCTCCGACTCGCTGCGGGCGAGGCCCTCCTGGACGGACCGTACGGTCGCCGGGTCGAAGCCGTCGAGGAGCCGCCCCGCCTCGGCCCAGGCCTGCTCGGAGGTGTCGCGGGTGATCACGTGCAGGCGGATGCCGAAGCGCAGGGTCCGGCCCTCCCGCGCGGCGAGCCCGCGGATCCAGGCGATCTTCTCGGCGACCTGGGCGGGTGGTTCGCCCCAGGTGAGGTAGACGTCCGCGTACCGGGCGGCGACCTCACCGGCGACGGGTGAGGAGCCGCCGAAGTAGACCTCGGGCACGGGGTCGGGGACCCGGGCGAGCCGTGCGTCCTCGACGCGGAGGTGCTCGCCGGCCAGGTCGACGGTCTTGCCGTCCCACAGGTCCCGGACGATCGAGAGGAACTCGCCGGTACGGCGGTAGCGGCCGTCCTTGTCGAGGAAGTCGCCGTAGGCGCGCTGCTCGTGGCTCTCTCCGCCGGTGACCACGTTCAGCAGCAGACGTCCGCCGGTCTGGCGCTGGTAGGTGGAGGCCATCTGCGCGGCGAGCGTGGGCGACACGAAGCCCGGCCGGAACGCCACGAGGAACTTCAGGCGCTCGGTGTTCTGGCTGACCATCGCGGTGGTGAGCCAGGCGTCCTCGCACCAGGCCCCGGTCGGGGTGAGGGCACCGACGAACCCGAGGTCCTCGGCCGCGCGGGCGATCTGGCTCAGATAGGCGACCGTCGGCGGGCGGTCCTGGCCGGAGACGGTGGCGGGTGTGCCGTGGCCGCCGCCGACGACATGGCGGCTGTCTCCGTTGGTGGGCAGGAACCAGTGGAAGGTGAGGGACACGGCGGGTGTTCTCCGATCGTGGGGGTGGTGCGGGCGGCGGTGCGCGTGGGGGGCGAGGTGCGTCAGAGCAGGCCGTGCCGCGGGGGTCGGGTGCCGTTCAGGACCCAGCGGCCGAGGTGCTGGATCTTCCAGCGGGCGGGGTCGTGGAGCGTGTGGGTGCGGGCGTCGCGCCAGTACCGGTGCAGGTTGAGGGAGGCCAGGGCGGCGCGGGTGCCGGAGACCTCGAAGAGCGCGTCGGCCACCAGGACGGCGGTGGCGGAGGTGTGGGCCTTCGCGGCGGCCACGGCGAGGGACGCCTCCGCGGCCGAGGCGTCCGTCAGCTCGTCGCGGGCCGCGTCGAGCGCGCGGGCCGCGACGCCCAGCAGCGCCTCGGACGCCCTTACCTGAAGGGCGAGTTCACCGAAGCGCTGGATGAGCAACGGGTCCTCGGCCGCCGTGTCGACGCCGCTCTCGAACCACGGTCGGCTCTTGGTGCGCACGAACTCCGCGGCCTCGGCGAGGGCGCCTCCGGCGATCCCCGCGTCGATGGCGGCGTGCAGCAACTGGGCCACGGCGCCGTGCAGTTGTGGGCCGTGGAAGGTGAGGTGGTGGGGCACCACGCGGTCGGCGGGGACGGTCACGGCGTCGAGGCGGACGGTGCCGCTGGCCGTGGTGCGCTGCCCCATGCCGTCCCAGTCGTCGACGACCGTGAGCCCGTCGGCGTCCCGGGGGACGTAGGCGACGTGCAGGTTGTCGTCCTCGGCGCGGGCCAGCACGGGGATCCAGTCGGCGAAGAGCGCTCCGGTCGAGTAGTGCTTGACGCCGGTCAGTTCGTAGGAGCCGTCCGGGAGCGGTACGAGCCGCGTGCGGATGTCCTGGACGTGCCGGGTGCCGGCCTCGGACTGCGCGTTGCCGAAGCGCCGTCCCGCCAGGACCTCGCCGAAGAAGAACTTCTGCTGCTCGGTGGTGCCCTGTCGGCGCAGCACGTTCACGTACACGAAGTGGTTCTGCGGGATCTGGGCGAGGCTGGCGTCGGCCGAGCCCAGCAGCCGGAAGACCTCGGCGAGGGTCTCCTGCCGTACGTCCGCGCCGCCGTGCTCGGCGGGCACGGTGACGGCGAGCAGGCCGGAGGCGGACAGCTGCTCCAACTCGGCGTGCGGAAGGCGCCGTTCGGCGTCGCGTACCGAGGCCTCGGCCCGGAACGCGTCCGCGAGATCCGCGGCGACGGCGAGGGCTTCGGCGTCGTCGGCGATCACGTGGGCGGTCACGGACGTCATCCGGCCGCGGCGAGCAGCGGGGTGCGGCCGAGGGCCACCGAGAACTGGTCCACCACCTGCGCCAGTGCCTCGGCGGTGCCGGGCGCCACGGTGACGCTCCCGTCCGGCGCCGTGGTGATGTCCTTGTCGAGCGTGAACCAGCCCTGGACTATGTGGGTCGCGCCCATGGAGTTGAGGACCGGGCGCAGGGCGTAGTCCAGGGCGAGCACGTGGGCCGTGCTGCCACCGGTGACCAGCGGCAGGACGGTCTTGCCGGCCAGGGCGTACTGCGGCAGGAGGTCGAGCAGGGCCTTGAGGACGCCGGAGTAGGCGGCCTTGTAGACGGGGGTCCCGATGACCACGCCGTCGGCGCGGTCGAACAGCGCGGCCGCCTCCACGACGGCGGGGTGCCGGAAGTCCGCGCCGAGCAGGGCCTCGGCCGGGATCGTGCGGACGTCGAGGGGGATCACCTCGTGTCCCTGTGCGGTGAGCCGGGCGTCGAGGTGACGCAGGAGCTTGGCGGTACGGGAGGAGACGGAGGGGCTGCCGGAGACGGACAGGACGGTGGCCATGGGTCCTCATTCCAAGGGGAGTTCGCGGTGGCGGGCGACCGGGAGTGACGGGCAGGGGGCGGGCATGGCCGTGTGCCGGGCGGACACGACGGGAGACTCCGTTGTTCCGGTCGCACGGTCGGGCCTGTGGTCCTGCCGGACGGGCCGTGTCGGACGAAGGCCCGGGAGTTCGGCGGGAGTGCGGTCGGGGCACGGCGGGGACGGGCAGGGGACGTCCTGGGGCACGGCGGGAAGGCCGGCGCGGGGGAAACGGTCCGTGCGAAGGAGACCCTGCCGTCGGGACCGTCAGACGTCGCGACGACAGAAGGAGCTGGAGACACGCGCAAGGTCGACATGGCGTCGCCGCGTGAGGTCCAGTCGCATCATCATGCCGCCGATCGTCGCAGCCCCGGCTCGGACCAGTCAAGGAACGGCGGACGGGTCTCGCATCCCGGACCGGTTCCGCGGGTGGTCGCGCGACGTCCGCCCCTCGTGCCGCGTGAGCTGCGCCGACCCGGACGCCAGGACGGCTCGTACCGTCTCACGGGGGATCACGGACGGGACCGAAGGGCGCTCCCCTTCGGCCCCTTCGCCGCCTTCAGCGCCGACACCTCCCCCGCGGCCCGGTCGGCGCGGCGCCGTGCCCGGCCTCCCCGCCGGAAGCTCCCCCGCCTCGGCGGGAGCAGCTCCGGAGGCCGTCCCCGGACCGCTGTCCTGTGACCATCCGAAGAGTCACTCGTTTGACGGAGCGGCGTGACACGACGTCAGCTCCTTCGGAAGGCATTCGTTCCATGCCCATCCCCTCGCTACCCCGTGCGGTCCTCCGCGGCAGGACAGCACTCGACCGGGCCGAGACCGCCCTCGTCGAGGACTACAGCGACCTGGTGCGTCTCGCGTACCTCACGCTGCCTCCCTCGCTGAACCGGCATCGCCGCATCCTCGTCGCCCACTCGCTGGTGCAGCGCTCGCTGCCGGGTCCCCGGGACCGGTTTCCCGGGCCGCACGTGCCGACGCCCCGCGGCACGGCCCGCCGGTCGATCGCCGAGAACGACCGGTTGCGCGCCGCCGTCCTGCGCTCGGCGATCGCGTACGGGCGCTCACCGCGCGGCTGGCCCCGACGGCTGCCGCCGCCGCGCACGCTGATCCCCGCGCTGCCGGTCGTGTGGGGGCTGCGGCTGTTCCCCCGCGCGGGCGGTGCGGAGGAGATCGCGCTGGGCCAGGCCCTGTCGGGTTCGACGGCCGCCGGGCGCGCCGCCTTCGTCCTGCGCAGCGTGGACGGACGGACCGAATCGGCGATCAGGACCCTGCTGCGGGCCGCCGGTGTCGCCGATCCCGAAGGGGCCCTGCGGTCCGCCGCACGGCTCGGTGAGACGGCCGGCGAGGCGGCGCGGACGCTGCTGAGGTCACGGGAGTTCGACGCCTGCACCGTGCAGACCGCGCCCACCGACCTGCTCCGCCGCCGGCGCCGCTTCCGGGTCCTGTGGGGCGCGCTGTCCGTCGTCGTGCTCACCGGGGTGCTGCTGGCGGTGTCGCTGCCCGGCTCCGGCCCGTCGTCCGCAGGCCGCGTCCCGGCGGGCGCGTCGCTGCCCGGCCCCGCGGACCTCGTCCGTACGCCCTCGGACTCCTGGGCCGACACCTCCCGGGTCGACTTCACCGCGTGGCCCGCGCGCGGGGCCCGCGCCGACGACCAGGACCTGCTGCGCCGGGCGCTGTCGGCCTGGGCCCGGCCCGCCCGCGCCGTACAGGTCACGGCGACGGCGACCACGTCCATGGACCCGCCGCCCCGGGCGCCCAGGCTCCTGTACGCGGGGAACGTGGACGGCGACGCCGTGGTCCTGCTGCACGACGGACAGCGGGTGGTGCGGTACAGCGAACCCGTCGACGGCCGCGGGCGCGACGCGCTGGCACTCGCGCGGACCGACGACGCGGACGTGACGACCGCCGCCGCCCTGGTCGTCGGGCGCGGCCCGCGGGGGACCAGGTTCCTGCTGGCCCCCTGGATCGCCGAGGCGCAGACCCGCGACCTGACGCGTCCGGACTCCCCCGCCCGCCCGGTGGACGTCGCGCGGGACGGGGTGACCGAGCCGCTCTCCGCCCCGTCCGGAGGTGCGGCATGCGACCGGCGGCCGGTGCTCCAACTGCGGTCCTCCGAGCGCATCGTGGAGAAGCACGCGTTCCTGCTGACCGACCTGGGCGAGCTGTCGCCGGTGCATCTGACGTACACGCCGCTGCCCGGTCACGGAACGCCTCCGGCGCGTCAGCCGCGGGAGGCGACGGGCACGCCGGCGCTCGTCGCGTGGGCGCACATGGCGTGCGGGCTGGAGAAGCTGCGGGGCAGCGGGGTGCGTGAGGTGAACGCCTGGGACTTCGCCGAGCAGGATCTGCCGGAGAACGGCGGGCACGCGGTGTGGGCCTGTGCGCGGGCCGGCACCTGGCGCGGTCCGGGAGATGTCCGGGTGCTGCTGCGGCTGCCGGCGTCCTCACCGTCCGCTCCGGCCCGGGAGGTCGCGCGGGCCCGGTCCACCGCGGCGTGCAGCCGGTTCGGCCAGCACGTGGTGGCGGACGCCCACTGGCGGTCGCGCGCGGGTCACTGGTACCTGCTCGCCGCGGGCAGCCGGGCCGTCACCGGCATCCAGGTGACCGGTGCGGTCAGGGCCCGGCAGGACGGCCGTACTCTCGCGGTGCGGGCTCCGGAGGGCGCGCGACCCCATCTGACCGCCCGCCTGGAGAACGGCTCTTCACTGGCCCCGGTCGGTGACGGGGCGAGCCGTTGAGCCGGCCCGGCCCCGCACGGCGGGGGTCAGTCCTCCTCCCCGAGGGGGACGACCACGAGGAAGGCGTCCGACTGCAGGTCCATCACGACCGTCGCCGGCAGTCCCTCGGTGCGGCGCCGGGCCGCGTACTCCTCAGCCGACCACGATCCGCGAGGAGCCCCCGCGGGAAATCGTTCCAGCACCTTTGTCCCCATAGCGGCAGGCACCTCCACCTCTGACCTCGGACCCGGAGCGACGGGTCCCGTGGAATGCGCTTGCCCGCGTTTCTCCGAGACATGTCAGGTCTGTTCACGCCGTTCGGCGGCGGTGAACAGGGGTAGGGGCGGAACGCGGGACCTGCCCGCCCCGCGCGTGTCCGCGCGGGGCGGGCCCCGTCACACCCGGACGCGCTCGCCCTGGTGGGGCACGGGCGCCGGTGCGCGGCTCAGCGTCCCCGGCCACCACGCGCGGCGACCGATGTCGCGGACGAGCGCCGGCACCAGCAGCGAGCGCACCACCAGGGTGTCGAGCAGGACGCCGAACGCGACGATGAAGGCGATCTGCACCAGGAAGGCCAGCGGGATGACGCCGAGGGCCGCGAAGGTCGCGGCGAGGACGACACCCGCCGAGGTGATCACCCCGCCGGTGGCGACGAGTCCGCGTAGCACCCCTTGGCGCACTCCGTGCCGCAGCGACTCCTCACGGACGCGGGACATCAGGAAGATGTTGTAGTCGACCCCGAGGGCGACGAGGAAGACGAAGCCGTACAGCGGCACGGAGGCGTCGGTGCCGCTGAAACCGAAGACGTGCCGGAACACGAGCGACGAAATACCCAGTGTGGCGGCGAAGTTGAGCGCCACGGTGGCCACGAGCAACAGCGGCATCAGCAGCGAGCGCAGCAGGCCCGCCAGGATGACCAGGATGATGGCGAGGACCACGGGAACGATGAGGGTGCGGTCCCGTTCGGCGGTCTGCCGGGTGTCGTACTGCTGGGCCGTGTAGCCGCCCACGAGCGCGTCGGCGTCCGGGACGGCGTGGACGGCGTCGCGCAGCCGGGCGACCGTGTCCTTGGCCGTGTCGCTGTCGGCGGCGGCCCGCAGGGTGACGTCGACGCGCACCCGGCCGTCGACGACCTTGGGGTCGCCCCCGCCGGGCCGTCCGGAATCCGTCACGGCGGCGGCCGAGGCGACGCCGTCCGTGGTGCGCGCCGCGGTGATCACCTGGGAGACGCGGTCGGCGTCGGCGATGATCACTGCGGGATTCCCGGAACCGCCGGGGAAGTGCTCCGAGAGGGTCCGCTGGGCGGCGACGGACGGCGCGTCGTCGACGAAGATCTCGTCGAGGGGGACGCCCTTCGCGGTGAGGGTGGGGGCGAAGGCCGCGCAGGCGAGGAGGCCCGCGAGGGCGATCGCCCAGACCTTGCGGGGGGTGCGGTCCACCAGGTCCGCGACCCGCCGCCAGACCCCGCTGCCCGCCCCGGCGTCCCCGGTCGGGCGGGGACGTGCCGGCCAGTAGGCGGCACGGCCGAGGAGGACCAGGACGGCCGGCAGGAAGGTGAGCGTGCTCAGCACGGCGCAGACGACGCCGATGGCGCCGACCGGGCCGAGCGCCCGGTTGTTCGTCAGGTCGCTGAGCAGCAGGGCCAGCAGGCCGAGGGCGACGGTCCCGGCGCTCGCGACGATCGCGCCCCACGACTGCCGCAACGCGGCCCGGACGGCGGTGAACCGGTCGTCGTGCAGGGCCAGTTCCTCACGGAAGCGGGCGGTGAAAAGGAGGGCGTAGTCGGTCGCCGCGCCGATCACGAGGATGGAGAGGATGCCCTGCACCTGGCCGTCGACCCGGACGACGTCGTGGTCGGCGAGGACGTACACGACGGCGCACGCCAGGCCGAGCGCGAACACCGCGCCGAGGATGATGACGAAGGGCAGCAGCACGCTGCGGTAGACGAGCAGCAGGATGACCAGGACGGTCGCGAGGGCGACGCCGAGCAGCAGACCGTCGATGCCGGCGAAGGCGTCGGAGAGGTCGGCCTGGCTGGCGGCGGGCCCGGCGATGCGTGCCGTCGTTCCCGGGACGCGGTCGGTGGCCGCCCGGACACGGTCGAGGGTGTCGGGCAGCTTGTCACCGAGATCGGGCCGGAGCTGGACGACGCCCTCCAGCGCCTCGCCGTCGCCCGACGGCAGGGCGGGCGACGCCCGGCCGACGACGCCGGGGGTGCCGGCGAGAGAGGCGAGTGCGCGGGTCGCGGCGGCCTGGCGCTCACCCCGGACCGACCCCGCGCCGTCCACCGTCCACACGACGATCGCGGGCAGGGTCTCGTCCTGCTGGAAGGCACGCTGCTCGGAGACCACCTTGGTGGACTCGGCGCTGCGCGGCAGGAAGGCGGCCTGGTCGTTGGTGGCGACCTCGCCCAGCTTGCCGGCGTAGGGGCCGAGGGTCCCCCCGATGCCGAGCCAGGCGACGAGCAGGACGACGGGGATCAGCCACAGGGCCCGTCGTGGGGTGATGGACATCGCTCTCCAGGTGTCACGGCAGACGGCGTTCGGCGTACAGGTGTCCAGGTATCTCAATGAAAAACAATCTCAATCATTGAGCTATCTCGGGGCCAGATCGTAGACCACGGAGGTGCTTCCCGGGACGGCGCCCGTCCGGATGCGGCGGGCGTCCGGCAGTTCCCGCGCGTCGGCGTGAGCGGCCGAGGGGCGTCAGCGCCCGGGGGACCGCACGACGGAGAGCTGTTCGTTCATGGCCGTCAGGAACCGCAGGACCACCGACAGTTCGTCCTCGCTGAAGCCGGACCGCACGCTCGCGGTGACCTCGGCGAGCGGCCGGAAGTGGGCGCGGGCCGCGGACTTGGCGTCGGGGACCCAGTGCAGGTGGACCACTCTGCGGTCCGGGCTCTCCCTGACACGCCGGATGTGCCCCGCGCGTTCGAGCCGGTCCAGGCACGCCGTGACGGCACCCGAGGTGAGCCCGAGGTGCTCCCTGAGCCGGCCGGGGGTGAGCGGTTCGGGGGCGTCGAGGATCGCGGCGAGTGCCTGGACGTCCGTGGCGTGCAGTCCGTGTTCGCCGGCGAAGCCGTGCACCACCCGGTTGACCTCGCCGTTCATCCGGCGGAGCTGCACGGCGAAGGCCTGGAGGTCCGTCGGCGCCCCGCGCTCGCGCTCCGGTCCCCCACCGGGGTCCGGCTCACCCGTCCGGTCGTCGGAGTCGTCTGCTCTGGCCACGCGGTCAGCCTATAGAAGTCGGCGGCGCGTCCCGCGTACGGCCGTCCCCTGCCGGGAGGGCCCGTCCGGCGCATCCGTGGGAGGTGCCCGCGTGGAAGGGATCAGCAAGGGGGAACGGACGGGGGGCGACTGCGGCCAGCGACGGAGGACCCATGAGCGACGACGACACCCCCACCGGACTGCGCTGTCTGGTGACCGGTGCCACCGGCTACATCGGCGGACGGTTGGTCCCCGAGCTGTTGACCGAAGGGCACCAGGTGCGCTGTCTGGCCCGCTCCCCCGACAAGCTCCGCGACTACCCCTGGGCGGGCGAGGCCGAGGTGGTGCGCGGGGACGTCACCGATGCCGAGTCCGTCGCCTCCGCGATGCGGGGGATCGATGTCGCGTACTACCTCGTGCACGCTCTGGGCTCGGGCCACGACTTCGAGGAGACCGACCGCAGGGCGGCCCGGATCTTCGGTGAGCAGGCCAAGGCGGCGGGCGTCTCGCGCATCGTCTACCTGGGCGGTCTGACCCCCGTGGGCGTGCCGGAGGAGGAGCTGTCCCCGCATCTCAGGTCGCGGGCCGAGGTGGGGCGCATCCTGCTGAACTCGGGCGTCCCGACCACGGTGCTGCGCGCCGCGGTGATCATCGGCTCCGGCTCGGTCTCCTTCGAGATGCTGCGGTATCTCACCGAGCGGCTGCCGGTGATGGTCACGCCGAGCTGGGTGAGCACCCGCATCCAGCCGATGGGCGTGCGCGACGTGCTGCGCACCCTCGTCGGCAGCGCCGGCATGCCCGCCGAGGTCAACCGGGCCTTCGACATCGGGGGTCCCGACGTCCTGACGTACCTGGAGATGATGCGCCGGTACGCGACGATCGCGGGCCTGCCCCGCAGGCTCATCTTCCCGGTGCCGGTGCTCACTCCGCGGCTGTCCAGCCACTGGGTCGGACTGGTCACCCCGGTGCCCGCGTCCATCGCGAAGCCGCTCACCGAGTCGCTGCGCCACGAGGTCGTGTGCCACGAGCACGACATCGCCCGCTACGTGCCCGACCCTCCCGGCCGGCCGATCGGCTTCGACGCGTCGGTGGCCCTCGCGCTCCAGCGGGTACGGGACGCGCAGGTCACCACGCGCTGGTCGTCGGCCTCCTACCCCGGTACGTCGAGCGACCCGCTGCCCACCGACCCGGACTGGGCCGGCGGCAGCCTGTACACCGACCGCAGGGAGATGACCGTCGACGCCTCGCCCGAGGCGCTGTGGCGGGTGATCGAGGGCATCGGGGGCGACAACGGCTGGTACTCCTTCCCGCTGGCCTGGGCCGTGCGGGGCTGGCTCGACCGGGCGGTGGGCGGGGTGGGGCTGCGCCGCGGCCGCCGGGACGCCAATCGGTTGCGGGTGGGCGACTCGCTCGACTTCTGGCGGGTGGAGGAGATCGAACCCGGCCATCTGCTGCGGCTGCGCGCCGAGATGAGGCTGCCGGGCCTCGCCTGGCTGGAGATGTACGCGGAGAAGGACGACGACGGGCGCACCCGCTACCACCAGCGGGCCCTGTTCCACCCGCACGGCCTGCTCGGCCACATGTACTGGTGGAGTGTCTCGCCGTTCCACTCCGTCGTGTTCGGCGGCATGGCCCGCAACATCGCCAAGGCCGCCGCCAAGAACGCGCCCGGCGGGGTGAAGGAACCCGCGCTCACCCGCTGAGCACGCATCCGGCGGAGCCGGCCGAGCAGAAGCAGACCGACGCCGTACCCTCGCAGCCCTGCACCGGAGCAACGCCATGACCCTCTCGATCGTCCTGTTCACCTCGGACCTGCGCCTGCACGACCACCCGCCGCTGCGGGCCGCGCTCGACGGTTCCGACGCGGTGGTGCCGCTGTTCGTGCGGGACGAGGCCGTCGCGGAGGCCGGGTTCACCGCCCCCAACCGGATGGCGTTCCTCGCCGACTGCCTGACCGATCTGGACGCCGGGCTGCGCGAGCGCGGCGGGCGGCTGGTGGTGCGGTCCGGTGACGTGGTGGCCGAGGTGTGCAAGGTGGTGGCCGAGGCCGACGCGGACGAGGTGCACATGGCGGCGGGCGTCAGCGCCTACGCGCACCGCCGGGAGGAACGCCTGCGTGCGGCGCTGGAGGCCGAGGGCTGCCGCCTGCACGTCCACGAGACGGTCGTCACCGCGGTCGCGCCCGGCGCGGTCACTCCGGCGTCCTCGGACCACTTCGCCGTCTTCACGCCGTACCACCGCCAGTGGGCGCGGCAGCCGCTCCGGGACGCGCTCGCCGCTCCACGTGCCGTCCGGGTGCCGGACGGCGTCGGCTCGGAGGCGATCCCCGCCCGCTCGGACGTGTCCGGTCTGTCCCCGGATCTCGCCGCCGGCGGTGAGACGGAGGGCAGGAAGCGGGTCGCGGCCTGGCTGCGGGGCGGGATCGGGGCGTACGAGGACCGTCACGACGATCTGCCGGGCGACGCGACCTCCCGGCTCTCCCCGCACCTGCACTTCGGCACGCTCTCGCCGGTCGAACTGGTCCACCGCTCGGCCGCGGCGGGCGGCCCGGGAGCCGAGGCGTTCGTACGACAGCTCGCGTGGCGCGACTTCCACTACCAGGTGCTCGCCGTCCGGCCCGACGCGTCCACCGCCGACTACCGCACACGGCACGACCGTTGGCGCTCGGAGGAGGTGGCGCGCGAGGACATCGAGGCGTGGCGGGAGGGCCGCACCGGCTATCCGGTGGTGGACGCCGCGATGCGCCAGTTGCGCCACGAGGGCTGGATGCACAACCGGGGCCGCCTCCTCACCGCGAGCTTCCTGGTCAAGACGCTGTACGTGGACTGGCGGGTGGGCGCCCGGCATTTCCTGGACCTGCTGGTGGACGGCGACGTCGCCAACAACCAGCTCAACTGGCAGTGGATGGCGGGCACGGGCACGGACAGCCGTCCCAACCGCGTCCTGAACCCGGTGACCCAGGCCAAGCGCTACGACCCGGACGGGGAGTACGTGCGGCGCTGGGTACCGGAGTTGGCGGGCCTGGAGGGGCGTGCCGTGCACGAGCCGTGGAAGCTCCAGGGTCTGGACCGGGCGGCCTTCGACTATCCGGACCCGATCGTCGAACTACCCGAGGGGCTGGCGCGGTTCAGGGAAGGCCGCGGCCTGACCGACTGACGCACCTGACCGCCGGCTCCTCGCGGCGTCGACGGGCGATCCGGCGAACGGCGAGAATTTTACTCTCCGTAGAGATTTCTCCCGGGTGTGCGGCCGTACTGGTGGGCGTCCGAACCACTCGTACCGGATCCGTCAGCACCGGATCCATCGCGCGGCGGGCCGGGGCACCCGCTCCGGACGCCGCCCCCGGCCGCCAGGAGGCTCGATGCGCATCGCACGGAACGCGGGAACACTCTTCGTGACCGGCGCGTTGACCCTGACCCTCGCCGCGCTCGCCTACCCGGCCATGCTGGGCGTGCAGACCACGTCCAGCGCCACGACACGGATCATCGCGAACCCGCCGTCGGGTCCGCTGACCGAAGCCGACCGCGACTTCGTCGTCAAGGTGCGCGCGGCCGGCCTGTGGGAGTACCCCGTGGGTCAACTGGCCCTGGAGAAGGGGACCATTCCGTCGGTGCGCACGGCGGGCCAGCATCTGGTCTCGGGCCACGCGGGGCTCGACGCGGCCTGCCGCAAGATCGCCCAGCAGCTGGGCATCACCCTGCCCAACAAACCGTCGCCCCAACAGCAGGGATTCGTCGCGACGTTGAGCGGCGACAGCGGCAAGAAGTTCGACACCGACCTCGCCAACATCCTGCGGGTGACGCACGGTCAGATCTTCTCGGTCATCGCGAAGGTCCGCGCCACGACCGAGAACACGCTGGTGCGCCAGCTCGCCAACCAGGCCAACTCCACGGTGCTGGACCACATCACGGTGATGGAGAAGACCGGCCTGGTGAACTTCGAGCAGGTGATCGTCCAGGAGACGACGGACCCGAAGCTGCCGAAGAACAACCTGACCCCTCCCCCGCCGCAGCCCGGCGAGCCGATGGTCGTGCTGACACCGCCGGCGAGCGGGTCGTCGGGCGCCGCGAAGCCGACGCCGACGCCGACGGTGGGGTGAATCGAGGCGCGTGAGGGCGCCTTTCGGGGGCTCGCACGCGCGGGTGACCGGTCGGCTCAGCCCGCGGCCAGGCTCGCCAGTGTGGTGAGCGCGTCCCGCAGTCCCGGTGGCCGGAGCATTCCCTGCTCCGGCCGACCGGCCCAGCCCGGCCCGCCCAGGAGTACGACGGGGTTGCGGCGGGCGCCTTTCACGCCCCAACTGGTCGCGGCGATGTGCCGGGCCAGTGGGCGGTCGGCGGTGGAGCGCGTCTGCGACCACAGCACGACGGCCAGCGGGCCGAGCCTCCGTACGGCCGCGGTCAGCGCCTCCGGGGGTACGGCCGGCCCGAACATCCGGGTGGGCAGGCCCTGTTCGACCAGGCCGGCGTGCAGTGCTTCCAGGGGCAGGCAGTGCTGTTCGCCCGGGACGCACGCCAGCACGACCGGTCCGACCGGGGGCGTGTCCGGACCGGACGGGTCCGTCGGCCCGGACGCACGGTGCAGCACCCGGGAGATGTGCCAGGACAGCAGGTGCTCCACCTCGACGTAACGGTCACCGGCGGACTCCCACTTGCGTCCCACCGCGTGCAGGGTCGGCACCATCACCTCCTCCCAGCCGACGACCACGCCGTGCCGCTCGACGAGCGAGGTCAGCTGGTCGTCCACGGAGGGCGCGTCGAGGCGTACGGCAGCGCGCGCCAGTCCCTTGCACTCCTGCCGGGCGTCACCGAGGGGAAGCGGGCCCGCCGCCTTCGAGCGGGACCGGTACGCGTCCGCCGGCGGCCTCGCCTCGGCCGGGGTCGGGTCGGCCCCCTCCTTCGCCGCCCTGGCCGCCTCGGCGGGCGGCACGCCGGCGGAGGTCAGCCGGCACATCTCCTCCAGCATCGCGACGTCGTGCGGCGTCCAGCGGCGGTGCCGTCCGTCGGAGCGGACCGCGGGCCCCACGCCGTACCGGCGGTCCCAGGACCGCAGAGTGGTGGGTGACACGCCGAGCCGGCGGGCGAGCGCTCCCGTGGTGACGCCCGCGTCGACGGACACGGCCCCCGCTCCCCGCTCCTGATCCGACCCACTCTCACCCATACGGCCGACTATACGACGCAGAAACGATGCGAGTTGTCGCTTCTGTCCAACGGTTCACACGATGGGGTGTCGGGGCCCGGAGCAGGAGGTGCCCGGAGCGAGGAGCGTGCCATGAGCGCAGATGCGACCGCCGCACAGCGGTCCACCGGGCCTGCGGGCCCGGGCACGGACGCGGACCTGGCGCGCGCCATCGTCGAGGGCGACGAGACCGCCCTCGCCACCGTCTACCGGCGCTGGTCGCCGCTGGTCCACACCCTCGCCCGCCGCTCGCTGGGCGACCCGCGCGAGGCGGAGGACGTCACACAGCAGGTGTTCCTCGCCGTGTGGCGGGGCGGCCGGGGCTTTCGTCCGGACCGCGGCACGCTGGCCGGCTGGCTCGTCGGCATCACCCGGCGGAAGATCGCCGACGCCCTGTCCGCACGGACCCGGCGCACCGAGCTGGTGGGCGTGGCCGGTGCCCTGCTGGCGCTGTCCGACGAGGGACGAGCCCGTCCCGAGGCGGTGCTGGACCGGGTGCTGGTGCGGCACGAGCTGTCCAAGCTGCCCCCGCCCCAGCGGGAGGTGCTGCAGCTCGCGTTCTACGAGGACCTCACGCAGACGCAGATCGCCCAGCGCACCGGCTGGCCGCTGGGCACGGTCAAGAGCCACGCGCGGCGGGGTCTGCACCAGCTGCGGCGCTGTCTGCCGTCGCCGGCGGAGGTCTGACCACCGGTCCCGTGCGACGCTCGCTCCGGCCCGTGGTCCCGCGGGCGGGCCGCTCCGCGTCGCGCCGGCCACCGACCCGTCCGGAACTTTCCCGGCCGCGGGGCAATCCGTCGGCCGACCGGCTTCGGATCACATGCGAATCAACAGCGCGTCCTGGAGGACCACACCGTGAAGGAAGCCGTGGAGATCGGGAGAAACCCGTCTGCGGAGCCGGATCTGCCGGAACTGATGGCCCGGGTCGCCCGGGGCGACCAGCAGGCGTTCGCCTCGCTGTACGACGTCGTGGCGGGCCCCGTCCTCGGCATCGTGCGCCGGGTGCTGCGCGACCGGGCCCAGTCCGAGGAGGTCGCCCAGGAGGTTCTGGTGGAGGCGTGGCGTACGGCCGCCCGCTACCGGCCCGAACGGGGCTCGGTGATGAACTGGGTCCTCACCCTCGCCCACCAGCGGGCCGTGGACCGGGTCCGGTCGGTCGAGGCGTCGGCGGCCCGCGAGCACAAGGCCGCGCTGCTCGACAGGACGCGCGAGTACGACGAGGTGACCGAGCAGGTCGAGGCCCGCCTGGAGCGGGAGCAGGTGCGGCGCTGTCTGCGCACGCTGACCGAGCTCCAGCGCCAGTCGGTGACCCTGGCGTACTACCGCGGTCTGACCTACCGGGAGGTGGCCGAACTGCTGTCGCTTCCGCTCGGGACGGTCAAGACGCGCCTGCGCGACGGCCTGATCCGGCTCCGTGACTGCCTGGGGGTGACCGCGTGACCACTGTCGACCTGCATACGCTGACCGGCGCGTACGCCCTGCACGCCCTGGCCGACGACGAGCGCGAGCTGTTCGAGCGGCACGCCGAGGCCTGCGAGGCCTGCGCGCAGGAGGTACGTGAGCTGACGGAGGCCGCCGCACGGCTCGGTATGGCCGTCACCGAGACACCGGCCCCGGCGCTCAAGGAGAGCGTGCTGCGGACCATCACCACCGTCCGGCAGGAGGCGCCGCGGACCGTTCCGGTCACCGCGCCCCGTCGGCCGGCCGGTCGCGGCAGGCGGCCCGCACGGTGGGCGCTCGCCGCCTGCCTGGCCGCGGCGGCCGGGCTCGGCGGCACGGCGGTGTGGCAGCACGAGCGCGCGGAGGACGCGCGGCAGCAGGCGCGCCAGGCCGAGCGGCGGACGAACGAGGTGGCCGCGGTGCTCGCCGCGCCCGACGCGAAGTCGCGTACGGCGACGCTGGCGGACGGGGCACGGGGCACGGTCGTCGTGTCCCAGAGCCGGGACCAGGCGGTGTTCGTCGCCGCGGGGATGGCGAAGCCGCCGGCCGGCAAGGTCTACCAGCTGTGGTTCAACGACGCGGGGACCATGCGGTCCGCCGGTCTGATGGACCCGGCCTGGACGACGGAGGCGGTGCTGATGAAGGGCTCCGTGGACGAGGCGTCCGGGATGGGGATCACGGTGGAGCCGGCCGGTGGCTCGGCCGAGCCCACCTCCGATCCGGTCGCCCTGCTGAACTTCCCCGCCTGAGCGGTCGTCCCCCCAGGCTTTCGGGGGAGGGGACGAACGGCTGAGACGCGTCGCCCCGCCGGGTCCAACCCGGCGGGGCGACGTGTTTCCGGCATCCGGGGTCAGCGGCGCGGCTTCGGCGGCAGGGGGAAGAAGCCGCTGGTCCGGGCCACGTACTCGGCGAATCCGGGACGCCGCGCCATGTGCCGTTCCAGCATGGGCTTGCCGCTGCCCTTGGTGAGCAGGTAGCTCATCACCAGCGGGGACACCACGGACACGGCGGCCGCGGCGCCGCTGTCGCAGGTGAACAGGAACAGGCCCCACCAGACGCAGAAGTCGCCGAAGTAGTTGGGGTGCCGGGTCCAGCTCCACAGGCCTCGGTCCATGACCTTGCCCTTGTTGGCCGGGTCCCTCTTGAAGCGGGCGAGCTGGGCGTCGCCCACCGCCTCGAAGAACAGACCGCACGCCCAGAGCACCACGCCCGCCCAGGCGAATCCCGTCAATGGCCCGGGTACGTACTGCGCCGCCTGGACCGGCAGGGACACCAGCCACACCAGCGCGCCCTGCAGGAGGTACACCATGCGCAGGGCGTAGAGGTCACGGTTGCCGGGGGCCTTCGCGAGCATCGCTTCGTAGCGCGGGTCCTCGCCGTGTCCCCGGCCGCGGCGTGCGATGTGCGCGGCCAGCCGCAGCCCCCACACGGCGGTGAGGGCCGTGACCAGCACACGTCGTACGTCGTCGCCCTCGCCGGCGGACGCCGCGAAGGAGACCAGGGCCACCGCGGCGAACCCGATCCCCCAGGCGACGTCCACGATGCGGTGCAGTCCCTTGCGCACGGCGACCGCGAACGTGACCAGCATGACGGCGAACGCGGCGGCGGCCGCGAACCCGAGGTTCTGGGCGAACGCGGCCCAGGGGAAGCCGCTCATCGCTCGTCCGTGCCCGCGTACCAGGTGTGCGGAACGGCGGGCATCCCGGCGGACCCGTCCGGTGTGGGCCGCACACTCAGGATCTGGTCGACGCCCATGCGGCGCTCCTCGAAGGCGAGCGCCCCGCCGACCAGGTAGAGCCGCCACACGCGGGCGGTCTCCTCACCGACGAGCCGCACGAAGTCGTCCCACCGCTCCTCCAGGGTGCGGTGCCAGGCGGCGACCGTGCGGACGTAGTGCTCGCGCAGCGATTCCACGGAGCGCACTTCGAGTCCGGCGCCCTCCAGGAGTCCGACGGTCTCCCCCAGCGGCCTCATGTGCATGTCGGGGGCGATGTACGCCTCGATGAACGCGCCGCCGCCGGGGGCGACCGACCCGCGGGACATCTGCTGCACGAGCACCCGCCCCTGGGGGCGGACCAGCCGGCGCAGGGCAGCGGCGAACGCCGGGTACTCGGCGTCGCCGACGTGCTCGCCCATCTCCACCGTGGCGACCGCGTCGTAGGCGCCGCCCTCGATGTCCCGGTAGTCCTGGCACACCACGTCGACGAGGTGCTCCAGCCCCCGCTCCCGGACCTGCTCGCGGACGTACGCGGCCTGCTCGGCGGCCAGCGTGACGGCGGTGACCTGGGTCTTGTACTCCTCCGCCGCGTACAGGGTGAGGGAACCCCAGCCGCACCCGATGTCCAGGAGCCGGGCTCCCGGCACCAGGGCGAGCTTGCGGCAGATCAGCTCCAGCTTGGAGCGCTGGGCGTCGGCGGGCCCGAAGCCGGGGTCCTCGCTCGTCCAGTAGCCGCTGGAGTAGGCCATCGTCTCGTCGAGGAGGAGGCGGTAGAACGCGTTCGACAGGTCGTAGTGGTGGCTGATGGCGGCCCGGTCCCGGGACCTGCTGTGCAGACCGCCGCGCAGGCGGGCCTGGGAGGCGGGTGTCGGGGGTCGGGGGCCGACGGCTCCGAGGCGTAGGGCGGCTCCGACGGCCTGGACCCGGTCGGCGAGGCCGATCCGGGGGGCGTGCAGACCGCGTTCGCGGGCGGCTCCCCACATCACGCGCAGGGCCTCGGCGAGGTCGCCCTCGACGTCGAGTTCGCGGGTGACGTAGGCCTGTGCGAGGCCGAGTTCGCCGGGCTGCCAGAGCAGCCGCCGCAGGGCGCGCCGCGAACGCACCACGACGACGGGGGTGTCCGGCGGTCCGGCCTCGCTGCCGTCCCAGGCGCGCACCCGCAGCGGGAGGGGGCCGCCGAGCGCCTCCTCGGCCAGGGCGGCGAGCCGTTGGGCGGCGCCGCGTCGGACGGCGCGGGCGACGGGCGCGGTGCTCATGGGATGGTGACCTCCTTGGTGAACAGGTACTGCTGGACGTCGAGATAGCCGGAGCGGAACCCGGCCTCGGAGTAGGCGAGGTAGAAGGTCCACATACGGCGGAAGGTCTCGTCGAATCCGAGGGACGCGACCTCGTCGGCCCGCTCCGTGAACCGCTCGCGCCACAGGCGCAGGGTCTCCGCGTAGTGGTGTCCGAAGGCGTCCCTGCGGGTGGTGCGCAGCCTGGTGTGCTCGCGGGTCACGTCCTCCACGGCTTCCACCGAGGGCAGCAGTCCGCCGGGGAAGATGTACTTCTGGATCCAGGTGAAGGTGTCGCGTGAGGCACGCATCCGGTCGTGCGGCATGGTGATCGCCTGGAGCGCGACGCGGCCGCCGGGGACGAGCAGGGCGTCGAGGGTCGCGAAGTAGGTGGGCCAGAACTCCTCGCCCACGGCCTCGATCATCTCGACGCTGACCACGGCCTCGTAGGTCCCCACGGCCTCGCGGTAGTCGCACAGTTCGATGTCGACGCGGTCGTCGAGTCCGGCCTCGCGGACGCGTCGGCGGGCCAGGTCGCGTTGTTCGCGGGACAGGGTGAGCGAGGTGACGTGCGCTCCGCGCGCGGCGCCTCGTATCGCCAACTCGCCCCATCCGGTGCCGATTTCGAGCAGGCGGGTGCCGGGGCCGACCTCGGCGAGGTCGAGGAGGCGGTCGATCTTGCGGTGTTGGGCGGCGGGGAGCAGGTCCCAGGTGGCGGGGAAGCCGCGGAAGAGCGCCGCGGAGTAGCTGAGGGTGTCGTCCAGGAAGAGCGCGAACAGGTCGTTGGACAGGTCGTAGTGGCGGCTGATGTTGTCGCGGGCGCCAGTGGGGGTGTTGCGCTGCATGTCGGGCCGGCGCAGCGCCCAGAGTCCCCGCAGTTTCTGAAGGGGGGCGGGGATCAGTCCGGCCGCGTTCCCGGCGAGCACGGTGAGCGCGGCGACCAGGTCGGGCGCGTCCCACTCCCCCGCCATGTAGGACTCGCCGAAGCCGATGAGTCCGGTGGTGCCGATGCGGGCGTGGAAGGCTGCCGGATCGTGGATGTCGATGACCGGGCCGCCGAGGCCGACGCGGGTTCCGTCGGCGAACCGGGCCTGCAGGGGCAGGCGTTCGAGTGCTCGGCGCAGGACGGCGCGGGTGACGGCGGTGCGGGCGCGCGAGGCGTCCGGTCGCGTCACCACGTCCGGCCAGCTGTCCGGGTCGGTGTCCAGTCGTGGCGTCTCGACGGGGCAGGACTCGGCTGTCCTCATTTCACGTTCTCCTGGGTTCGACGAGGGGTGCGGGGCTGCACGGGCAGTCCCCGCAGATACAGGCGGACGCCGTGCAGCCGGATGGCGGCGGACACGGCGACGGTGGACCAGGGGTGGCGCAGCGCCTGACGCAGCAGCGCGCCGACGGTGGCCGTCCGGCGCGTTCCGCGTACGGTCGCGGTGAAGGGACGGGTTCCCGCGCGTTCCAGATGTACCGTCAGGTTCAGTCGGCTGTCGGGCTCGGGCAGCCGCATCCGGTACGCGCCGTCGACGGGGAAGAACGGCGAGACGTAGAACTCCTTGCGGGTCCGCGCGGTGTCGCTGCCGTCGGGGTGCAGCAGGTAGGTGTGCCGTTCGCCGTAGGTGTTGTGCACCTCGGCGACGACGCAGCGCTGGGTGCCGTCCGGGTCGTGGCACCAGTACAGGGTCAGCGGGTTGAAGACGTGGCCTAGGACGCGGGCGTGGGCGAGCATCAGCACGTCGCCGCCGAGCAGGTCGATGCCGTGCGACGCGAGGTACCGGTCCAGGCCGGCGCGGATGGTCGGTTGGGCGCCGTCGAAGTGGTCGCGGGCATCGAACCGAGCCAACGGGCGCAGCAGCAGGGGCAGTTCCGGCGGCCGGTCGGGGTCGGTCAGCCACATGTAGGTGCGGTGGCGCAGCGCGTACCGGCTGGGCGCGGTCCGTATGTGGGCGACCGTGCAGGGGTAGAGGGCGGGGGCCGCGGTCACCAGGTCACCCCCAGTGCGGCCGCGGCCTCTACACCGGAGCGGCAGCCGTCCTCATGGAAGCCCCAGCCGTGGTAGGCGCCGGCGTAGGCGGTCACGGGGCTGTTGAGAGCGGGGAGTTGTCGCTGTGCGGCGACCGACTCGGGGGTGTACACGGGGTGTTCGTACTCCATGCGGGCCAGCACCCGGGTCGGGTCGACACGGTCGCCGCCGCCGAGGGTGACGACATAGGTCTCGGGGGCGTCGAGCCGCTGGAGACGGTTCATGTCGTAGCTCACCCGGACCCGGTCCGCGCCGGCGTCGCAGTCGGGCATCAGGTAGTTCCAGGAGGCGCGCGCTCCGCGGGCTCGGGGCAGCAAGGTGGTGTCGGTGTGCAGGAGCGTGGCGTTGCGCGAGTAGCGGAACGCGCCGAGCACCTCACGCTCCATCTCGCTGGGGTCGGCGAGCAGCCGCAGCGCCTGGTCGGGGTGGACGGCGACCACCACGGAGTCGTACGAGGCGGTGGTGCCGTCCTCGGTGGTGATGTCCACTCCGTCGCTGTGCCGGCGGACGGCCCGGACGGGGGCGGAGGTGTGCACGGCGTCGAGCTGCTTGGCCAGCAGGTCGACGTAGGAGCGGGAACCGCCGGTCACCGTGCGCCAGACCGGTGAGTCGCCCACGGAGAGCATGCCGTGGTGGTCCATGAAACGGAACAGGTAGGCGGCCGGGTAGCGGCGGGCGGTGGCGGCGTCGCAGGACCAGACCGCGGAGACGAGCGGGGTCATGAAGTGCCGGGTGAAGTAGGCGGAGAAGCGCTGCCGGACCAGGAACTCGCCCAGGGTGAGGGAGTCCTCGCCGTCCTCGGTCCCCTCGGCGAGCAGGCGGCGGGCGGCCCGGTGGAAGGCCGGCACCTCGGTGAGCATGCGCAGGTACGGGCCGCGCAGGGCGTTGCCGGGCCGGGGGAAGAGACCCGCGGGCCCACGGGCGCCCGCGTACTCGAGGCCGCATCCCTCGCAGCGTACGGACATGCTCATCTCGGACTCCTGGGTGGCGACGCCCAGTTCGGCGAACAGCCGCAGGAGATGGGGGTAGGTGCGGTGGTTGTGCACGATGAAGCCCGAGTCGACGCGGTGCACCCGCCCGTCGGACGAGGCCAGGTCGTGGGTGTGCGCGTGACCGCCGAGCCGGTCGTCCGCCTCGTAGACCGTCACGGACCGCGTCCGGCCCAGCACGTGCGCGGCGGTGAGGCCGGCCACTCCCCCGCCGATCACGGCCGTACGTCCCGCCTCTCGCCGTCCGGCGCGCCCCGCGTCGCCGTCCGAAGCGTCTGCGGACCTGTCCATCGTCGTTTCCTCCCGCCCGGCTCCTCGTCAGAGCTCTCGGTGGTATTCCGAAGCTGGGCCCTCCACGGATTGCCTCGGGCGCGATCTTCCTCAAATCAGCTGAGCGGACCCCGGAAGGCGGTAGGGAGGGCATCGGAGCAGGGCGGGGAGGAGCGGGGAGGATCGCCTGCTGGAGTGGTCGCGGGATGCCGAGGGCGGCGGACACAAGCGCGTCGGGGTGCCGCCCCGGGTCCTGGCTCAGCCGGTGTACCTGGCCAGCTCCCAGGGGTCGTGCGCGCTGAAGACCTCGACCGTGTCGCCGTGCAGGCGGACGAGTTCCCGCAGCCGGGCGTGGTTGGCGAGCCGCAGGGGCCGGTCCACCTCGGTGAGCTGCTGGAGCAGGTCCGTCCCGGGGTGGCCCTCGGGACGGTCGGGGTCGATCTCGCGGTGGAAGTAGTAGGCGTCCCCGCAGTGCAGGAGCCGGCGCCCGCCGTCCTGGACGGCTATCGCGCTGTGGCCGCGGGTGTGCCCGCCGAGCGGGACGAGCAGGATCTCGGCGTCCATCCCCTCCAGCGGACGGACCGCGTCGAACCCGAACCAGGGGTCCCCCGCGGACCCCGCGTACGTGACCCAGTTCGGGCGGTGGGCCCACTGGGCCGGGCGGTAGCGGGCGCGGTCCTCGGGGTGGACCCCCGGTGCCGCCATCGCCGCGCGGTGCTCCGCCTCGCTCAGGTGGACCTTGGTCCAGGGGAAGTCGGGGAGTCCGCCGGCGTGGTCGAGGTCGAGATGAGTGAGCACGACGTGCCGGACGTCCTCGGGACGGAAGCCCAGAGCGGTGACCTGGTGCAGCGCGGTCTCCGCGAGGTCCAGGACCGGCTGGGCGCGGCCGAGGAAGTCGGCTCCGAGGTTCTGCTCGGGGCGCGCCACGTCGGCCGTACCGATCCCGCTCTCGACGAGGACGAGCCCGTCGCGGTCGGTCTCGACCAGCAGGCAGTGACAGACGGCGGGCAGGCTTCCCTCCTCACTGTCGATCGTGCGCAGGGAGCCGCAGTTGAGATGGTGGATCTTCACGATGAGTCCCTTCGGGGGCCGCTGATGCTGTCGGTGGAGCGGTGCCCGGGCGGGAAGAGCCCCGGCACGGGCGACGGGCGACGAGGCGTGCCGACCGCCCGCTCTTCCCGGTTACATAACGAACGCTCGTACGCTAAAAGCGAACGGTCGTGAGGTTAAGCTGTCCGTATGAGCCCGCGCAAGTCCGTCGCCGAAACCGCCGCCACCCGCGACCGGATCCTCGGGAGCGCCTTGACCCTGGCCTCGACCGAGGGCCTCGAAGGGCTCACGATCGGACGCCTCGCCACCGGCCTGGGCATGAGCAAGGCGGGCGTGATCGGCCACTTCGGCAGCAAGGAGGCGCTCCAGCTCGCCACGCTGGACGCGGCGGTCGAGCGGTTCCGGCTGCGGGTGCCGGGGCGGGCCGTCGGCGCGCGGCCCGGCACGGAGCGACTGGCGCGCGCCTTCGACGAGTGGATCTCCTACATGGCCGAGGACGAGGGCCACGGAGGGTGTTTCCTCACCTCGGTGGCGAGCGAGTTCGACGGCCGCCCCGGGCCGGTCAGGGACGCGGTCCTCGACGCGCTGACCGCGTGGACGGCGTACGTCACGGCGGAACTGGACACCGCGATCGGGACCGGACAACTCCCCGCGCGCACCGACGTGACCCAGCTCGTCTTCGAGCTGGGCGGTGTGATCCTGGCGGCCGATCAGGCGATTCAGCTGCACCGCGACCCCCAGGCGCCGGCGCGAGCGCGCCGCGCGATCGCCCGTCTGCTGATCGCCGTCTGACGCTGCGCTCCGACCATGCGGCACGCGCCGAACCGATCCGGCCGGCGAAACGCGCGCCCGCCGGCCCCGCCTCATTTCGAAGCCGACATCCCTACACATAAGGGAGAAATAAGAGCAGACTGAAGTATGCGGTCCTGACCGCACACCCTCTCGGGCACGGTCGGGTCGTGGAGATCGGATCGAACCAGATCGGAGGAGACGAGTCATGGCCAACGTCTCGCATCACACCGGCGACATCACCGGCCACCCCGACGCATCGGAGATGCGTGCCCGGTACGACCGCGTGATGGGCGGCCGCGACGTCGCACTCGTGGACGGGCCGGTGTTCCTGCTCGGCCTGTACTGCGCCGTGTCACCGTGGATCCTGCACTACACGTCGAGCCAGCCCGCCCTGGCGACCCACAACCTGATCATGGGCATCGCGATAGCGGTGCTGGCCCTCGGGTTCACCGTCACACCGGAGCGGATGTACGGCCTCAGCTGGGCGATCTGCGCGATGGGCGCGTGGATGATCATCTCGCCGTGGATCGTCGGCACCAACCCGGACACCGGAGTGGTGGTCAACAGCATCATCATCGGCGCGATCGCCGTCGCCCTCGGCGCGGTGTGCGCGCTCACGGCGACCGGAGGCGGCCGGAGGTAGCGCCCGTCAGGTCGCGCGACCGAAGAGCGAACCACAGCGAAGGGGGATCACCGGCCGGCCCGCGCCGTGAGCGTGGACCGGCCGGGCGGCGACGGTCAGTTGACTCCCCGGTCGCGTCCCTCCCAGTACGGCCGGCGCAGCTTGTACTTCTGGAGTTTGCCGGTGGCGGTCCGCGCCAGTTGGTCCCGGAACTCGACCGAGGTCGGCGCCTTGAATCCGGCGAGGCGCTCCTTGCAGTACTGGATCAGTTCGTCCTCGGTCGCCGCCGCGTCGGGCGCGAGCACCACCAGGGCCATGACGGTCTCGCCCCACTTCTCGTGCGGCACGCCGATCACCGCGACCTCGGCGACCGCGGGGTGGCTGAAGAGCGTGTCCTCCACCTCGATGGAGGAGACGTTCTCTCCGCCGGTGATGATCACGTCCTTCTTGCGGTCACTGATCGTCAGATAGCCGTCGTCGCCGATCGATCCACCGTCCCCGGTGTGGAACCAGCCGTCTGCCAGGGCCCGTTCGGTCTCCTCGGGCTGCTCCCAGTAGCCCTCCAGGACGACGTTGGAGCGCGCGAGGATCTCGTCGTCCGCGGAGGTCCGCAGGGTGACGCCCAGGGCCGGGGCGCCGGCGCGCACCAGCTTCTCCGCCCGGGCCTGCGGGGCGAGTTCGTCCCACTCGGACCGCGCGCGGTTGACGGTGAGCAGCGGCGAGGTCTCGGTGAGGCCGTAGATCTGGATGAACTCCCAGCCGAGTTCGGACTCGACGCGTGCGACGGTCTTCGTGGGCGGCGGGGCCCCGGCGACGATGATGCGGACCCGGTCACGGCCGGGGATCTCGCCCTCCCAGGAACCGGCGGCGGCGAGCACCGCGTTGACGACGGCGGGCGCGGCACACATCACCGTCACGCCGTGCTCGGCCACCCGGCGCAGGATCTCCGCCCCGTCGACCTTGCGCAGGACGACCTGGGGAACGCCCAGGCCCGCCATGGCGAACGGCATCCCCCACCCGTTCGCGTGGAACATCGGAAGGGTGTGCAGGTACACGTCGCGGTCGGTGACGCCCGCGTGCAGGGCGAAGGTCGTGGCGTTGATCCAGATGTTCCGGTGGGTGATCTGGACACCCTTGGGGCGGGCGGTCGTTCCGCTGGTGTAGTTGATCGTCGCGGTGGCGTTCTCGTCGGCCTCCCAGGGAGCGGGTTCCGTGTCGAAGCGGTACAGCTCGGCGTCCGCCGCGGCGCCGAGGGTGAACCGGTGCTTGCAGGCCACGCCCTCGAAACGGTCGGCGAGTTCGGGGTCGACGAGCAGGACGCTCGCCCCCGAGTGCTCGACGACGTAGCTCACCTCGTCCGCCGTCAGACGGAAGTTGACCGGCACGAGGACCCGGCCGTGGCCGCTGACGCCGAAGAACGAGGTGAGCAGCCGGGCGCTGTTGGGCGAGACGACGGCGACCCGCGCGCCGTGCGGGACGCCGAGCGCGTCGAGCCCGGCGGCCTGGGCTCCGGCCAGCTCCCCGACGCGGCGGTACGTCAGTCCCTCCCAGACCTCGGCGGGCTGGTCGGGTTCGTCGACGACGCCGACACGGTCGCCGTACACGGTGACGGCGCGGTCCAGGAAATCACGGGCCCCCAAAGGGACGAACATCACGGCCTCCCGACGATCCGAACAAGTCCAGGGTCCATCCTGGGCATGCCTCCGCGCATCCGGACAGCCCCGGGCGGCCCCCGGTCCTGGTGGTGTGCCGCGCGGGGCGCCCTTGGCCGCCCCCCGCCCGACGCGTAAGGATCGTCCGATGAACAGCCGACCGACGTTCCACTTCCCCGGGCCACTGCGCATCGACGGACTGGGACTGCTCCTGCGCGAATGGTCCGACGACGACGTGGCGGATCTCGTCGCCCTCTACGACGATCCCGAGATCGACCGGTGGACTCCGGTCGCCTCACCGTTCGACACCGCGGCGGCGCTCGCCTATCTCGCGGCCGCCGAACAGAAGAGCGCCGAGGGGCGGGCCGTGCAACTGGCCATCACCACCGACGGTGAGCTGCCCCGGGGGGAGATCCTGCTGTTCCCCGGTTCGGGCGACGATCGCGACGTCGAGCTCGCGTACGGGGTGGGAGCCGCCCACCGGGGCCGAGGGCTCGCGACCCGCGCGGTCCGGCTCGCCGTGGACTTCGCGCACCGGCACGTCGGCGGGCGGCGCATCGTCCTGTGCATCGAGGACGGGAACGCCGCGAGCGAGGGGGTCGCCAGGTCGGCGGGCTTCGTCCTGGCCGACGACGACCCGGTGGTCCGCACGGCGAAGGGCCGCGACGTCGTCCTGCGGACCTGGAGCCGTTCCGCGCGCGGCGCGGGACCGTACGGGTGACGGCCCGCGCGGGCAGCGGCTCCGTCGCGCTCGCGTCCATGTCGGACGCCGGGCCGGCCGCGGGGGGCCCGGTACCCAGGGGGTCTCGGGCCCCTCCGCCCCGCACGCGGTCGCCCGCGACCGGACGGCCCCGGAACTCCGCGCACCGGGCCCGCCGACACAGGCCGGACGCCCCCGGTGTCCGTCGTCCGGAGGCGTCCGTGCCGTCACGCGCCGGCCGGCTCCGTCTCCGGGGCGGGTGCCGTCAGGTACTCCTCGGTGATCTCCTTCGGACCGAACGGCCACACCTTCTCCAGGCGCGCCCAGACGGCGAAGGCGACGAGACCGAGGAGGACCCAGGCCAGCGACCACTCGATGGGGTGGCGGCCCGGCGAGTTCTTGTCGGCGTAGCCGTAGATGGTGAGCCAGCCGACGAGGGCGAGGAGGCTCGGCACCGGGTAGAGCCATATCCGGTACGGGCGCCGCAGTCCCGGCCGGCGCCTGCGCAGCACCGACAGGGCGACGATCTGGGCGAGCGCCTGGACGATCACCATGACGGTGGTGAGCAGTTGGATCAGGGTGGCGAGGTCGGTGTGGCGGCCGATGAGGAACCCGATCGCGGTGATCACGCCCATGGTGGCCAGGCCGAGCGTCGGGAAGCGGTGCTCGGGGTGCAGCTTCGCGTAGGGACGGAAGAAGACGCGGTCGCGGGCGGCGTCGTAGGGCACGCGCGAGCCGCCCAGCAGCCCCGTGAAGACCGAGGCGAACGCGGTGATCAGGATGAGGACCGTGACCGTGTCCGCCGCGCCCCTGCCCCAGGTCTCCTCCAGTACGGCCGAGGCCACGGACGTGGAGGCGATGTCGCCGGGATCGGTCATCCGGTGCCAGTCGACGACTCCGAGGGTGCCGATCTGGAGCAGCAGGTAGATCGCCATGATGCCGAGGATCGAGAAGATGACCGAGCGGGGCAGGGTCCGGCCGGGGTCCTTGATCTCGGCGCCCATGTACGCGGTGGTGTTGTAGCCGAGATAGTCGTAGATGCCGATGGTCAGGCCCGCGGCGAAGCCGATCCAGAAGTGACTGCCCGACAGGTCGAAGGCGTGCGCCGGGTAGGTGAACGCCAGGTGGGGGCTGAAGTTCGTGGCCGCGGCGATGATCACCAGGAGGACGGAGGTGATCATCACGGCCCACATGACGGCGGTGATCCGGGCGATGTGCTCGATCCCGCGCCACAGCAGGAGAACGACCAGGAGGATGACGGCGAGCCCGACGAGGTCGCCGGTGGTCCGCCCCATGCCGGGGGCCAGGTAGCCCAGGTACTGGACGAACCCGACCACACCGGTGGACATGATCAACGGGATGAAGAGCATCGCCGTCCACACGAACAGGAACGGCATCAGGCGTCCGGTGCGGTACTGGAAGGCCTGGCGCAGATAGACGTAACTGCCGCCGGAGCCGGGCATGGAGGCGCCCAGTTCGGCCCAGATGAGTCCGTCGGCGAGCGCGAGCACGGCGCCCGCGACGAAGCCGATGACCGCCTGCGGGCCGCCGAACGCGGCGACCATGAGCGGGATCGTCACGAACGGCCCGATGCCGCACATCTGGCTCATGTTGATGGCGGTGGCCTGGAACAGGCCGACGCGGCGGACGAATCCGCCGTCGGGTGGCGGGCTACCGGACATGGGTCCTCCTCGGGACAAGGCACGGCGAGCGGTACGCGGTGGCGGCCGGCCCGGGTGGCGGCCGCCGGGGCGGATCGGGCGCGGCGGGTGACCGGCCGGCGCGCGTTCACCCCCACGCGTCGGGGTGAACGCGAACGTCGACCGGCCGATAAAGTTAAGGAGCCTTACTAGATGCGTCAAGGGGGTGTCATGAATGCGTGAGAATGGTGCGATGCCCGCCAGCGACGCCGCAGAGCAGCCCGAACCGACGTGGAACCGCAAGCGGCTGCGCAGCACCAACGAACGCCTGCTCCTCGACCGGCTGCGCACCGGCGGGGCCGCCTCCCGCGCCCAGCTCGCCCGGGAGACCGGCCTGTCCAAACCCACGGTCTCCAGCGCGCTCGCCGCCCTGGAGGAGGCGGGGCTCGTCCACGAGGTAGGCACCCACGCGCCGGAGCGCGGCCGGGTGGCCGTGCTGTACGCGCCCGACCCCGCGGCCGGATACGCGCTCGGCATCGACATCGGCCGCAGTTGGCTGCGTCTCGCGGTCGCCGACCTCGACGGCTCGGTGGTCGCCCGCGCCGACGTCCGCAACCGCGCCCGCACCTCGGGGGCGATGGCCGACCTGGTGGTCGCCACCGCCCGCCAGGTCGTCGCGGAGTCCGGGGCGCGGGACGTGGCGCACGCGGTGGTCGGCACGCCGGGCGTGTACGACGAGAAACAGGGCCGCGTCCGGTACGCCATGCACCTTCCGGGATGGGGCCGGGCCGGCCTCTTCGACCGGATGCGCGACGAGTTGGGCATCCCGCTGGAGGTGCACAACGACGCCAACCTCGCGGCGCTGGGCGAGTACACCTACGGGGTCGGGGCCGGCAGCCGGCTCTTCGCGTACATCATGATCGGCACGGGCCTCGGCATGGGGGTCGTGAGCGAGGGGCGGCTGTTCACGGGAGCGCACGGCGGGGCCGGCGAGATCGGCTTCCTGCCCTGGCCGGGACGGCACAAGCCCGAGACCCTGGAGGACGCGGTGTCCGGCGTGGCCGTGGTCGAGGCGGCACGGCACTTCGGCATGACCGGGCACCTCACCGCGAAGGCGGTCTTCGACGCGGCGCGCGAGGGACACCCGGCCGCGGTGGAGGCGGTCCGGCTCGAAGGCGAGCGGATCGCGCACACGGTGGCCGCCGCGGCGGCCGTGCTCGACCCCGACCTGGTGGTGCTCGGCGGCGGCGTCGGCCACAGCGTGGACCTGCTGCTCGCGCCCGTCAGCGAAACCCTGCGCACCCTCACCCCGCTGCGCCCGAAGCTCGTACCGGGACGGCTGGGCGAGGACGCGGTCCTGCTCGGCGCGGTGGCCACGGCACTGGGCACGGCCCGCGACGTGGTGTTCGAGCGCCGCTCCGCCCCCTGAGACGCGGCCCGGCAAAGGACCGGGCGGTGCTCGGCACCGGGGGCGGGCACGGCGCCGGACCCGCCCCCGGGAAGTGCCGGTGTCCCCTCAACTCACGCCGAGTGCCGTGTCGTCGAGGACGAACGACGTCTGCAGGGTGGAGCCCTCCGTCCCGGTGAACCTGACACCGACCGTCTGGCCGGCGTACGTGGTGCCGAGGTTGAAGGTCCGCTGGGTGAAGCCCGAGGCCGCGTTCAGGTTCGAGTACGTGGCGAGGGTGGCCAGCACGGTGCCGGAGCTGTTGACGACCTGGGCCTTGAGGGTGTCGTACGCGGTGCTCGTGGTCGTCTCGGCCGTGTCGACGTGGAGGTAGAAGCTCAGGGTGGCGGAGCAGCCCGAGGGGATCGTGACCGACTGGGAGAGCGTGTCGGTGTCGGCCGAGCCGTAGCCGTTCAGCCAGGCCTTGTACGAGCCCGTACGGGCCGCCTCGCCGGAGCTGTTGGTGATCACGCCGCTGGTCGCGGTCCAGGACGTCGCGCCGGACTCGAAGCCCTGGTTGGCGAGCAGTTGGGCGGCCGTGCAGGTCCCGCCGCCTCCACCGCCGCCACCGCTGCTGGTGCCGGCGAGCCAGTCGGTGGCGTTGAGGGCGAGTGCGGCGTTGGTGGCGCCGGTGTCGTTCCAGCCGTCGTACAGCGTGTTGCCGGACTGGCCGGTGCCGTCGTCGATCGGTGAACTGTCGCCCCAGAAGGCGACCTTGCCGCTGCCGAAGGTACTGGTGGCGAAGAACGCGCCGGTGTTCCCGGAATATCCGGTGCGGTACAGCAGGCCCTTGACGGCCGCGTTGTCGGCGGGCTTGAGGGTGACGGTCGTCCCGCTCGCGATGAGGCTCTTGGTGACGGTGCCGTGCGCGCCGTGCAGGATCGCGTTGGTGCTGTCGCTGATCGCGGCGGGGTGGTCCGAGCCGATGCTCAGCGAGTCGATGGCGAAGCCGAACGGATCGGTGCTGTCGACGCTGTTGTCGCTCATCAGGTCGTTGAGGACCTCGACCGCGTCGTAGCCGTCGTTGTTGCGGTCGGCGCCGGTGTGGTCGGAGATCATGAACAGGCCGCCGCCGTTCTTGACGAACGTCATGATGGCGGTCTTCTCGGCGGCGGTGAAGAGCGTGTTGGGTTCGGGCAGGACCAGTTCGTCGAAGTTCGACAGGTCGGTCGCGGCCGTGCCGCCGTAGGTGAGGCTCGATCCCGAAGGCAGCGTCTTGAGGCTGTAGTCGCCCGTCTTCTGCAGGGCGACACCCCACGAGGACAGGGCGCCGGTCCAGTCGGTCTCGGCGGACGGGGTGGAGTCCTGTCCGAGCGGGTCGGGCTGGCTGGTGGAGATGATCCAGTCGGCGTTGCCCGCGGTCTCGGCGTGGCCGTTGTCGAACAGGACGCGGTGGGGGGTGGCCGCGTGGGCGGGGGTGACGGTCGCCGCCTGGACGGCGGCGCCCGTGACGAGCAGTCCGAACACGGCGAGTGCCGTGGTGATGCGGGGGGATCTTCCGAGTCCGAGCATCCTGCAAACCTCCGTCGGGGTGGGGAGAGGCCGTGCGGGCGCCAAGTCTGCGCGCGTAGAACGGTAGTTGGCCGCTCCTGGCGCGACAAGAATTTGAACGGTGCATGACCAAAATATGGGTCGCCGGGGGCATCGGCCGCTCTGTGACACGGCGTCCGGTCGGGAGCGGACTGGCGCGCGCTCGCAGACGGCAGATACATGACTGCGAGAGACCGAGCTGGAGGGCGGAGATGGAGATCTCAGGCATCATCAGTGCCATCGTCATCGGCATACCGGGCCGGCTCGTCGTGCCGGGCCGGCAGCGCATCGGCGTCCTGCTGACGATCGTGGTCGGCATCGTGGCCGCGTTCATCGGGTCGGGCGTGGCCGCCGCGTTCGATGTCGCCGACACCAAGGGCGTCGACTGGATCGAGTGGCTCATCCAGATCGGCCTCGCGGCCGTGGGCGTCGCGGCCCTGGACCGGACGCGGGCGCGCCGCTGAACAGGCGCCACCGACACGACAGGAGCCCGTACGAGCGGTCCCGGCCGACCGAGGACCGGCCGCCGTGACCGCTCGTGCGGGCTCGCGTCAATTCCGTTGCGGAGCGCTCCGTCGTGCGGCTACGTTCTGCGGGCCTCCCACCCGAACGCCCGACACCCCGGAGCGACCTTGCCGCCACGCATCACCCCGTTGACCGATCCCGAACCCGCGGCGTCGAGCCGGCGGCTCGCCTGGCTGGCCTCGGACGCCGAAGGTGTGCCGCTGGGCTCGGCGTTCGTCCGGTTGTTCACCGGGGAGGGCCAGCGGCACCTCGCCGAGCTGGAGATCGCCGTGCACCCCGCCGAGCGGCGCCAGGGCGTGGGCGGTGCCCTCCTGGACGCCGTGACGGCGGCGGCACGGGCCGAGGGACGGCGGTCACTGGTCGCCCAGGCCACGACCGGCTCCCCCGGTGACCTGTTCCTCGCCGCACAGGGCTTCCGCAGGATGCTGGCGCTGACGTACGCGCGGCTCCCGCTGCCGGACCTCGACCTCACGCACGTCGACGGGATCGCCGAGCGCCCGCATCCGGGATACGAGTTGACGCACTGGGACGGTGTGGTGCCGCCCGCGCTCGCGGCCGGCTTCGCCCGGTCGCGGCGGGCCATGGACGACATGCCGATGGAGGAGACCGACTACGGGACCGTCGCCTGGGACGTGGACCGGGTCGTGGCCGTCGCCGAGGCCGTCCTCAAGCGCGGCGAGGCGCTGCAGACGGTGGCGGTGCTGGACCGCGCGGACGGCTCGGTCGTCGGGTTCTCGGAGCTCGTGGTGCCCGGGGACGGCCGGGGCGACGCGCAGCACTACGGGACGGGTGTCCTGCCCGAGCACCGGGGCCACGGTCTCGGCCTGTGGATGAAGGCGGAGTCGATCCGGCTGGCCCGTGAGCGGTATCCGGAGCTGTCGGGCCTGCTCACGGACACGGCCGACAGCAACGCGCCCATGCTCGCGATCAACGACGCCCTCGGTTACCGGCCGACGCACCGGGCCGTGGAGTACCAGCGGGATCTCTGAGGTGCTCCCGGGCCAGCCGCGTGAGTGACTCGGGGTCCGTGAGGTGGCGTGCCCCGGTGTGAGAGACCTGCCCGGGTCAGGCCGCCGCCCTGAGTGCGGCGAGGCCGTCCCGGCTCGACGCGTGGCGGGGCGTCCAGCCCAGCTCACGCTCCGCCTTCGCCGAGGAGGCCCGCAGCGTCGTGCGCATCATCACGTGCGCGTACGCCAGGGGCCGCATCGTCCACAGCGGTACGGTCATCGGTTTCGGCAGGCCGAACTCCTCGGCCACGGCCCGGACATGGGCGGCGAAACCGAGCGGGGTCCGGTCGGTGACGTTGTACGCCTCCCCCGCGCGGCCGTGGTCCACCGCGGCGGCCACCGCTCGTGCCGCGTCGGCCAGGTCGACCCACGGCAGCACCCGGCCGTGGTCGTCGGCCACGGGGAGCTGCCGCCGGCGCAGCATGGGCAGCAGGGCGTCCGTGCCGCCGGCGCCGTAGAAGAGGCCGAAGCGGAGGGCGATGCCCTCCATGTCGGGCGCACCGAAGGTGAGTCGCTCCTTGATGCGCATGGCGGCGACGTGCTGTTCCAGCGCGGGGGTGGTTCCTGGAGGACCGAAGGGATCGTCCTCGGTGAGGACGTGGTCTCCGTGATCGCCGTATCCGTAGCCGAAGACCATCGACTCGGCGATGATCCGGCGGGCGCCGGCGGCCCGGGCGGCCTCGACGAGGTGGGCGGTGCCGTCGACGCGCAGGGTGTCGGTGGCTCGCATGTCGCGGTGGCGCAGGGGCGCCTTGCTCAGGGCGGTCGCGGCCAGGACCACGGTGTCGTAGTGCCGGCCGTCGACGGCGCGCAGCGTCGCCTCGCGGTCCAGGACGTCGGCGCGGAGATCGTTGGCCGGGCCCCGGCCGAGGCCGGTGACCGTGTGGCCCGCTTCGGTCAGGGCGCGCCTGATGTGCCGGCCGAGGACGCCGCTCGCGCCGGCCAGGAGGATGTTCTGGTTCGTGGTCATGCCGGTGCGACGGACCGTGGGGGCCGGGATGTGACATCGGCGCCCGGCCGCTCGGCGCAGCGCGCCGGGTGTCACCCCTCGTAGACGTACGGTGTCGTCGTGGTGAGTGGCTGGAAGCCGAGCCGGGCGAGAACGGGGCGGCTCTGGCTGGAGGCGTCGACCTGGACGTAGCGGTAGCCGCGGTCCGCCGCGACGCGCGCGCGGTGGGCGACCAGGGCGCGGTAGATGCCGCGGCCGCGCCATGCCTCGACGGTGCCGCCGCCCCACAGTCCGGCGAACCGTGCTCCGGGCAGGAGTTCCATCCGGGCCGCGCTGACGGGGACGTCGCCGGCGAGGGCCACGACGGCGACCACGGTGTCCGCGTCGCCGGTGAGCTGGGCGAGCAGCTGGTGGCGCAGGCGGGTGCCGTCCGTGCCGAAGGCCTGTTGGTGGACCTCGGCCACGAGGTCGACTCCGGCCCGGTCGGTGACGGGCAACAGCCTTACGCCCTCAGGTGGTTCGGCGTCGAGGGTCAGATCGCCCAGCTCGGCGATCATCAGTGTCTCCTCGGGCTGGGCGGTGAAGCCCGCGGCCTGCAACCGTCGGCCGAGGTCCTCCGGCCGGTCGTGTCCGTACAGCTTCCACTCGAACTCCCGGCCGAGGTCCGTGAAGTGGCGTATCTGTTCGGCGATGGCCGCGTCGGCGTTCGGGCCGTCGAGGTCGGACCAGATCACCCCGTTCCATCCGCCCTCGGCCCCGACCTGGCGCACCACGCGCCCGGCGCGCTCGATCCGGGCGCCCGGCGCGTCGGGGCGTGCCGTCTCCCGCATGTCCCGGTCGAACAGGGCAAGTACCGCTACGTGATCCATGGGCTCACTCCAGCACCCCGGGACGTCCGGGGCAACGGAGATTGCGGGGCCGTGGCGGGAAGCCCGGCCTCCGCCGCGTGGTTCGGGACGGATACGTCGGCGCCCGGCCGGACCCCTCGTCGGGTTCCGCCCGGGCGCCGGCCCGCGTGGGCCGGGATCAGCCGGTGGCGGTCAGTTCCTGGTGCGGTGCGGTGCTCGGGGGTGTCGTCCTCACGCGGCGCAGGCCGGTCAGGCTGACGAACACGAGGGAGAAGACGCCGGCGGCGGCGAAGGCGGTGAAGCCGGCGGTCGTCGAGCCGCTGGCGAGGAGTTGGCCGCCGAGCCAGGGGCCGAAGACGGCGCCGAAGCGGCCCATGCCGGAGGTCCAGCCGACCGCGGTGGCACGGTTGTCGTCCTCGGAGCGGTGCGCCACCGTCGCGTAGATCATCGCCTGGGCGCTGAAGAGGAACAGGCCGGTCAGGAAGACGACGGTGTAAGTGAGGGGCAGCGGCATCTTGACGCTCAGCGAGTAGATGCCGACGGCGGTGGCGCCGAACCAGATGGCGGAGATGAGCGAGCCGCCGAAGCGGTCGGTGAGCCGGCCGCCGATCAGCATGCCGACGATGCCGCCGAGGTTGATGACGATGACGAAGCCGATGGAGGAGCCGAGGTTGTAGCCGTTGGCCTTCATCAGGGAGGGCAGCCACTGCGAGACGCCGTAGACGAGGAGGAGGCCGCCGAAGGAGGCGAGCCAGAAGAACAGGGTCTCGACCCACTGGCCGCCGCGGAAGAGGGCGGTGAGGGCGCTGAAGCGGTCGGCGGTGGCCTGGCGTTGGCTGTCGCGGGCGGCGAGGTCGACGCCGTAGCGGTCGGCGAGCGCGCGGGCCTCCTCGGTGCGGCCCTTGGCCTGGAGGAAGGCCATCGACTCGGGCAGGAACCTGACGGCCAACGGGACGCCGACGAACAGCGGTATCACACAGATCCAGAACGAGACCCGCCAGTCGCCCGTCCCGAGCGCGACGAATCCGGCGACGATGCCGCCTGCCTGGTGGGCCGTCATCAGGGAGCCCACGATCAGGGCGCGGTGACCTCGCGGGGCGTACTCGGTGACCATGGTGATCGCGCTGGGCAGCAGGCCGCCGAGGCCGAGACCGGCGAGGAAGCGGCCCAGGCTGAAGACGCCCAGGCCGGACGCCGAGGCGCAGACGGCGGAGGCCAGGGAGAACACCGCGGTCGACGCGACGATCGTCTTCTTGCGGCCGACCCAGTCGCTGACGGTGCCGGAGGACAGGGCGCCGATCAGCATGCCGAAGGTGGCGTAGGAGCCGACGTCGCCGGCCTTGCCGGGGTCGATGCCGAGCGCCTTCGTCTCCAGCATGTGCGGCAGCACGGAGCCGTAGATGAACATGTCGAGGCCGTCGAAGAGGACGACCAGCCAGCAGAGGCCGACGACCAGTGCGGCCATTCTGCTGCCGCCGCGCGCGGGCAGGGCGAGGGAGGAGGACATCGTTGTTTCCTCTCGTCCAGGAGGTGTGGGCCCTGGAAGGGGATCGGGGATGCGGGTCGGCGCGGCTCGTGCGGCTGACCCGGCGATGCGCTAGACGCTAGGGAGTGGACCCCAGAGTGTCAACGCTTTTGTCAACAATCCACGCGGGAATCAGGCCACCGCCGTGACGGTGCCATGACGAGCTGAGGGGCAGATGAAAAGGGCACGGGCGGCACACGGTTCGGTGCCGCCCGTACGCCCGTACTGGCTTGTTCTGGTCGCTCAAACGATCGGTCGGCGCCCGGCTGCCCCGAGCCGGGCCATGGACGATCACCGAGCCGCGCGTGATCACCGGTCAGTGGACGACCGCCGGTGCGGGCGGGCCGCGATCAGCCGATGGGCGGCGTTCCGTGGGTGTGGAAGGACTCGATGGTCTTCAGCCCCCAGGCCTGGCCCTTCTTCCGCTCGTTCTCGGTCCAGGTGACCAGCGGCCAGTCGGGGGCGAGGACGAGACGGGTGAGCGGGTTGCACAACTCGACGCGGTTGCCGCCGGGTTCGTACACGTAGAGGAAGAACGTCTGCTGGATGGCGTGCTTGTGCGGGCCCGTCTCGATGAACACGCCGGTGTCGAGGGCGAGATCGGCGGCGCGCAGGATGTCCTCGCGGGTGTCGGTGGCGAAGGCGATGTGGTGCAGCCGGCCGTTCGAGCCCGTCCAGTCCTCCGTGTAGACGACGTCGTACGACTTGTTGCTGAACGTCAGCCACTGTGCGGCGATCCTGCCGCTGTCGAGCTGGATCTGTTCGGTCGGTCGGGCTCCGAGCGCGTCCCGCACGAAGTCGCCGCTGGCCGCCACGTCGGCGGCGAGGAAGTTGACGTGGTCCAGGCGTCGCACGCCGACCCCGTGGCCGGGCTTGGCCTGGGGCTGGTTCTTCAGCCCCGGCTTCAGATGGTCCGGCGCGCGGTACCACTCGCTCTCCCAGTACAGGGCGAGTTCGTGGCCGTCGGGGTCGGTGGTGACGTAGACGGGGCCGATGCCCGGTTCGTCATCGGTCCAGCGGCCCCCGCGCCCGGTGCTCTCGATCTCCTTGACCCGGCGCTGGAGGGCCTCCTCGCTGGAGGCGCGCAGGGCGGTGCGGCGGATGCCCGAGGTGGAGTGGGCGGTGAGGGTCAGACTGTGGTGCTCGTAGTCGTCCCAGGTCCGCAGATGGACGGAGTCGCCGGAGCGGCCGTTCTCGGTCAGGCCGAGGTAGTCGGTGAAGAACCGGACGCTGGCGTCCAGGTCGGGGGTGAGCAGTTCAACGTGCCCGAGGTGGGCGATGTCGCCGAGCGGCGGGGCCATGGGGCCTCCTCAGGGTTGGTGTGCGGCTCCGGCAGGCCGGGGGAAGACCGTGCCGTCGAAGATCTTGCGTGCGGTGCGGACGACCGCGGTGCGCCGGGCCTCGGGGACACCTCCGGGGCCGTACGCGAGTCCGGACTCGATGTCGAGGTATCCGGTCGGGTGCTCGATCCGCAGCCGGTCCCCGTGCTCGGGCAGCCGGGCCACGGTTTCGCCGACCCCGCCCTCCACGCGCAGGCCCGCGGCGACGCTCGCGGCACCGAGGACGCCGATGGAGGTGTGGCAGCGCACCGGGATGAAGGTGCGGGTGGTGACGGCTCCCCCGGCGCGCGGCGGCGCCAGCAGCGTCACCTTGGGCACGGTGGCGTTCTCGACGTCCCCGAGGCCCATCAGCTTGCCCGCCTCCAGGCGGATCTCGCGGAGCCGGTCGGCCAGGGCGAGATCCTCCTCCAGGTCCTTGGGGGTCTCGTACCCGGTGACGTCCAGCGAGGAGGCGGTGACCAGCACGGTGGGCATCCCGTTGTCCACACAGGTCACGGCGATCCCGGCGACGGTGTCGCGGGCGTGTCCGGTGGGCAGCAACGGGCCGCTCCCCCGCGGGAATTCGACGATCACAGGGGCTGCGGTCCCCGGCACCCCGGAGATCTCGGCCGAGCCCGTGTAGAGGACGCGCCCGTCCTCGGTGGGGAAGCTCACGACCGCCAGGTCACCGGAGTTGAGCATGCGGATCCGGACGGAGGTGCGCCCCTCCTCCCCCGGTTCGACGAGTCCGCGCTCGACGGCGAAGGGTCCGACGCCCGCGAGGAGGTTGCCACAGTTCTGACGGTCCGACACCTCCGCCCGTTCGACGCCTACTTGGAGGAACAGGTAGTCGATGTCGGCGGCGGGGTCGGCGGACACCGAGACGACGGCCACCTTGCTGGTCAGCGGGTGCGCGCCGCCGAGGCCGTCGATCTGGCGCGGGTCGGGGCTGCCCATCACGCGCAGCAGCAGGTCGTCGCGCTCCGCCGGTTCCGCGGGGAGGTCCCCGGCCAGGAAGTAGGCGCCCTTGGAGGTGCCGCCGCGCAGGAGCATGCAGCGCAGTTCCTCGGGTCCGCTCACGGCGCGGCTCCGTCCCGGACGTACGCGTCGTAGGACGTGTAGGTGACGCCGAGGCGGGCCAGGGTGTCGCGCAACCCGTACCGGTCCAGGCCGAGTTCGCCTTCCTGGAAGGCGGCGCGGGCCAGTGCCTCCTTGCGTTCGCGGGCCTCGGAGGCCTCGGCGGTACGGCGGGCGTCCGCACGGGGTACGCACACCACGCCGTCGTCGTCGGCGAGGATCACGTCGCCGGGCCTGACGACCTGACCGCCGAGGACGACCGGGACGTTGACGGATCCGCCGGTCGCCTTCACCGTGCCCTGCGGGCTGACCGCGGCGGCCCAGACGGGGAAGCCCATCGCGCGCAGTTCCCCGGTGTCGCGGACGCCGGCGTCGATGACCAGGCCGCGTACGCCGCGCCGTTGGAGCGCGGTGGCGAACAGTTCGCCGAACATGCCGTCCGTGGAGGGGGACGTGGTGGTGACGACGAGGACATCGCCCTCGCCGCACTGCTCCACCGCTGCGTGGATCATGAGGTTGTCGCCGGGCCACGAGAGCACGGTGACCGCTGTGCCGGCGATGCGGGTGCCCTGCTGGACGGGGCGCAGCCGGGTGCCGAGCAGGCCGGTGCGACCCATCGCCTCGTGCACGGTGGCGGTACCGTACGCGGCGATCGCCCCGACGTCCTTCGGATCCGCCTTCGGTGGGCCGGTGACGATCACGCCGCTCATGCCAGCTCCTTCGCGATCTGCGGGTAGGGACGCATGTACGCCTCGGCCATGGTCCGGTGGGCGAGGCCCAGGTTGGGGCCGGCGTTGCGCTTGAGCTGCACCCCCCGGCGTACCGCGAGGTCGGTGTAGTACTCCCACAGGTGCTGCTGCGCGCCGAGGCACTCCATCGCCCGCCGCTTGGTCTCCCACACCTCGGTGATGTCGAGCAGCACTTCGGGGCGGAAGCCGCTCATCTCGGGCTGGTGGGGTTCGAAGTAGAAGACGGGCGGTGCGCCGATGATCTCGCCCTCGCCGGGGTACCCGATGGCCTGGGCGAGGACGCGCGCCTCCAGCGCCATGCGGTTGGCCGCCGGGTGGTCGCCGTTGTACGGGTCCTCGGTGGGGTGGGTGAGCACGACGTCCGGCTGGGTCGCGCGGTAGACCGCCACCAGACGGTCGGTGAGTTCGGCGGTCGGGGTCAGCGGATAGTCGCCCGCGTCGAAGAAGCGGACCTCGGCGCCGAGGGTGGCGGCGGCCTTCTCCGCCTCTTCGCGGCGTATCGCCTTGATCTCGTCGAGCTTCTTGCCGGCGCGCCACGCCTTGGCGGACTCACCGCGCTCGCCGAAGGTCAGGCAGGCGATGGTGACCTTCTCGCCCCGGGAGCCGGCCAGCGCGACGGCGCCGCCGGCCCGCCAGACGAAGTCTCCGGCGTGCGCGGTGACGACCAGGGTCGACCGTGCGGGGGGTGCCCCGCGACCGGGTGGGGCCGAGGGTTCGGGGGAGGCGGGCGCGTCGCCGTGCGTCATGGCAGAGATCTCCTTGGTGGACAGGTGCGTGCCCGCCTCGGATGTCCGTCGTGCCGCGCGTCGCCGCGCGGGACGTCAGTCGCGCAGCGCTTCGATCACGCTGCCGAGGTGGGCGCGGACGGCCGCTTCGGCCGCCTGCGGGTCCCTGGCGCTGATCGCCTCGATCATGGCCAGGTGCTCACTCAGGGACTGCTGCGCGCGTCCGGGACGCAGCGCCAACTGGAAGCGATGGCGCACCAGTTGGGCGTTGAGCCGCTCCAAGAGCTCGACGGCCGTCCGCTGGCCGGAGAACTCCCTGATCCGGGCGTGTACTTCGTGGTTCAGCTCGGAGTAGGTCACGGGTTCGCCGTCGGCGACCGCCTTGGACATCGCCGCGCCCAGCTCGGCCAGTTCGGCCAGCTGGTCGTCGGTCGCCGCGACGGCCGCCTTGGCCGCGCAGAGTCCCTCGAGTGCCATCCGGCATTCGGTGATGGCGACCGCCTCCTCGACGGTCACGACCCGGACCCGCGATCCGCGGTTGCGGATGCGCTCGACCAGTCCCTCCGACTCCAGCTCGATCAACGCCGCCCGGGTGCTGGCCCGGGTGACGCCGAACTGCTCGGCGAGTTCGTTCTCCACCAGCCGCTGGGCCGGTGCCATCTCTCCGCGCAGAATCGCCTGCCGCAGCTGCACCAACGCGTGCTGCTTGGCCTGCTCGCCGGTGCCTGGACGGGCTTCCTTCTGCATTGCGCCCTCCCTGAGTGAGTGCCTGTCGAACGTAAATCTAGACCAACAAGATTGTCAACAATTTTGTTCGGCATGTTGCCGACATGCCTCACCCGGCACCCGGCACCCGGCACCCGGCACCCGGGCCGCGACTTCCGACGGTCCCGCCCGGACACGGCGGATGGCCGGAGCCCCCGCACTGCGGGCACTCCGGCCGTCCGTGCCCGTGATGCTCCTCGACGGCGAGGCGGAGGTGGTGGTCGACTGCGAGGTGACCCGCACGTTCACCGAGACCGGCCGGACCGCCGAACACCTCTCGGACGAGGGCCGGATGGGCCGCGCGTTCCGCGGCCGGACCCGCTCCACTGAGCAGCGCAAACGTCTCGTACGGTGGCTGTCGGCGGCCTCGGGCGACAGGTCCGGACGGTCGCCGGACACCCGCCCGCGAGCGTTCACGGGCGGGACCGTCCGCTCCCTCTCGCGAAAGGCCTCCCCTGGTGCCGGTCGACCCCCCGCGCGGACTCTCTCGTACGACGGCGGTCGGTGCCGCCCGCTCACGGCCGTGCACCCTCGTCGTCTGCCGGGGGTGCTGCTGCGGCGACCCGCGCAAGTTCCCGGACATCGACCACGCCCGGCAGCTCGCACGGCTGCGGGCCGGAGCGGAGGCCTCGGGTGGGCGGTTCACCGTGCGCACGACGGACTGCCTCGGCCCCTGCGACCAGGCGAACGTCGTCGTGGTGCAGCCCTCGTCGGCGGGACGTCGTGGCGGTGGCCGCCCGACCTGGGTGGGCTTCGCCACGGACGACGGCTGTACGGACGACCTGCTGGCCTGGGCGGCCGCGGGCGGACCCGGGATGGCCGAGCCGCCGGCCGCGCTGGAGCTGCAGTTCGTCAGCGCTCCACGCGCCGAGCGAACCCGCAGGCGGCGCTGAGCGGTTGTCCGCCCGCGGATGCGCGACGGGCTCCGGCCCTCAACCCCCTTCATCTGTCGTTCGGTTGGCATGAGCCAGTCATGGGCGAACTGCTCTTCAGGGCGGGGGCGTCGCCTGCGCGACGCCCCCGCTTTCACTCACCGGGCCGCGACCCCCGTCGAGGGCACCGGACCCGGCGCCGGCGCCAGACCCGTGGGCCGGGTCGTGAAGACCCCCCGGCCCTGGGTCCGGCTGCGCAACCGGGTCGCGTAGCCGAAGAGTTCGGCCAGCGGCACGGTGGCGGTGAGCACCGCCGTGCCTCCGCGGGTGAGCGAGCCCGTGACCCGGCCGCGGCGCGCTGCGAGGTCGCCGAGAACTCCGCCGACCGCGTCCTCGGGCACGGTGACCGTGACCTCGACCACCGGTTCCAGCAGCTGCATTGCACAGGCGCGCAGTGCCTCACGGAGTCCGAGCCGGCCTGCCGTACGGAACGCCATCTCCGACGAGTCCTTGGCATGGGTCGCCCCGTCGGTGAGCGTGACGCGCAGTCCGGTCACCGGGTGACCGCCGAGGGGACCCTCGGCGAGCGCGTCCCGGCAGCCGGCCTCCACCGCACGGACGTACTCCTGCGGCACCCGTCCACCGACCACGGCGGAACGGAACACGAAGCACGCCCCGCTCCCTTCGGCGCCGTCCGCGGCAGTGGTCCCGAGCGGCTCGACATCGAGCACGACCTGGGCGAACTGCCCCGCGCCGCCGTCCTGTTTGACGTGCCGGTACACCAGACCGGACACCCCTCGGGCCACCGTCTCGCGGTAGGAGACGCGCGGCCGCCCGACGGCGACGTCCAGCCCGTGAGAGCGCCGGACCTTCTCCACCGCGACCTCCAGGTGCAGTTCGCCCATGCCCGACAGCAGTGTCTGACCGGTTTCCGCGTCGGTGCGGACGACCAGCGAGGGGTCCTCCTCGACCAGCCGGGTCAGGGCCGCCACCAGACGGCCGGTCTCGGTGTTCCTGCGCGCCTCGACCGCCACGGACACGACGGGTTCCGCGACCGCGGGCGGTTCGAGGAGCAGCGGCGCCGCCGGATCGCAGAGTGTCGCCCCGGCGCGGGCGGACTTCGGCCCGATCACCGCGACGATGTCACCGGCCACCGCGCGCTCCAGTTCCGCGTAGCGGTCGGCGCGGACCCGCAGGATCCGTCCGACGCGCTCGGTGCGTCCCGTGCCCACGTCCGTCACCGCCTGTCCCTTCTCCACCGTGCCCGCGTAGACCCGCAGGTACGTCATCCGTCCGGTCGCCGTGGCGTTCACCTTGAACACCAGCCCGGCGAACGGGGCTTCGGGGTCCGCCGCCCGTTCCTGCTCCACGCCGCCGTGCGTGCCGCGTACGGCCGGCACGTCGAGCGGCGAGGGCAGGTACGCCACCACCGCTTCCAGCAGGGGTTCGATCCCCCGGTTGCGGTACGCCGAGCCGCACAGCACGACGACACCCTCACCGGTCCGGGTCAGGTCGCGCAGCGCGGCGGCCAGGGTCGCGGCGGAGACCGTGGACCGGGTGCAGAACTCCTCCAGAGCCGCCGGGTGGAGGTCCGCCACGGCCTCCTCCAGGAGCCGGCGGCGTCGGTGCGCCTCCTCGGTCAGCGCCCCGGGCACCGGCCCCTCCTCGGCCGTCTCGGCGCCGTCGGCCCACACGTGGGCCCGCATCCGCAGCAGGTCCACCACGCCGGTGAAGGCGTCCTCGGTGCCGATCGGCAACTGGACGACCAGCGGCGCCGGGTGGAGCCGTTCGCGGATCGACGCGACCGCCGTGTCGAGGTCGGCCCCGGCACGGTCCAGCTTGTTCACGAAGGCGATCCTCGGAACGCCGTGCCGGTCGGCCCGCCGCCACACCGACTCGCTCTGCGGTTCCACACCGGCGACGGCGTCGAACACCGCGACGGCGCCGTCGAGGACGCGGAGCGAGCGCTCCACCTCGTCGGAGAAGTCGACGTGGCCCGGGGTGTCGATCAGGTTGATCCGGTGGCCGTTCCAGGCACAGCTGACGGCCGCGGCGAAGATGGTGATGCCGCGGTCGCGTTCCTGGGGGTCGAAGTCGGTGACGGTGGTGCCGTCGTGGACCTCGCCGCGTTGGTGGGTGGTCCCGGTGGCATAGAGGATCCGTTCGGTGACGGTGGTCTTCCCGGCGTCGACGTGGGCGAGGATGCCCAGGTTGCGGACGGCGGTCAGGGAGTCGGTGAGGTGTCGGTGCTGCTGGGTACGCACGGCCCTTGGCCTTTCGGACGATCCGGAGCGGGTCGGCGCGATTCCCGTACGACATGCCTGTGACCAGGCGGTTGAGGGCCCCCGGCCGGCAGCGGTGCGGCGACTGCGCGTGCGGTCGCCGCCGTGCGGGCGGAGGTCAGAAGGTCGTCACGGGCGTCCGGTCCCGGCCGCGCAGCCGGTTCCGGGCTCCCGGAGACACGAGGATCACCTCGAACTGTGACCGGGGAACGACGACAGCGGTGCGGTAACGCATGGCCCGTCTCCCCTCGTCGGTCACGACACGCGGCGCCAGCAGGGCGGCGCGTGATTCCGTGGCGAGTGTAGGGAGTTGGGACACCGCCACGCACCACGATTTCCTGGTACGGCCCTGCCTGTCCGGATCGCCGGCCGGCGCACCGGGCCTCGTGTCCGCCCGCACTCCACCGTCACCGGTCTCCGGCGTGCCGCCTCAAGTGCGGCGCGCGGAGCCCTCGTTCATGCTCGACCCGTCGGGCCGGGTCCGCTCGGGTCCGGGGCCTCGCGATACGTTCGACCCGGCCCGGCCCTCCGGTCGGGCGGCACGTCGTCAACGTCGGGATGGTCATGCGCGAGGAAGCGATCGTCGAGGCAGCCGCCGGAGTGCATCTGGTGCACGGCAGCGACACGAACTGGGTGGTGCTGAGCGAGGGAGAGTCGGTCACCCTGATCGACACGGGGTACCCCGGCGACCGCCAGGAGCTGCTGGCGTCGCTGGCGGCCCTCGGTCACCGGCCGGAGGCCGTGACCGCCGTCCTCGTCACGCACGCGCACACCGACCACCTCGGTTCCGCCGAGTTCCTGAGCGGCACGTTCGGGACACCCGTCCTGCTGCACGAGGAGGAAGTGCCGCACGCGCGGCGCGATTTCCTCCATCAGGTGAGCATCGGCGAGGTGATGCGGCAGGCGTGGCGTCCCGGTGTACTGCCCTGGGCGGTGCGCGCGCTGCGCTCCGGCGGGAAGGCGGACGTCCGCATGGCGAAGCCGGAGGCGTTCCCCGGGACGGGGCCGCTCGATCTGCCCGGCCGCCCCGTTCCGGTGCACACGCCCGGACACACCGCCGGCCACTGCGTCTACCACCTGCCGGACGCGGGTGTCCTGATCTCCGGCGACGCGCTGGTCAGCGGTCATCCGACGTCGCGGACCCCGGGACCGCAGTTGCTGCACGAGATGTTCGACACCGAACGCGCCGCCGCACTCGACTCGCTGCGGCACATCGAGCGACTGGACGCCGACGTCCTGCTGCCGGGGCACGGGCCCGTGCACCGCGGCCCGGTCGGTGAGGCGGCCCGGCGCGCGCGGGAACTCGCCGGCTGACCGGCCGCGCCCGACCCGGCCCCGCGACTCCGCGTTCTGTCGGGGTCCGTTCCGAGCGAGGGGCCGCTATCCGAGTTCCAACGTGGTGACCCCGTGGACGCGTTCCGCCGCGAAGGGCCGCACCGGGCCGGTGTACATGCGGGCCGTCTCGAACGAGAGGGCGAGGCCGAGCTTCTCCACGAGGGCGACGGCCGGGGCGTTGGTCTCGGGCACGTCGATGGCGAGCGTCCTGCCGTCGGCGTCGGCGGCCAGCGCGGCGAAGAGGGCTCGGGCGTCGTCGGCGGTGTCCGCGAACAAGGGGCCGACGCGCAGCGCGTCACGTGCCGGACGGAGCACGGCGTAGCCGGTCGGCCGGCCGTCGTCGGCGCGCCGGACGAAGGTGCGGTGACCGGGTGTGGTCAGCCACGACCCCAGGAACGCCGGCCGGTCGGCGGGGGTGCACGCCCGGTCGTACGCGACGATCGCGGCGTGGTCGGCGGGCCCGGCCGGCCGTACTCCCGGCGACTCCTCACCGGCCGGCACCACACCGCCGAACCGGACGGTGCGGTGGGCGAGTTCGAAACCGGACCTGCGGTAGTTCTCCTGCTGTGCGACCACTCCGTCGAGGCCGACGGTGCGTCCGCCGGCGTGCGCGAGGGCGGCCTTCCAGGTCGCGAGGCCGTAGCCGCGGCCGCGCAGATCGGGGCGGACGAGGTAGAAGCCCAGGAAGGCGTAGTCCGCGCCGTAGTTGACGACCGAGATGGCCGAGACCGTCTCCCCGTCGACCCGCCCGACGAAGAACCCCTCGGGGTCCTGGGCGAAGAAGCTCGCACTGTCGGACAGCCCCGGATTCCATCCCTCGTCCGCCGCCCAGCCGGTGACCACCGTCCAGTCGGCGGGTGAGGCCTGGGCGACGACGAGGCCGTCGGGTCCCGGAGAGGTCATGGAGGCGCTCCAATGCGTGGGGGTCACGGAGTACGCCCGCCGGACGCACGCGCAGCATCCTTGCCGATCTCCGTGCCGATGGCAGCGACGAGCCGCTCGCACGGGACGGGATTCGGCCAGCCCGAAGGACGTGCGGGAAGGCGCCGCCGGGACGGCGGCGGAGCACCCGGGGGAGGACGCGGACGGAGCAATCGGTGGAGAAGACGGACGGAGACAAGGGAGAGGCCCCGCCGGTCACCCGTCCGGTGGGGCCTCCTGTCCGTGATCCCCCGGGTCAGCGCACCGCGGCGGGGCGGAACCGGCGGAACATGACCGCGCCGCCCAGCAGCATGGCCGCGCTCGCCGCGATGGCGGGCAGCGTCCCGTCCGCACCGGTGTGGGCGAGGGTGGCCTCGGAGTCACCCATCGTCCGCAGCTCGCCGGGCACGGCGCGCTCGGGGTGCCCGGGGTGCTCGACGGGCGGGGCGACGGACGGCCTCGGAGCCGGGTTCACGGGCCGCGAGGGCTCGGGCCGCTCGCCCGAGGTGTTGGTGGACTCGTTCCCCACGGAGGCGTTGCCGAGGCCGACCACCGTCACGGAGTTGCCACTCACGTTCACGGGGAGCTGCACCGGCAGCTGCAGACCGTTGCCGGAGAGCAGGCCCGGCGAGTCCTTCGCACCGCCGTGGGCGACCGCGCCGCCCTGGTTCCCACCGACGGCCCCACCCGCGTGGCGCCCGTCGACGTCACCGTGCGCGACCGGTGGGACGCTCCGCCGACTGCCGGAGGAGCGGGTCGCCGCCCCGCCGTCACTCTGGTTGGCGCAGCGGTTGCCGGCGGCCGGGTTGAGCAGACCGACGACGTTCACCGTGTTCCCGCACACGTTCACCGGAACGTGGACCGGGAGCTGGACGGTGTTGCCGGAGATCACCCCGGGCGATCCCGCCGAGGTGCCGTCCGCCGCCGAGTCGGCGTGGGCCGGCATGGTCGCGGCCAGCGCGCCCGAGGCGGCGGCCGCGGCGATCAAACCATTTCGGGTCACCCGTTTCATAGGTTCACTGCCTTCCAGACAAGGTCACGGGCACTCACCCGCACTGCCTAAAACGCACAAGACCCATCCGAGTTATGGCTAAACGGTCTTTCACCCCATCGAGCGTCAGACATATCGAACTGCCACCGTTACCCGTACGAGTTACCGAGTCACGCAGAGTAGGACACGGGGAACGGTCCCGCTCGCCCGGTGGGCCGGACGAGTCCGCCCGGAGGCGTGCCTCCACACCCGCGCCTATCGTGATCCAGGGGGTACGCCGGTCCACCGCAGGGCGACCCTGGAGGCTTGCATGCTGTCCATGCACCAACGCTGCGCGGTCGTGGGAACCGCGACCGCGACGCTGACGCTGCTGGCGGCGGGTCTGCCGACGACGGCGACCGCCGAGGATCCCGACCTGTCCCGGTTCTACCGGCAGAAGGTCACCTGGGCGGCCTGCGAGGGCGAGGGCATGCCCAAGGATCTGCAGTGCGGCAAGGTCACCGTGCCCCTCGACTACGACAAGCCGGACGGCGGGACCCTGGACCTGGCACTGGCCCGCTACCGGGCGACGGGTTCCTCGCGCGGATCGGTGCTGCTGAACTTCGGCGGTCCCGGTGGCGCCGGCATCCCCCAACTCGCACTGGGCGGCAAGGAGTTCATGGGACTGACCAACGGCTACGACGTGGTGACGTTCGACCCGCGCGGGGTCGGCCGGTCCTCGCCGGTCAGCTGCGGCGAGGGGGTCGACGACATATCCCAGGCCACTGACGACAGCGCGGAGGGCACCGACAGCGCCTCGGTGCGCTCGGCGCTCAAGGCGGTGAAGAAGGCCGCCGAGGAGTGCGCACAGCACTCGGGTCCGGTCCTCCCCCACATCGGCACGGTCAACGCCTCCCGGGACATGGACATCATGCGTCAGGCCCTCGGCGACAAGAAGCTCAACTACCTCGGCTTCTCGTACGGGACCCGGCTCGGAGCGGTGTACGCGGCCCAGTTCCCCAAGAAGACGGGCCGAATGGTGCTCGACGGCGTCGACACCCTCACCGAGCCGATCGCCGAGCAGGGACTGACCGGCGCCGAGGGACAGCAGACGGCGCTCGACGACTTCATCACCTGGTGCACGCAGAACATGGCCTGCCCCTTCGGACAGGACGCGCGCAGCGCCCGCGAGCAGGTGGTCCAGCTCGTCGACTCGCTCGACGACGAGCCCGTACCGTCGGACTACGGCCAGGAGTTCTCCGGGCAGGACCTGGTGGGGTCGATCAGCCAGGCCCTGTACAGCAAGGAGATGTGGCCCTCCCTCGAACAGGCACTGAGCCTGCTGGTCCAGGACGGCGACACGCACGGACTCACGCAGCTCTCCGGGGGCGCCTCGCTGCCCGACGTGTCGGCGCCCGTTCGGGAGAAGGACGGGAAGCGGGAGAAGGACGGGAAGCGGGAGAAGGACGGCCGCAGGGAGAACGCCCGGGACAAGCAGAAGCACGGCGGACTCGTGGACGACGAGGAAGTCCCGCTCGACAACCTCCCGGCCGCCCTGATGGCGATCAACTGCGCCGACGACCCCGACCGCCCCGGCGCCGACGAGATCACCCGCGACATGGGCAAGCTGCGCGCGGCCTACGAGGAGGCGTCCCCGGTCTTCGGGCAGTACCGCCTCACCCAGGTGCTGATGTGTTACGGCCGGGCCAAGGGCACCGACTACATCCGCGACGACGTCCGCGACGTGAACACCTCGAAGATGCTGCTCGTCGGCACCCGCGGGGACCCGGCGACCCCGTACCGCTGGACGGAGGAGACCGCCAAGCGGCTCGGCTCGGCGGCGGTCGTGCTCGACAACAAGGGCGAGGGGCACACCGGATACGCCTCCTCGAAGTGCGTGCACCAGAAGGTCGACGACTACCTGCTGTACGGCTCGCTGCCGGACAGCGGCAGTTCCTGCGGCCCGGAGGACACGGACGACTGACGCCCGGCGGCGCCGTGCGGGCGGGGACGGCGCCGGCGGCCCCCTCGCACGGTCCGCGACGCCCCGAACGGCCCAGACGCCTCCCCTGGACTTGACGACCGACCCACTCGGACACCGGGCCCGACACGGACGCATCGGGTACAACCTCTCGTACCCGCCGAAGGTCACACTGGGCAGGCACCGCCCCGACCGGCCCACCGGCCGGTCGGGGCGCACCCGCACCCGCACGTGACCACAGCAGGGGGAACACCACCGATGCGTATCCGACCCGTCCTCGCCGTACCCGCCGTCGCCGCCGCGCTGCTCCTCGCCGCCTCCGGAAGCAGCGCCGTGGCCGCGCCCTCCGGCCCGTCCGGCGCACCGTCCTCGAAAGCCGCCGCACCCGCGAAGTGCACCGCGAAAGCCCTCCGTCTGCGGGCGGAGCGGGCCTCGGACCCACGTGTCCTGCACCTCCGCGTGACCAACCGGTCGACCCGCGCCTGCACGGTCGACCGCATCCCCACCGTCACCTTCGGCGACCTCGACGGCGCCGCCCTGCCGAAGCCCGCCGGGGAGAGCGGTCCGTACCGCCTCGCCGCGGGCCGGACCGCGTACGCGTCCGTGCTGACGATCGCCGACCCGGCCGATCCGGAGGCCCGCCGGGTCCGTTCGGTCACCGTCTCGGCCGACCCCTCGCTCGCCGGCCGGTCCTTCACGGCGCGTGAGCTGGGCGCCGGTGCCACCGTCCGGGTGTGGGAACCCGTGACGACGTGGTGGAAGCCCTCCGTGGCCGCCGCCGACAAGGCACTCGGACTCCGCTGACCCGACGTGCCGGGCGTGCGCGGACGGCCTGTCGAGGTTCAGGAGCTGGGCGACGGCCGTCCAGGCGGTGCGGACGGAGTACTCGACGGTGAAGACGACGTCGTCGGGGACCTCCGCGT